>JAZQAS010000092.1:0-4503 GCA_045545335.1 Candidatus Avispirillum sp. | reverse complement strand
TAATCTCGTATTGGTCATCAATGAGAATAAAGTTTGCATTATGCTTTTTCGCAAGGGCGAGGACTTCCGCATTATCTGTCAAAACGCTCTCAACGGTACACCATTCATCATCCAAACGATTTTCAATGACATTTGCATATTCCTTTATATCGGCAAAGTGATTTCTGATATATTCCTCACTCATTACCAGACAGTAATATTTGATGCTTTCAAGATATTCGGAGTCAAAGTCTTCCTGCCAATCGAATGGAATATAGCAGCCTTCGACAATTAAGTTCTGCTTGTTTTCGATAGCAGTTTTAACCATTTCACGGACGATGGGCCATAAGTATGCGGTCAAATCATTATCATCACTCATAGGAGTAAGTTCTGTATTACCGCTACGAATTAAACCCATTTTTAGATGGTCTATTGAAAGATATGGGTATTTATATTTTTCAAGCAGTTTTTGAGCAAGAGCCGGTTTCCCTGTATGCGATGCTCCTGTAATTAATATAATCATTATCTCACCTACAAATTCTTATTTATCGAACTGATTTAGAACCAATATCGCATTTGTAAGCACAAATGTTTTATTAGTTCATGCCCAAACCCATTTTATCATAACACACCGGTAAATATTATGCAAGTTTTATTCCGACTTCGTCGGAGTGATATTATTGCAAAAGCAATAGTGTTATTGAAGCCTATCGGCTTCAGTGGTATTTTATTCGCCTCCAAAACTTGCGAAGCAAATACCACTCGGCGCAAGCCGAATATCACTGCGAAGCAATATCACTCGCCGCAGGCGAATAAAACTGCGAGACTTCTCATAAAGAAGTCTCGCAAGCACTGCTTTTTTGATTTATTCGTAATCAACAACGTTGACCCAGGAGAGGAGAAATTCTCTTTCGTGCTCCTTGCCCTTGACAGACTGAGAAGCCGCAACGATGGGCATCCATTTCTGAACGTACTGCTTTGCGGTATCGCTCTTCTTGCAGAAGAGGTTGAGATAGCGCTCTGCCAGCTCCTTTTCGCCCTTGAGGCAGAAAAGAAGGTAGGTTCTTGCAACGTCTGCAGAGGCGTTGCCCTGAGTTGCGTGGGCCCAGTCGATAACGTAGAGCTCGCCCTCGGGGGTAACGATGATGTTGGAGGGGTTAAAATCTCCGTGGCAGACCTTCTTGTGCTTGGGCATACCCTCAAGGCGGGTGTGAAGCTCGTAGCGGGTCGTAGCGTCGAGGGTGGTCTCCGAGATCTTTCTCATCATCTTGTCCTTCAGCTTGTTGAGGAGAGGGCAGGTCTTTGAGTGGATCTCTATCTGAAGGTCAACGAACCTTTCAAGATATTCGTCAAACTTCTCGGGCTCCTCCGTTGCAAGGGTCGCAAGGGTCTTTCCCTCAATATAATCGTAAACGATGGCCCACTTGCCGTCGATGGTGGTAACTGCGTGGATCTTTGGGATATTAAGTCCCGTTTCCTCAATGCGGGCCTGATTGAGAGCCTCGTTGAGAACGTCAGCCTTTGAGTAGTTCTCGTCAAAGAGCTTGATACAAAGATCGCCGTCGCGGTATATTGCCTTGTTTTTTCTTTTTGCAATAAGGTTTTCAAGTTTCATATGGCACCTCTCAGTTTGCATCGGGCATTTCGGGCTCTTCGAAATGCTTTCCGTAATAAGCGTTGAGATACATCTCGCGCATCTCGCTCATAAGGGGATAACGGGGGTTCGCGCCTGTGCACTGGTCGTCAAAGGCCTGCTCCACCATATCGTCAAGACGGGAGAGGAAGTCCTCCTCGTCAATGCCGTAGTCCTTGATGGTGGCCTTGATGCCAACCTTTTCCTTGAGGGCGTTGATAGCCGCAATAAGGCTTTCAACCTTTTCGTCGTCGTCAGCTCCCGCAAGGCCCAGATAGTCTGCAACCTCAGCGTAGCGTGCCTTTGTGTGGGGGTGGTCATACTGAGAGAAGGTTCCCATCTTAACGGGTCTCTCGCTTGAATTGAAGCGGATGACCTCCTCTATCATAAGAGCGTTTGCAACGCCGTGGGGCAGATGGTGGAATGCGCCAAGCTTGTGCGCCATGGAGTGGCATATGCCGAGGAATGCGTTTGCAAATGCCATGCCCGCCATTGTTGCGGCGTTTGCCATCTTCTCGCGGGCAACTGTATCAGTCTGTCCGTTCTCGTAAGCGCGGGGGAGATATTCAAAGATTATCTTAAGCGCGCGAAGGGCAAGACCGTCGGTGTAGTCGGTAGCGAGCATTGCGGCGTAAGCCTCAAGCGCGTGGGTGACCGCGTCAATACCGGAAGCGGCGGTAAGACCCTTGGGGGCAGACATATGGAAATCCGTGTCAATGATGGCCATATCGGGAAGGAGCTCGTAGTCTGCAAGAGGGTACTTAACTCCCGTGGTCTCGTCTGTAATAACGGCGAAGGGCGTGACCTCACTGCCCGTTCCCGCAGAGGTGGGGATAGCGATAAAATAAGCCTTTTCGCCCATCTTGGGGAATGTGTAAACACGCTTACGAATATCGATAAAGCGCATTGCCATATCCATAAAGTCGCATTCGGGATGCTCATAAAGCACCCACATGATCTTCGCAGCGTCCATGGCAGAACCGCCGCCGAGCGCGATGATGCAGTCGGGAGCAAATGCCGTCATCTGAGCGGCGCCCGCCTTTGCGCAGGCAAGGGTGGGATCGGGCTCAACGTCAAAGAAAGCAGAGTAAGCGATGCCCATTTCGTTAAGCTTGTCGGTAATGGGCTTTGTATATCCGTTTTTATAAAGGAAGTTGTCTGTAACGATGAAGGCTCTCTTCTTGCCCATAACGGTCTTAAGCTCGTCAAGAGCAACGGGGAGGCAGCCCTTTTTCATATAAAGCTTTTCAGGCGCTCTGAACCAAAGCATATTTTCTCTCCTCTCGGCAACAGTTTTGATGTTAAGAAGGTGCTTCACACCCACGTTTTCGGAAACGGAGTTTCCGCCCCAGGAGCCGCATCCCAGAGTAAGAGAGGGAGCGAGCTTGAAGTTGTAGAGGTCTCCGATACCGCCGTGAGAGGAGGGAGTGTTAACGAGGATACGGCAGGTCTTCATGCGGGAGGCAAACTCATCCAGCTTTTCCTTGCCCGTAGCCGTGTCAAGATAGATCGAGGAGGTGTGGCCGAAGCCGCCGTCTGCAACGAGCCTTTCAGCCTTGTCAAATGCCTCGGAGAGAGTAGCGGCGCGATACATAGCGAGAACGGGAGAGAGCTTCTCGTGGGAGAACTCCTCAGAGAGCTCAACGCTCTCAACCTCGCCGATAAGTATCTTCGTTCCCGCAGGAACGGTAACGCCGGAAAGGGAAGCGATCTTGGAGGCGGACTGACCGACTATCCTTGCGTTAAGCGCGCCGTTAATGATGATAGTCTTTCTAACCTTCTCACATTCCTCTTCGTTGAGGAAATAGCAGCCGCGCTTTTTGAACTCAGCCTTAACGCTGTCGTAAATGCTGTCAAGCACTATGCAGGACTGCTCAGAAGCGCAGATCATACCGTTGTCAAAGGTCTTGGAGTGGATGATGGAGTTGACCGCAAGAATGATATCTGCAGAGTCGTCGATAATAGCAGGGGTGTTACCTGCGCCAACGCCGAGAGCAGGCTTGCCGCTGGAGTATGCCGCCTTGACCATTCCGGGGCCGCCCGTTGCGAGAATAAGGTCAGACTCCTTCATAACGGTGTTTGTCATCTCAAGGCTGGGAACGTCTATCCAGCCGATGATGCCCTCGGGTGCTCCTGCACTGACTGCCGCCTCAAGAACGAGCTTTGCCGCCGCGATGGTGGAGTCCTTCGCTCTGGGATGGGGGCTGATGATAATACCGTTTCTCGTTTTAAGAGAGATAAGCGTCTTGAAGATCGCGGTAGAGGTGGGGTTTGTTGTGGGGATAACAGCGGCAATAACGCCGATGGGCTCGGCTATCTTTTTTGTGCCGTATGCGGTATCCTCTTCGATAACGCCGCAGGTCTTTGTGTCCTTGTAGGCGTTGTATATGTATTCGGAGGCGTAGTGGTTTTTGATGACCTTGTCCTCAACTATGCCCATTCCCGTTTCGGAAACGGCAAGCTTTGCGAGAGGGATCCTCGCCTTATTTGCGGCGCTTGCGGCGGCGAGGAATATGCGGTCGACCTGCTCCTGAGAGTAGGTGGCAAAGATCCTCTGAGCCTTGCGCACGCGGGCAATGGTCGCTTCAAGCTTTTCTACGCTGTCAACGATCTCATAAATCTTGTTTTCCATAATGATCACCGTTCTTTCTGTGCTGTGGGTAATATAAATCGGATCAAACCCATTATAAAATGTAATAAAACCAATGTCAAGATATGAAACGTGAATTTATTTATCCCCAAAAA
The DNA here is from genome assembly GCA_045545335.1 of Candidatus Avispirillum sp. GTDB lineage: Bacteria > Bacillota > Clostridia > Oscillospirales > CAG-272 > Avispirillum. The sequence continues at coordinate 146 of JAZQAS010000092.1, read as the reverse complement.
CCAAATAATAAATATCCCCCCGTAAAACGGGGGGTATTTCATTTTCGGGCATAGCCCTAAACACTACTGGCGACGCACAAGTGCGTTTAGTATTGGCCTGCCAGCCGTGCAATTGTTACTTACTACCCATAAATGGGTCCCGTGGG
>JAZQAS010000091.1:0-26122 GCA_045545335.1 Candidatus Avispirillum sp. | reverse complement strand
ACCGTTATCGGAAGCACAGCGGATATCGGGATATCTCTTTCTGTCATGCTTAGCAAGACGGAATGCTGTAGACTCAGCGGGAGTAGCCTCAAGGTTGTAGAGGTCGCCGTACATCTCCTGATAGTCGGAGAGGCGCTCTCTCATATGGTCGAGAACCTCCTGAGTGAACTTCTGAGCATCCTCGTTTGTAAGGTCCTTGCCGATCCAGTTTGCGTTGAGGCAAGCCTCGTTCATACCAACAAGACCGATTGTGGAGAAGTGGTTAGCGAAGGTGCCGAGGTAACGCTTGGTGTAGGGGTAGAGGCCCTCGTTGAGGAGCTTTGTAACGACCTCGCGCTTGACCTTAAGGCTGCGCGCGGAGATATCCATAATGCGGTCGAGACGCTTATAGAAGTCAGCCTCGTCAGCAGCAAGGTAAGCGATGCGGGGCATATTTACGGTAACAACGCCGATAGAACCGGTGGACTCACCGCTACCGAAGAAGCCGCCGGACTTCTTGCGAAGCTCTCTGAGGTCAAGGCGGAGACGGCAGCACATGGAGCGAACGTCGCTGGGCTCCATATCGGAGTTGATGTAGTTGGAGAAGTAGGGAGTACCGTACTTAGAGGTCATCTCAAAGAGAAGCTTGTTGTTCTCAGTTTCAGACCAGTCAAAGTCGCGGGTGATGGAGTAGGTGGGGATAGGATACTGGAAGCCGCGGCCGTTAGCGTCGCCCTCGATCATGATCTCGATGAACGCGCGGTTGACCATATCCATCTCAGCCTTACAGTCCTTATACTTGAAGTCCATCTCCTTGCCGCCTACGATACAGTTCATTTCTGCAAGGTCAGCGGGAACCACCCAGTCAAGAGTGATGGTGGAGAAGGGAACCTGAGTACCTCAACGGGAGGGAGTGTTAACGCCGTAGATAAAGCTCTCGATGCACTTCTTGACCTGCTCGTAGGAAAGGTTGTCTACCTTAACGAAGGGAGCGAGGTACGTATCGAAGGAGGAGAATGCCTGAGCGCCTGCCCACTCGTTCTGCATGATACCGAGGAAGTTTACCATCTGGTTGCAAAGAGTTGCGAGGTGGCTTGCGGGGGCTGAGGTGATCTTTCCGGGAACGCCGCCGAGGCCCTCCTGAATGAGCTGCTTGAGAGACCAGCCTGCGCAGTAGCCTGTGAGCATGGAAAGGTCGTGGAGGTGGATATCTGCGTTGCGGTGAGCGTTTGCGATCACATCGTCGTAGATCTCTGACAGCCAGTAGTTAGCTGTGATAGCGCCGGAGTTTGAGAGGATAAGACCGCCGACGGAGTAGGTAACGGTGGAGTTTTCCTTAACGCGCCAGTCGTTGATCTTAACGTAGTTGTCAACAAGCTCCTTGTAGTCAAGAGTGGTAGAGCCGATGTTACGAACCTTTTCTCTCTGGCGGCGGTAGATGATGTAAGCCTTTGCAACGTCATCGTAGCCTGCCTGAACGAGAACGGACTCAACGGAGTCCTGAATGTCCTCAACGGAGATAAGGTTTTCCTTGATCTTGGACTCGAAGTTAGCAGTTACCTTAAGCGCGAGAAAATCAATGACGGAGGGAACGTAATTCTTTTCCTGAGCCTCGAACGCCATTGTGATAGCCTGTGTGATCTTTGAAAGGTCAAAATCTGTGACCTTGCCGTCTCTTTTCAGAACCTGGTACATAGTGTTTCTCCTATTCTTATTATGTGGTGGATATTTTTTGAAGCAAACGTATTATACACTATATATTGTGTTTAGTCAAGAGAAAGCAACAAGATATATTTGTTTTGAGCGCAAATCGTCATATTCAACAAAGTTTGCTGTTTCGATTTGGTTAAAAATTTGCGGTTTGTGGAATATATAGAGTCAAAATTCTGGCTGACCACAATATATTGTGGTCAAAACTTTTGCGGCCGTCTAAAAACGGCCAAAGCTCCCACCCCTCGGGCAATGTCAAAAAATGGAAGGAAACAGGGCACAATATGTAGTGTATTATGCCGTATCCCGGATGGCGACCGTTGCCCTTTTCTTGTTATCTGCGCGGGAATTATAGCAACGCTCTTGCTGTTTTTTAGCACTAATTGCACGACACTTGACAGTAAACGTATTTGATGTTACAATAGAATTAAAGAGAGTATGTAATTTTATATATTCATTCAAAAACCTATGTGCTCTGAAGCTATGTGAACGGAGGCGTATGCAATGAAAAAAACAATATCCGTATTGCTGGTATTGATAATGACCTTTTGCCTGTACCCCACAACTGCATTTGCCGCGGATTTGGGTGACGTGAACGGTGACGGACAGACGGATGCCAAAGACTCGTATTGTTTAAAAATGTATCTTTCGGGAGCAACGGAACTGGAACCCGATGCTTTTGCTGCTGCAGACTTCAATCGGGATCTCAGTATAAACGGCGCGGATTCGTACTTTTTAAAAATGCACCTGGCAGGCATTAAGGATACCGGATACAAGCTCGTTGTAAATGATAAGGATATAACCAAAAGCAGCTACGCATCATACGGGATGACCCGTGAGCTGGTCGAGATCCCTCTTGTCGCTGTCTGTGAGGGACTGGGCGCAGATATAATTTATGTAAGCGATTCCATCGTTGAGATCGGATTTGATCAGATACCGTTCACTTCTTACTACAGAGAAAAATATATCCTTGACCTGAATGAAAAAACGCTCGTTGTGGAGGGATATAACGTCAACTTTCTTAATCCTGTACCCGGTGGAAGGATGAGCTGTAGAGTTCACGACGGGGATGTTGTCTTGGATCGTTTGACGATCAGTGTTTTGCTTGAAGGCATGGGGCACGACCTTATCTTCGAATATGATTTCAACAACAAGGTAATTTACATAGCTGAAAAATAATAGTTTTAAAGAAGGCTGTCGCACAAAACGCGACAGCCTTCTTTGTATTTGTTCCTGTTAAATTACGGTTGTGAAAGAAAGACATAACGTCGTAGGGACGATTCACGTGTCTCCCGAAAAAACAGACGATTTGAAAAAACTCATATTTTTCTTTGGTCTGTGTGTTGATGAGGCGGTCGATTCGTGAATCGCCCCTACAGTGAACATCCCCTCAACCCAAAAAATTCGCAAATAAGGCTTTTAATGAGCAAGTGTACCGTATCCTTTAATTTGTATATTTTTGTTGACGAAATATGTCGCAAATGATATAATGGTACATATTTTTGTATCAGAGGTGCAGGATGAAAAGATTAACTGCCATACTGCTTTTTGTTATATTAGCCGCAGGCCTCCTTCCCGCGCTCAGCATTCAGACGGGCGCCGCCTTTGAGGGAGAGGATAAGGTGACCATAGTTATCGACCCCGGACACGGAGGCGCAAATATCGGCACCGCCGCAAGGGGCGTCGGTGAAAAGGTATACGCAATGAAGCTTGCAAGCCTTATCTTCAATAAGCTTGCGGCAAACGGCAGCTTTAACGTGTATATGACGAGAACGGGAGATTACGATCTTGAGCTTTACGAGAGATGCGAGATAGCAAACGGCTATAATGCAGACCTTGTGCTCAGCATCCATTTTGACGGAAACCCCGTAAAGTCCATGAACGGAGTGACCGCCTTCACCTCAGTTATCGACGAGTACAGCGCAGTGCCCCTTGCCCAGTCCATAACAAATAAGCTGTCCGCCGCAACGGGCCTCAAGAATAACGGGGTCAAGCGCCGCGCCGACGACGAGGGCCATTATTGGAATTCTGAGAAGCAGTGGGATATAAAGGACCCCTCCCTCGGCGTTCTTTCCGATTATTACAGTATTCCCACCTGGTCTGCAAACTTCGGTATGAGGTCCATCATCGTTGAGCACGGATTTTTCTCAAATGAAAAGGACGTGGATATCATCTTTGCCGAGGGCGCCCTTGAAAAAATGGCCGAGGCAGAGGCGAGTGCCATTATAGAGTATTACACGAACCACACCCATAATTATTATACTATCCCCACGAGAGATTACCCCTCAAGCTGCGTGTATACGGGTAAGCAGAGCATCCATTGCATCACCTGCGGCCACAGAAAGAGCGTGCAGTCTCTCGCGCCCGCACCCGATTGCCATTATTGGGTAACTACCCAGCATACCCCCGCCGCCTGCGGAGTGGACGGAAAGACTGTCCGCGAATGCCGCATAACGGAAAAGCTTGTCAAAAAGGGCTGGCAAGGGGCCCATCATAAGGAGACCGTAACCATTCCCGCCCCAAGCGACCATACCTTTGAGCTGACAAGGACCCTTGAAGCCACCCATACGGTGGACGGATATATGGAGTATAAGTGCAAGACCTGCGCTTATTCCTTCAGGGATATCCTCAAGGCCGAGGGACATACCTATGAGTTTGTGGACTATACTGCCCCCACCTGCGAAAAAAGCGGCGGAAATACGTATAAATGCACGGGCTGTACTTCAAGCTATACGGATGAGGAAAAGGCCCTCGGGCATAGCCTTGGATCCCTGACCGTAACGGAGCCCACCTGCACCGAGGATGGCTCAAAGCGTGGCAAGTGCACAGTTTGCTCTGCGGACGTTGAAGAGGCTATCCCAAAGCTTGGCCACTCTGTGGAGATAAAGGAGAATATCGCCGCCACCTGCACCGAGGGAGGAAAGCTCGTCTCCCTTTGCAGGACCTGCGGATATGAAGAGACCGCAGAACAAGAGCCCCTCGGACATAAATTTGAAGAGATATCCTTAACCGAGCCTACCTGCGAGGGCGAGGGCAAAAGAGTTCTCAGATGCGCGGCCTGCACCTATACTAAGGAAGAGGCGCTGAAGCCCCTCGGACATAAGAAAAGCGAAAAATTCAAGGTTGTAAAGAAAAGCACGGCCTTTTCGCAAGGCGAGGTAAGCTATACATGCGAAAACGGGTGCAAAGAGCCCCTCATTGAAAAAACTCCGCCCACGCTTTCAAAAGCGACGGTGCTTTTGACCGTTGCGGCCGCCGCGTTCATTCTCGCGTCTTTAGCCTTTGTTATCATATTTATTACAATACGCAAAAGAAAGACCAACGCAGCAAAAGCGCCCGAGCCCAACGAGACGGAGGCTGTTGTTAAGGAAACAATAAATCAGTAGACCGACCGTTGGGCAGGCAATTGTTTGTGCATATCCGCAAACAAAATTTGATGTAGGAGCAAACGAAAAAGAGTATACGAAATGTAGGGGCGAACATTGTGTCCGATAAAAACGATCTGTACAAACGTTACGGCTCCAAGGAAAACCAACAACGCAGCGTAGGGGAGCCGCTTGCCGCTCCCGCATCTGCACGCGAATCTGATTGAATTTGATGCAGAAACAGACGCAAAAGATACACGTTGTTGTAGGGACAGGCGTCCTCGACTGTCCTAAATACAGACGCAACGCCTCCCTACAAAAAGATTATTCGCTTCACCTACAATATTTCGGTATTCTTAATTTTTCGCTTTCGTTCTGAAATGCGGACGAGCAATGCTCGCCCCTACAACAGAAACACCATTCAAACTCAAATTTGACAGAAAAAAAGCAGTTGAGAAAAACTCAACTGCTTTTATTTTCAGCAGAATGAAAGCTGATTCGTTTCAGACATTCCGTCAAGAACGCCGTTCTGAGAGAGAAGCTCGATAACTGCCTTTGAAAGCTTGCCTGCGCTCTTCAGGTCCTCAATGGAGAAGATATCCTCAGAGTCGCGGGCGTGCATAATGTTGATCGCCGCAGACTCGCCGAGGCCGCCAATAGAGGTGAAGGGAAGGCGGATGCCTCCCGCCTCGGGGAGAAATTTGGTGGCATCGGATTTCTTAAGGTCAACGGGCAAAAAGCGTATTCCGCGGACAACGGCCTCGTTGCAAAGCTGAAGGGCTGAGTACATTTCCTTGTCCTTTGCCGTAGCGTCGCGGCCCATCTTATCTATCTCTTCCATCTTGTCCTTGATGGCGTTTCTTCCCTTGGAGACCACGTCTGCCTCAACACCGCCGGGGGCGGCTGTGAAGTATGCGGCGTAGAACTCCTTGGGGTAATATATCTTGTACCAGCCAAGACGCAAAGCGTCGATAACGTATGCCGCCGCGTGGGCTTTCGGGAACATGTACTTGATGCGCTTGCAGGACTCGATATACCAATCGGGAACGCCGTGCTCTATCATTGCCTCCTCGTATTCGGGCTTCAGGCCCTTGCCCTTACGAACGTCCTCCATTATCTTAAAGGACTGAGCCTTATCCATATCGTGCTGTTGGATAAGGTAGAGCATAATATCGTCTCGGCATCCGATAACGTCGGAAATGGTACAGACCCCGTCGCGGATAAGCTCGTCGGCATTGCCGAGCCAAACTCCCGTGCCGTGGGTAAGGCCCGATATCTGCAAAAGGTCTGAGAAGTTTTTGGGCTGTGCCTGAATAAGAACTCCGCGAACGAACTTGGTGTTCATCTCGGGCAGACCCAGAGTTCCCGTTTCAACGTCCAGAAGGTCCTCCTGAGAAACTCCGAGAGGCTCGGGGCTTGTAAAGAGCTTGTAGAGCTTGGGGTCGGAGAGGTCGCATTCAAGAACGCTGGTGTTCGTATATCCCTCAAGGCGCTTGTATTTGGTGGGAATATCGTGTCCCAGCTCGTCAAGCTTGAGGATGGTATCGTGGAGGTATTTAAACTCAAAGTGGGTGGTAACGGTGGAGGAGTTGGGGTCGTCTGCAGGATGCTGAACGGGGCAGAAATCGTAAACCTCGTATTCCTGAGGAACGACGATGATGCCGCCGGGGTGCTGACCCGTTGTGCGCTTAACGCCCACACAGCCTGCAATAAGCCTTTCAACCTCGGCGCGGCAAACGGAGATACCCTTGCCCTCAAGATATTTTGCAACGTAGCCGAAGGCGGTCTTGTCCGCAAGGGTGCCGATGGTGCCTGCGCGGAAGGCGTGGCCCTTGCCGAAGAGCTCCTCGGTGTATTTGTGGATATTACCCTGAACGTCGCCCGAGAAGTTCAGGTCGATATCGGGAACCTTGTCGCCGTAGAAGCCGAGGAAGGTCTCGAAGGGAATATCGTGTCCGTCTCGGTGCATATTCTTTTTGCCGCAGCGGGGGCAGTCCTTGGGGGGCAGGTCAAAGCCTGATTTCGGTGTGCCCTTGTCGTGCCATTCCGTGTAGAGGCAATCGGTGCAGCGATAGTGAGGGGGCAGGGAGTTTACCTTTGTGATGCCGGCCATCATAGCGGCAAAGGAGGAGCCGACCGAACCTCGGCTTCCCACCTCGTAGCCCCATTCCTCGCTTTTCTCAACGAGGCGGCGGGCGATTATGTACATAACGGCAAAGCCGTTACCGATAATTGAGGTCAGCTCTCTTTCAAGTCGCTCGGAGACCTGAGTGGGCAGGTCCTCGCCGAACATCTCGCGGGCTTTTTTATAGCATTTTTCGCGAAGCTCGTCCTCGCAGCCCTCGATCTTCGGGTCATAGGTTCCCTTGGGAATGGGGCGCAGAGGCTCTATCATATCAGCGATAAGGTTCGTGTTTGTAACGACCACCTCGTATGCCTTTTCCTCGCCCAGATAGGAGAATTCGCTGAGCATCTCCTCGGTGGTGCGCATATAAAGCTTTGATGGCTTGTCCGCATCGGAGAATTTCATACCCGTCATAAGGATACGGCGGTATATCTCGTCCTCGGGGTCCATATAATGGGCGTCGCAGGTGGCGCAAACGGGCTTTCCGAGCTTTTCGCCGAGGGCAACGATCTTTCGGTTATAATCCCGCAGAGCCTCGTGGTCTGCGGCCTTGCCGTTTTCGATCATAAACTCGTTGTTGGCGATGGGCTGTATCTCAAAATAGTCGTAGAAGGAGGCGATCTCCTCGATCTCCGCGTCGCTCTTTCCGTCAACGATGGCAGAGAAGAGCTCGCCCGCCTCGCAGGCAGAGCCGATGATAAGGCCCTCTCTGAGCTCTGTCAGACGGTTTTTGGGGATACGGGGATATCTTCTGTAATAAGTAAGGTAGGATTCTGAAATGAGCTTATAAAGGTTTTTCAGGCCCACCTGATTTTTCGCAAGGATTATCTGGTGATAGGTGCGAAGCTTCAGGGGGTCTGCATTTGCGCTCATGGTTTCGGAGAGGTGATTGAAATCGGTGATGCCCTCGTCCTTCAGCTTGTCCACCATTTTATAGAAAATAGCGGAGAGCATCTTTGCGTCGTCACTTGCTCTGTGGTGATTGAATTCGCCAAGGTCAAAATAGTCGCAAAGCACGTCAAGCTTGTGCTTTTTAAGCTCGGGGTTAACGTAGCGGGACATGGAAACGGTATCAAGATAGGAGTTGGGGAAGGCCATGCCGTTCTCTCCCGCCACCTTACGGATAAAGCTCGTATCAAAGTCTGCGTTGTGGGCAATGAGAAGCCGTTCTCCCGCAAATTCAAGAAAGGCTCTTACCGCCTCTGCGTTATCGGGCTGACCGTCAACCATATCCTGAGTGATGCCCGTAAGCTTAACGATATTCTCGGGAATAGGCTGGCCGGGGTCGGTCATCATATTGAATTCTTCAATGATCTCGCCCTGCTTTACCTTAACGGCGCCGATCTCGGTGATAGCGCAGTTGTGAACCGAAAGGCCCGTGGTCTCAATATCAAAGACGATGAATTCATCGTCAAAATCGCTTTCCGTGTGGCCGAATACTGCGCGGCGGGTATCGTCAACGAAGTAGGCCTCTATTCCGTAGAGTACCTTGATGGGGTCCTCCTTCATTCCCTCGGCGGCAAGCATCGCGGTGGGGAAGCCCTGAACGTTTCCGTGGTCCGTAATGGCGATAGCCTTGTGTCCCCATGCGGCGGCGCGCTTGACCACGTCAGCAGGGGGAGCAATGGCGTCCATTGATGAAAGGTTCGTGTGGCAATGAAGCTCAACTCGCTTCACTTCTGCATTGTCCTTTCTGATGACCCATTTTATCTTTTTGATGCCCTTGACAGATACGTTGTATTCGCCGAATTTATCAGCGCGAACGCTGCCGACAGCGGCAACGCACATACCGCTCTTCATGCTCTTTGCAAAGGGCTCAGCCTCTGCGGCAGGCATCTGAAGCTTTAAGAAAACGGAGGAATCGTTATCGGTGATACCAATTGTGACGGACATATTTTCGGAGTTTCTTATTTCCGCCGCCTCAGACTTGAATATCTTTCCAAGCACCGTAACGCTTCTCATATTGGATCTGATCATTCTAAGCGCAGTGGGGTCGGAAATTTCAAAGTCCTCCTCGCCGTAGAGGATATCGGCGCCGTTTGTATCAAAGGTCATACGTCCGCTTTGGAAAACGCCGCCCTCCTTTTCAAAAACCTCCTCGTCCGCCTCAAAGAGAGAGTCAACTCTCGTGTATTGAGGGGCCTCGGCCTCCTGGGCCTTTGCCTCCTGCTTTTCTCTCTCCTCCTGAGCGCGTTTTGCGTATTCAACGGCCTTTTCCTGAGTCTTTTTCAAGTATGCGGCCTGGCGCTCAAGGTATTCCATCTGGAATTTTTCGTATTCGTCGCTCTGCTTGATAACGGTCTCAAAGCTGAGGCCGAACTCGCTGCGGATGATGCCTGAGATTATATCTCCCGCCCGTCCCAGATCAAGAAGGTCAACTCCGCCCTGAGAGTAGGGAACGGAAACGGTGATGACCCCGTCGGAGATATCAGTTTTGCAATTGTCGAAAAAGCCGTGAGTAACCGCGCCGACGCGGCGGGCCTCAAGGTAGACCTCCCCCATATAATCGGGGGAGAAGAGTTCTGCGGGGTAGTTTGGCAAAAGCCTAATATATGTAAGCTCGTATTTTTCGCGAATGCTGTCCTCAAGAAGATAGAGGTCTTTTTTCTCTGCAATGAAGGGAAGAGAAAAGCGCACCTCAAATATCTTTTTCTCACGGTCTCCCGAGAGGTGTGCATCGTGGGAGCTGTCAAATATCCTTTGAGCGGCACTGCTACTCGGGGCATAACGCGAGAATATAGTTGCAAGAGTGCGTCCCTCAGCCATAGCGGTGCTCCTTTCCTAAAAAAATGAAAAATGAATAATGAAAAATGAATAATTGATGTTGAAAACCGACCCGAGGTCGGTTTTCTTCACTATATTATTTTGAAAATTAACCTATGAATTTTATTGTTTCCTCAATGAGGGTCTCAACGGCGCGGTCCTCTTCAACTCTGCCGAGAGTTTTTCCGTCCTTAAAGAGAACTGCAAAGCCGTCGCCGCCTGCGATACCGAAATCGGCGTGCTTAGCCTCACCGGGGCCGTTAACAACGCAGCCCATAATGGCAACGTTCACGATCTTGCCCTTAGTGTCTATCTTTGCAGAGGCCTCGCGGTAGCGCTCAGCAAGACCGATAAGGTCTATCTTCGTTCTTCCGCAGGTGGGGCAGGCGATAATGTTGATGCCCTCGGTAATGATGCCGAGAGATTTGAGTATCTCCTTTCCTGCGTATACCTCGCGAACGGGGTCTGCTGTCAGGGAGATGCGGATAGTATCGCCGATGCCGTCAAGAAGGAGAGAGCCAACGCCGATAGAGTTTTTGATAATACCCGAATATTCCGTTCCTGCCTCGGTAACGCCGAGGTGGATGGGATAGGTAGAGCTCTCGGCAACTATTCTTGCCGCATCGGTCATAGTCTTGATGGTAGAGGATTTAATGGAGATGACCGTATCGTAAAAGCCCATTCCCTCAAGCTGCTCTGCCTGTGTGAGGGCGCTTTCGGCAAGAGCCTCGGCGGTGGGAGAACCGTATTTTTCGAGAAGCTTTTTGTCAAGGCTTCCGCCGTTAACTCCGATACGGATGGGAACACCTGCGATCCTGCAGGCATCGGCAACCTCGCGAACCTTCCATTCGGCTCCGATGTTGCCGGGGTTGATACGCACCTTATCAACGCCGCATTTAATTGTCTCAAGGGCGATCTTATAGTCAAAATGGATATCGGCAACGAGGGGAACGGTAGCTCCCGCCGCCTTAACAGCCTTGAAAACGGGGGCCGCGTCCACGTCGGGAACGGCGATACGAACGATATCGCAGCCTGCCTCCTGAAGAGCGAGGACCTGAGCGGCAGTTCTTTCAAAATCGTGAGCGGGGATGTTCGTCATAGACTGAACGCTGATGGGAGCGCCTCCGCCGATAAGAACACCGCCTACGTTTATCTGTCTTGATGTGCGTCTCATAACCGATTCCTTTCTTTTTTTCTAAGTTGTCAGAAAAGCCCGATAACGTCCTTGATGCAGATAAGCACCATAAGGAGCATAAGGACGGCAAGGCCTGCAAAATTGATATAGCCTTCTATCGCAGGCTTTAAGGGCTTTCTTCTTATTGCCTCGATAAGGAGGAAAACTATCCTTCCGCCGTCAAGGGCGGGAAGGGGGAGAAGGTTCATAATGCCGAGGTTTATACTGATAACAACGGCAAGGTTCGTAAAGCTGTAAGCACCCGTGTCTGCCGCCTCGGTCAGGGCCTGAGTCACGCCAACGGGGCCTGAGACCGCCTCAACGCCGTATCTGCCGCTGAGAAGGTCGTAGAGAGATTCCCATATCATCTGCACGGTGTAGGTGGTGCGGTAGAAGGAGTGCTTTATAAGGTTTGGAAAGGTGGGGCGGTCGGCATAAACGTAGAAATCGTTTGAGCCGAAGGCAACGCCCTGAGCGCTGATCTCGGGGAACTCAATATCCTCAAGAACTATTTTTTCTCCGTCGCGGATAACGGTAAGGTCAATAGGCTCAATGCCAAGTCGCATTATTTCGTAGAGAAGGTCGTCTGCAATGTGGACCTTGTGGTCCTCCACCTTAATTATCTCGTCGCCCACCTCAAGACCCTGCTCGCTTGAAACCGCTCCCTCCATAAAATCGGCAACGACGGTGGAGCCGAGCTGATCGGGAGCAGAGAAAACGAGTATTGCCATAACGAGAGCGCCTGCAACGAGGTTTGTTGCGGCTCCCGCAACGGTGATGAGAAATCTTTGCCAAACGGGCTTTTTGTTAAAGGCGTTGGGGTCGTCGCTCTCCTCGTCCTCTCCCACCATAGAAACGAAGCCGCCGATGGGAAATGCGCGCAGAGAATAAACGATGCCCGTTTTTTTGGAGGTCCATTTAAAGAGCTTTGGGCCCATACCGATGGCGAACTCATTGATAGAGACCTTAAAAATGCGGGCAAAGAGGTAGTGGCCTCCCTCGTGGATAAATATAAGAAATCCGAAAAGGAGGATAGCGAGGAGTATTTGAAGAATGTTGATAAAGGTTGCCATTAGTTCTCCGAAAATGAATAATGAATAGTGAATAATGAATAATTAATGTTGCCTTCCGCGAGAGCGGAAGGCTTCATTAAAAATTAACGGTATATAATGCTTTTTGCAATTGCTCTTGCCTCACGCTCTGCGGCAAAAACTGCCTCGGGAGAGTCTGCGGGGATAACGGTGATCCTTTCAAGGGTCTCTCTCACAACGTCGGAAATACCGTTAAAGGAAAGCTTCTTGTCAATAAAGGCCCAAACTGCCTCCTCGTCTGCCGCGATGAGAGCCGCGGGAGCGGTGCCGCCCATATACCAGGCGTCAACAGCAGCCCTCAGAAGAGGGAATGCCTCGGTGTCGGGGGCGTGGAAGGTGAGGCTCTGGAGCTTAACGAAATCAAGAGGCTCGCCGCCGAAGGGAGCGCGGTCGGGATATGCGAGGGCATAGCGAACGCAGTCACGCATATCGGGGTAGGAGAGCTCTGCGATAACGGCGCCGTCCGTATATTCCACCATGGAGTGGATGATGCTCTGTCTGTGAACCAGGACCTCAACGCGGTCGGGCTCAACGTTAAAGAGCCTGCAGGCCTCAATAAGCTCAAAGCCCTTGTTCATAAGAGTTGCGCAGTCGATGGTGATCTTTGCACCCATTTTCCAGGTGGGGTGGGCGAGAGCCATCTCGGGGGTAACGCCCTCAAGCTCCTCTCTCCTTTTGCCGAAGAAGGGTCCGCCGGAGGCCGTCAGAAGGATGCGGCGCACCGGTTTGGAGTCAGCCGCCCTTTTGGGGTCAGCGCATCCCGATGCCGAGAGGCACTGAAAAATTGCGGAATGCTCGGAGTCAACGGGGATAAGCTCGCCGCCGGACCTCTCAAGCCTTTCGTATATAAGGTGGCCAAGGGATATAAGGGCCTCCTTGTTTGCCATAGCGATGCGCGCGCCTGTGTCTGCCGCAGCAAGAGCCGCGGGGATACCTGCCATTCCGGAAATGGAATGAACTATAAGGTCGCATCCGCATTCGCGAACAGAGTCGCAAACGGCGCTCTCGCCTGCGTATACCTTGATGGTATCGGGGAGAAGCGCGCGAAGCCTTTCGCCGTCGCCACGGTCGGGAACGGCAACTGCGCGAACGCTGCACTCTATTGCCTGACGGGCAACGAGGTCGATATTTCTTCCTGCGGTGAGCAGGTCGATCTTTGTGCCGAGGCGTGTCAGCGCGTCTATGGCCTGTGTGCCGACGGAGCCCGTGGAGCCGAGGACCGCGGCGCGTCTTTCTTTATAGTCCTTCATCACATTACCTTAAAGAAAACGAGAGTTTCGCAAACGATGAGGATAAGGGGAGCAGAAGCGATAACGCTGTCGAAGCGGTCAAGAACTCCGCCGTGTCCGGGGAAGATCTTGCCGTAGTCCTTCAGGTCGTAGCGGCGCTTGATAAGGGAGAAGATAAGGTCGCCCACCTGAGAAACGATGGCAACAACGAATCCGAGAATTGCAAATACCCAGTAAGGGGGAAGAGAATCGTAGAAATTTCCGAGGATAAGTCTGTATACAACACAGCCGATTATGCAGAAAACGATACCGCCGATAGCTCCCTCAACAGTCTTCTTGGGGCTGACGGAGGGGATGAGCTTATGGCGACCGAAGAGGCGGCCGCAGAAATAAGCGAAGGTATCGGAAACCCAGGGAGCAATGAAAACGAGGAGATAGGTGATCTCGCCGAACTTCATGCTTCTGAGCTGGATGATGGAGATAAATCCCGTAATAACATATGCGCAGGTGGTAAAGCCTATACACGCCTTGTCAACGGGGATCCTGCCCTCGGAGAAAACAGCGGCGGAGAGAAGGATAAAGAGGGTGCAGAAGAGAACGGATGCGAATGCCGCAATATAAAGAGAGTGGCTTTCGATGGTCTGGGTAAGAACGGTAACGATGACCGCCATAAAATAGATGCAAAGGGAGGAGAGAAAATTCTTTCTCAGGCCGATACAGCCAAGCATCTCGTTAACGCCGAGAAGGGCAACGATACCAATGAGAATGGGGAAAGCGACAGTGTCTGAAAAAATGCAGGCTACTACGAGCAGAGCAATGCCGATAACGGCAGTGATCGTTCTTTTTAACATGATAGGGGTGATCCTTTCGGTATTTCTGTATTAAAAAATGGATAAGCCCGAGGGCTTTTCACGTTCTTTCGATGTCAAAGATCAGACACCGCCGTAGCGGCGTTTTCTCTTAGAAAACTCAATGATCGCGCGTCTCAGCTCCTCCTCACCGTAGTCCGGCCAGAGGCAATCGGAGAAATAGAGCTCCGAATACTGAGACTGCCACATAAGGAAGTTGGAAAGGCGCACCTCGCCGCCCGTTCTGACTATAAGATCGGGGTCGGGGCTTTCGCGGGTGTAGAGCTTAGACCGGATATCCTCCTCGGAGATCTCAGTCCTGCCTTCCTTAATAAGCTCGTTAACTGCGTGAACTATCTCGGCTCTGCCGCCGTAGTTAAGAGCGATGTTGAGGATAAGGGTATTATCCTTCGTAAGATCTTCAAGGTATTCGCATTTTTCGCGAAGGGCGTCGCCGAGGCGCTCCTTATCTCCGAGAAAAACGTAGCGAATGCGGTTAATGTCGTTGTCATCCTCCGCCTCCTTGATATAAACGTCAAGAAGTCGCATGATCTCAGTAACCTCCTGAGGGGGGCGCTTCCAGTTTTCAGTAGAGAAGGCGTAGGTGGTAACGGTCTTGATGCCCCAGTCGCGGCAAAGGGTAACGGTGCTTTTGAAGGCCTTGACGCCAACGCCGTGACCCGCCTCGCGGGGGAGGCCTCTTTTCTGAGCCCATCTGCCGTTTCCGTCCATGATAAAGGCTATGTGAGTAAGGCCCGAGGCACGAACGAGCTCCTTTATGTCGATGCTTTCCTCGGGGGCCGCTTTTTTATTTTTGAATATCATAGAACCGTTCCTTTCGTTATCCTGCAGTAAAAATAAAAGGGCTCAAACATTATGAAAGCCCCGATGCGGCGTATAGCCGCATCAAGGCGCAAGGGTCAAACGGGAATTGATCAGACTTCCATGATCTCTGCGTTCTTCGCAGCGGTAACGGCATCAACTTCCTTGATGTACTTGTCTGTAAGGTCCTGAACGAGCTTTTCGCTTGCCTTCTGCTCGTCCTCGGTCATTGTGCCTGCCTTCTTTTCGTTCTTGGCAGCATCGATAGCATCGCGGCGGATGTTTCTGATGGAGACCTTAACGTCCTCGCCCATTTTCGCTACCTGCTTTGTCATTTCCTTTCTTCTCTCTCCTGTGGGCTGAGGGAAGCAGAGGCGGATGGTTCTGCCGTCAGACTGAGGAGTGATTCCGATATCTGATGCGAGGATAGCCTTTTCGATGGGCTTAACTGTGGAAACGTCCCAGGGAGTGATGGTAAGAGTTCTTGCGTCTGCAAGCTTTACCTCTGCCATCTGGTTGATAGCTGTGGGTGTTCCGTAGTAGTCAACGTCGATCCCGCGGAGAACTCCGGGGTTTGCGCGGCCTGCGCGAACTGTTTCGAGCTGTTCCTTGTAAACGGAAATGCTCTTTTTCATTTTTTCTTCATAGGGCTTGGTATCGAGTTTCATAATATATCTCCTTGAAATTATTATCTTAAATTAATTGTTTTTAACAACTGTTCCGCAGTTGTTGCCGGTGATGACCTCGTAGATATTTTCGCTCTTGTCAAGGCCGAAAACGCAAAGGTGCATATTGTTCTCCTGGCAGAGGCTGGAGGCAGTTGCGTCGATAGCGTTGAGGTGATTTGCGAGGATGTAATCGTAGGTGGTCTCCGTAAGCTTCACAGCCGTAGGATCCTTCTTGGGGTCTGCGGTGTAAATGCCGTCTATGTTCTTTGCCATAAGTATCGCCTCGGCGCCGATCTCGCAGGCGCGAAGCGCCGCACCCGTATCTGTGGAGAAGAAGGGATTGCCCGTTCCCGCACCGAAAACTACTACCTTGCCCTCGCTGAGCGCCTTTACTGCGCCGCGGGTGGTGTACTGATCTGCAAAGGTGTTCATTTCAACAGCGCTCATAACGACGGTGTCAACGCCGACGGAAATGAAAGCATCCTGAATTGCAAGAGAGTTGATGACCGTTGCAAGCATACCCATCTGGTCAGCGCGAACGCGGTCCATATCAAAGCCCTGTCTGCCTCTCCAGATGTTGCCCGCGCCAACAACGATAGCGATCTCGGCGCCCTCGTCGATACAGCGGCGAACCACCTTGCCTATCTCCTGGATATACTCATAATTGATGATACCGTCCTTACCCGAGAGGGCTTCGCCGGACAGCTTGAGAAGAACTCTTTTGTATGCGATACTCATGTTTATGACCGATCCTTATATTTATTATGGGCATAAATATACCAAATACATTTTACCCCAAAATAACCGATTTGTAAATAGTTTTTTTCATACTTTGGCGTTTTTGTATACTTTTTATTATAAGATATGCAAAAACCTTTGACGGGGGAGGATTTGAGTGGTATAATTTCGATACGGATAAAAACGGTGGTGAGAAAATGGATAAAAGGAAAAAGTTTTTAAGGATTCTTTTAAGAGTGCTTTCATCAGCTACTGTTGCAGTACCTTTATTGATGTATCATCTGTTGCTTATTTCAAACGTTAAGGGCGCTATGCTTTACGGAAAAGTGTCGTATCTTCTTGTAATGATCGTGTCGGTGCTGTTTTCGTTTGTTCCCTTGCTCTTGTGGAGAGAAGCTCCCGAGGTACAAAAAGGGGAGGATGAAGAGAAATGGGTATATACTCCCTCTGAGGAGAGCTTCGAGGAAAGTGAAAACGTCGCTATCGCAACGGAGGAGTACCCTGAGCTGTTTTTGAATAAAGAGGCGGGCGAGGAAAAGTCAGAAAAGGCAGAAGCTCCCTCATACCTTGAAGCAATTGAAAAGGCGATGGCATCTCAAAAAGCAGAATATATTCCCGAAGAAGCGGAAATCAATTTTTCAGATGATGATATCTTTTCTTTTGAAAAGAGTGAAGATGAGGAAAAGATACCCGATATATATTCCGATATACCCGATACTCTCCCTAAGGGATATGAAATGCTGGAGGAGCCTTGGGAGGAAGAAGAGGAAACAGATGAGCCTCAGAGCATTTTTGCGGAGAGAAGGGGAATGAAGATAAAGAAGATAGCGGCAACGGTGCTATCTTTTCTCATTCCCTTGTCGGTTGCCTTTGCAATGTCAAAGAATTACGTGGTTTACGATGAGGACGGATTCACGGTGTCTACTCCTTTTGAGAAAAAAGACTATCTTTGGCAGTTCTGCCGCTCTTATGAGATAGCCCCCTCCTTCTTCGGAGATAGCCTTTCATTCGTGCTTTATATGAACGACGGCGAGAAGATCGAGCTTCTTCCTACAGATCTCAGGATAGATAACAGCTTTTATGAAAAATACGCTTCGGAGTATGCTTACAGCGTAGCAGTATCAGAAAAGCTTATACGTGCGGGCGCTGCAAAAACGGTTAAAGAAAAGAATACTATTGAGTCCTCACTTGCCCTTCGGGAGGACATCGGAGAATACGTTAAAAAGCTTATTGAGTAACAAGGAAAAAAGGAGATAAAAATGACAGACAAGGAAAGATTTATAGAAATATATAAGGCAAATATCAAGAGAGAGGGAAGTGCAGAGCTTCTTGAGTATCTGACAGGCCCTCAGAGCGATTTCTTCACAGCTCCCGCAAGTGCCCGTTATCATAATTCCTGCCGCGGCGGACTTGTGAACCACAGCCTGAACGTGTACGATTGCTTAAAGGATATCTGCTCCCGCGAGAGAATGAAGGAATACGGCTGTAACCCCTCTGAGGAGACTATAGCCATAGTTTCTCTTCTTCACGACCTTTGCAAGGTGAACTTCTATAAGGAGAGCACGCGAAACGTAAAGGATGAAAACGGCGTGTGGCAGAAGGTGCCCTATTTTGAGATAGACGATAAGCTCCCCTACGGTCACGGTGAAAAGTCTGTTTACATAATCACAGGCTTTATGCGCCTCACCCGTGAGGAGGCCTTTGCCATTCGCTACCATATGGGCTTCTCAACGAACAGCGAGGCGAGGGACGTTTCCGCCGCATACGCGATGTTCCCCCTTTGCTATGCAGTTTCCTCGGCCGATATGGAGGCAACATATTATATCGAGCAGTAAAATATGAAAAAACGTCCCTTGTCACCAAGGGCGTTTTTGTATTGTGAGATGAGAAAAAACAATAAAGTTGAGGGCGGGGATTAAATTGGTGTTTCGTAGGGAGAGCATGGCAGAAATGTTTCATTTCTGCTCGTCGTCCGCCATCAGCACACGAACCGAAACGGAATTTGGTGCAGGGACGAAACGGGTATGATACACGTTGTTGTAGGGACAGGCGTCCTCGACTGTCCTAAATACAGACGTGACGTTACGCGGTAAATATGGTTTCGTTAAAAGGACAGTCGAGGACGCCTGTCCCTACAAATGAATCGTGCATTTCACCTGCAAAATCACGGTATTCTGAATTGTTCGCTATCGTTCTGATATGCGGGAGGATATTATCCTCCCCTACGGAGGATCTGTCGTTTCCTTGCTGACGTGACGTATTGATAAAATTCCTTGTTTGCAAAGGGGAGGATAGGACGCGGCAGTGTCTGCGCAGTCTTTTCTTATGGAGAACAAAATAATTTCTCATCGCGGAATGGTAAAAAAACCATAAATACGTCCTTTATGCTGTTTTTTTCGGTAATTTGCATATTGACAAAAAAGAAGATATTACATATAATTGAATATACTTCGGTTTTTCAGGAGATCAAGAAATGAACTCTCAGAGCGTAAAAGTAGTAAAATTCGGCGGCACCAGCCTTGCTGATGCGGGTCAGCTTCTCAAGGCTAAGGCAATAATCGAGGCCGATCCTGCCAGAAGATACGTTGTTCCCTCTGCCCCCGGCAAGCGCTTTGCCAATGATATCAAGGTAACTGATATGCTTTATGAATGCTATCGCCTTGCATCCGAGGGAGAGGATTTTTCCAAGGAATTCAATCAGATAAAAGAAAGATATAATACCATCATCGCAGATCTTGGCATCGACCTTGATCTTTCCGGCGATTTTGAGAAGATAGAGGGCGCCTTTATGTACCACGCGGGCAGCGACTATGCGGCATCCCGCGGCGAGTATCTCAACGGTAAGATAATGGCAAAGCTTCTCGGCTACGATTTTCTCGATGCGGCAAAGGTGATCAAGTTCTACGATAACGGTACCTTTGATGCGGAAAAGACCAATATCATCCTTTCCGACAGACTCACCCGCCATGAGAAAGCGGTCATCCCCGGTTTCTACGGCTCAATGCCTAACGGCACTATCAAGACCTTTGCAAGAGGCGGCAGTGATATAACGGGCTCCATCGTTGCCCGCGCCGTGTCCGCATCTATTTATGAGAACTGGACAGACGTTTCAGGCTTCCTTATGGCAGACCCCCGTCTTGTAAAGGAGCCTTGCCCCATTGATACCATCACCTACAGAGAGCTTCGCGAGCTTTCCTATATGGGTGCGGGCGTGCTTCACGAGGATTCCATCTTCCCCGTAAGATTTGCAGGTATCCCCATCAATATCAGAAACACAAACGATCCCTTAGCCCGCGGCACCATGATCGTTCCTCATACGGATGAGTTTGATACTCAGCGCGTCATCACGGGTATTGCAGGCAAGAAGGGCTTTGCAGTTCTCAATATCGAAAAGGATAAGATGAATGCGGAGATCGGCTTTGGCCGTAAGGTCCTTGAAGCCATCGAGGACGAGGGCGTGACATTTGAGCATCTCCCCTCGGGAATAGATACCATGAGCGTGGTCCTCTCCGCAGATCTGACGAGAAAGCAGAAAAAGAGAATAATCAATTCCATCTCTGCCTCCTGCGAGCCTGACGATATCAGCTTTGAGGATGGATTTGCTCTCATCGCCGTGGTTGGCCGCGGTATGCAGAGAGCCAAGGGAACGGCGGCAAGAGTGTTCAAGGCCGTAGCAGATGCGGATATCAATATCCGAATGATCGACCAGGGCTCAAGCGAGGTATCCATCATTCTCGGTATCAACGAGAAGGATTTTGAAAAGTGTATCAACGCAATTTACGACGAGTTCGTTAAATAAAAAAAGAGGAACGGCTCAGCCGTTCCTCTTAAATTTTTTCAAAAACCTGACAACTCTTCAAACAAGCTTAGAGGGGAGCTTCTTTCCGCCGAGAACGTGGAAATGGAGATGGAGGACCGTCTGATCGGCATCGGGGCCGCAGTTGGAAATAATGCGGTATCCGCCATCAAGACCTGCCTCGGCTGCAATTTTGGGAATAGCCTCAAATATTTTTGCAACGTAGTGGCTGTTGGTCTCGTCGATCTTGTTTGCGCAGCAGATGTGCTCCTTGGGGATAACGAGAATGTGAACGGGGGCCATGGGATTGATATCCTTGAAGGCGTAAACGTATTCGTCCTCGTAGACCTTTGTTGAGGGGATCTCACCCTTGATTATCTTACAAAAAATGCAGTCCATTATATAAGTTCCTTTCGAACGTTTATTTTTATTCAGTATACCACCCGAAGGGGGAAAAATCAAGATGTATAAGATTTTTGACATTCATACTCATACATATCCCGAGGCCATAAGCGAGAAGGCCGTTACCGCTCTTAACGCCTTTTATGAGTTCGTCTCCGAGGGAGACGGCACGTATAAGGGCCTCTCTGCGGGAGCAAAAGAAGCAGGAGTCGAGGGCTTTCTTCTTTTCTCCGTTGCCACAAACGCCCATCAGGTCCCTAAGGTGAACGACGGAATTGCCGCTCAGACCAAGGCCTCCCGTGACGAGGGCTTCAAGACCGTAGGCTTTGCGGGAATGCATCAGGACTATCCCGATATGGAGGGAGAGATCAACAGATGTATCGAAATGGGCCTTCGCGGCGTGAAGATACATCCCGATATTCAGGGAGTGGATATTGACGACCCCCGCCTTCTCCGTCTTTACGAAATAATAGAGGGCCGCATCCCCGTATATTTCCATATAGGAGATAACCGCCCGCAGTATCAGTTCTCTCAGCCAAAAAAGCTCAGGCGTGTGCTTGATATGTTCCCCCGCCTTGAGGCGGTGGCGGCCCATCTCGGCGGCTATATGTCCTGGGATGAAACCGAGAACTGCCTTGCAGGTCACGATAGAGTGTGGTACGATACCTCAAGCGCCCTCTGGGCAATGACACCGGAGTTTGCCCGCCATATGATAGATATCCTCGGCGCGGAGAGGGTAATGTTCGGAACGGATTTCCCCGTAAAGACCCTTGATACTGAGATCGAGCGTTTCCTCAAGATCGACCTTACGGAAAAAGAGCGAGAGGACATCCTTTATAATAACGCGGCAAGGTTTTTGAAGCTTGAGGATTGATTTGGAATTGTCGGAGAGAAAACCTGTCATCCTGAGCGGAGTAAATATCATAGTATGATGTTTACGAAGTCGAACCCGACCCAAGGGAGGGCACCCGTTAGGGTGGGATCTACGATCTTTGATAAACGCGATCGAGGCTTGTTCGTAGATCCTGCCCTCTTAGGAGGGCACCATCCTAAGGGATGGTTCGACTCGCAAACAATTCACCGGATTGTTTGCTTCGCTCAGGATGACATATCACGGACGTATTCGATATCTTAGGGATTATTGGAGATTAGTCATATAAATTTGAAATTAAAAGATAAAGAATAATTCAACGAAAGGAGCTCACATGAAACGCTTTGCAAGAGAAGACAGCCTTTGGCTAAAACTGCAAAAGGAAACGCGACCCATATTCCTGTACGGCACGGGAAACGGCGCGGACAAGATCCTTGACGTCTGCGCGCGCTTTAATATCCCCGTTGAGGGCGTTTTTGCAAGTAGCGATTTCGTCAGAAGCCGCACCTTTCGTGATATGCCTGTACAGAGCCTTTCAGCTATTGAAGAAAAGTACGGAGACGACTTCGTCGTGCTCCTTGCCTTCGGAACAACACTTTCGTCAGTTGCCGAAAATATTAAGAAGGTTGCCGAAAAGCATACCCTTTTTATCCCCGAGGTGCCCCTTTACGGCAAAGAGCTTTTTACTTACGAATATTATCTTGAAAACCTTGAAAAGATAGAGGCGGCCTACGATCTTTTCAGCGATGAAAGATCAAGATCCGTGTACGAGGATATGATAGGATTCAGATTATCCGGAGAGCCGAAGCTCCTTATGAATGCTGAGCCCGTGGCAGTTTCCTACGCTGAGATATTTGCAGATATCCCCGTCAGGTGCGCCGTGGATTGCGGAGCCTATAAGGGAGATAGCACGAGGATGATGGCAGAGGTCCTCTCCCCTCGGAAAATAATCGCCGTAGAGCCCGATCCCAAGACCTTTTTGAAACTTTCGGCATATGCGGAAAATGAGAAGGATACGGAGGTCATCCCCGTAAACGCCGCCGTGGGAAAAGAGGATACCGTAGCATATTTTATGGCGTCTGCCAGCCGCGGAAGCGGCAAGGAGGGCCTTTCCAAAAGCGCGAAAACGAGAGAGGTCAGCGTGAGAAGCGTGGACAGCATACTTGAAGGGGAGATAATAGACCTTCTGAAGCTTGACGTTGAGGGCGACGAGGGCGATGCCATCGAGGGCGCTCTTGAAACTCTGAGAGTGAGCCGCCCGAATCTGGCAGTTTCCGTTTATCACAGAACGGGGGATATTTTTGAGCTTGCTCTTCTTGTAAATAAGCTTCTTCCCGAGTTTTCGCTTTATCTCAGAAGAGAGGTGTGTATCCCCGCCTGGGATATTACGCTTTTTGCCATTAGAAATTGAAAAAATCTGTTGCAATAAAGAAACGTTTGTGATACAATAGGTAGGTATTAAATGAACAAGCCGCAGGGTAAGGTCATACCAGCCGGGAGCGCAGCGGCCTCCTGTACCTGAAATCCGCTATAGCAGGGGTGGTATCCCGTTACGAGGTTTGACTATGTACGGTCTGTGTTGCATTTTTCTGTGTTGAGGGACGGGTCCCAGCGCAATTGGCGGCTGTGAACCATGTCAGGTGGGGAACCAAGCAGCATTAAGCGGTTTAGCTGATGTGCCGCAGGGTTGCCTGTTCTGAGCAGAGGATGCAGCGTCGCGTGCAGAGCCATTCCGAATTTCGGGTGTATGGCCTTACCCGACGGCTTGTTTTTTTAGAGAAAGGATGGGCAAATATGCATCAGGCATTATACCGTAAATACCGTCCCGCCACGTTCGACCGTGTTTGCGGACAAAAGCACATAACAGACGTGCTGTCTTTCGAGGTGGCAAACGGACGCACCTCCCATGCCTATCTTTTCTGCGGCTCAAGAGGAACGGGCAAGACCTCCTGCGCAAAGATACTTGCAAAGGCGGTGAACTGCGAGGAGGCAAGGAACGGAAGCCCCTGCTGCACCTGCCGCTTCTGCGAGGATATAGATGCAGGCCTTTCTCCCGACGTAGTAGAGCTTGATGCCGCGTCCAACAACAGCGTTGAGGATATCCGCGATATCTGCGATAAGGCGGTGTATATGCCTGCAATGCTGAGAAAAAAGGTGTTTATTATAGACGAGGTGCATATGCTTTCTCAGTCGGCGTTCAACGCGCTTCTCAAAACCATTGAGGAGCCTCCGGAGCACGTCATATTCATCCTTGCAACAACTGAGATGCATAAGGTCCCCGCAACCATAATATCCCGTTGCCAGCGCTTTGATTTCCGCCGCATAGATATGCGTGTCATAGCGGAAAACCTTCTTTATATCGCAAAGAGCGAGGGTATGCTCCTTGAGGAGGAGGCGGCCCTGCTCATCGCCCGTCAGGCAGAGGGCGGAATGCGCGATGCCATCGGCCTTTTCGAGCTTTGCTCCGCAGGCGGATGCGACGTAACTGCCGCCCGCGTTTCTCAGGTGCTGGGCCTTTCGGGATACGACAGAGTTCTCGATACGATGACCGCAGTTTCAAGGGGCGATATGGCAAAGCTTTTTGAAACGGTGGCAGAGGTGGTGTCCTCCTCCAAGGATATCTCCGTTTTCTGGAAGGAGCTTATAGCCGCGGCCCGCGATATGCTGGTCTCCAAATATGCAGAAAATGCAAAGGATTATCTGGATCTGACCGCGCAGGAAACGGAAAAGCTTCTTGAAACGGCAAAGCTCTTCACTCTTGCAGAGCTCGTCTATCATTGCAAGATGCTGGACGATGCAATGGCAAGAATGCTTCGCTCCCCCACAACTAAGAGGATAACTGCAGAGATGGCCTTTCTCCGTATGTGCAGACCCGAGCTTGATACCTCCAATGATGCGCTTATGGCAAGGCTCTCAAAGCTTGAAGATATGATAGCCCTCGGAGGCAGCTTCACGGCTCCCGCTCCCGAAAAAACGGAGAAAAAGGCAGAGAGCGCGCCCGTAGCGGCTCCCGTAAAAAAGGAAAAGCCTGCTCCTGCAGAGATAAAGGCAGAGAAGGCGCCCGAGCCTGCTCCCGCTCCCACCCCCGTCAGAGAGGCGGCTGAGGAGGAGTATGAAAGAGTTCGTGATATAAGCGAGGCTGTCGGCCGTCTTGACGGAACAAACAGAGGCCTTGCAAGCTTTCTTATGAGCTGCGAGGCATACGTCTCGCGGGACGGAAAAAAGCTTCTCCTTCGGGTGGACGGCTTCGGAGCCGCAATGTTCAAGCAGGATAGCGCAAAGGCCGCAGTTTCCGATGCCTTTGCCCTTGCAAGAATAACTGATGGCAGAGCAGCCGTCACGGTGGAGGTCAAAAAGGCGGGCGAGAAGAAAAAGACCGCGGCAGACGACCTTTCGGGCTGGCTTTGATCAAGTGAAAAGTGAAGAGAGAAAAGTGAAAAGAAAATGTACATTTCCGCTGCGGCGGAAATGATCCTAATAAATAATATCAAAGGAGAATATAGAAATGAAGGCAAGACTTCCTCAGGGCCGCGGAGGCGGACCCGGAAATATGCAGAGCATGATAAAGCAGGCTCAGAAGATGCAGGAGGATATGGCAGCGCTCCAGGAGGATCTGGATGCAAGAGAGTATGATATCAAGGCAGGCGGCGGCGCCGTTTGTGTAAAGATCAACGGTAAGCTCGAGGTTGCCAATATTGAGATCGATCCCGACGTTGTCGACCCAGATGACGTTGAAACTCTGCAGGATATTCTGACGGCTGCCGTAAACGAGGCGATCAGAACCGTTCAGGAGACCAACGAAAAAGAAATGTCCAAGGTGACCGGCAGCCTTAATATGGGCGGTCTCGGTATGCCCGGTATGTTCTGATATGGCAGAGTATCCCGAACAGATAGAAAGACTTTCCGATATGTTCCGCCGTCTTGACGGCATCGGCAAAAAGACCGCAATGCGCCTTGCGTTCTCCGTTCTTGATATGGACGAGGAGGAGGTAAGGGATTTTGCTCTTGCTATGGTAGCTGCAAAAACGGATATCTGTTTTTGCAAGACCTGCAAGGGTATCTCCGCATCGGAGACTTGCTCCATCTGCGCAGACGGCGAGCGCGATCGCTCCGTTATCTGCGTGGTTGAGGACTACCGCGCCGCAATGGCGGTGGAAAAGGTGCGTGAGTATCGCGGCCTTTATCACGTGCTCCACGGAGTCATCTCCCCTATGAAGGGTATCGGCCCCGATAAGCTCACGGTGAAGGACCTTATTGCAAGACTTGACGGAACGGTCAAGGAAGTCATCATTGCAACAGACCCCACCCCCGAGGGAGAAACAACGGCGATGTATCTTTCCCGTCTTATAGCTCCCCTTGGCGTCAAGGTCTCAAGAATTGCAAACGGAATGCCCGTGGGCGGCGACCTTGAATACGCGGACGAGATAACTCTCCGCCGCGCCATTGAGGGCAGATATAAATTAGACTAACGCAAAAGTGCTGTCATCCTGAGCGGAGAAAACACCATACTATGATGTTTTCTCCGCTCAGGATGACAGTAT
>JAZQAS010000090.1:0-4152 GCA_045545335.1 Candidatus Avispirillum sp. | reverse complement strand
CCCACACCTCTTTGATGCCGGCGGCAGCACGGTCAACAAACGCCTGGGGGGTGATGCCCTCCTCATTGGCATACTGCTCGATCTTCAGACCGTGCTCGTCCGAGCCGGTGAGAAACCTTCGACAAGCTGACCTCGGGCTGTCGAGAAGGATGCAGAAGCCGTGAATTGTCCGTCGTCGGCGTACAAAGGTACGACAGAGGGACAATTCGCGGCTAAAAAGCCGCTTATAACAATGAAATCCGCCGACTTTCTCGGCGGATTTCTACTTTTTTGCTGTATTTTTTCTCTAATCTAAATGTTATATGTTTTGCGGCTTTTGTTCTGCGCCTTTTTCGACAGACTGAGCACCGCGGCAAGCCGCGGTGCTCTCATCTATTATTTTATTTTAGCCTTCAGCCTTAAAAAACGTTCCTTGCCGAGGAGCTTCACGAGAACTCCAATAATCCTTTGCTTGAATCCCGTGGCATTCCCTTCCACGACGCATCGTAATGATGGATGGACACGGTATTCTCGGTGACCTTAAGCTCATAAGTCTCGCTGTCCTTTGGATCAAAATACTCACGGGGGAACACAGTCACTCCGTTAACTATCTGCATTTTTCCGTCTGCTACAAGGCCGTGTGTCTTGAAAACCTTTGTATTTACAACGGGACAAGCTATTTCAATAAGATCGTCGGCGTTCTTTGAAAAGCTGATATTATGATAATCAGCCATCAGCTCACCTATCATGGCATTTCCCTTTTCGGCTCCGAAGCCGAGGCCCGTTGCCACGTATTCCTCCCCCTGAAAGCCTGCATAGGCCTGAAGATGCAAAAGCTCATCAAGGGGCTTTATGAGCTCTACGTCAGTATCAAGGTAGATACCGCCGTTTTCATACACTATCTTAAGCCTTGCATAATCCGTGACGAAAGCCCATTTGCCTGCCTCATACGCTTCCTTTACAAAGGGGATGCAGGCAATATCGAAATTATCCTCATTCCACTCGGTTATCTCATAATCGGGGCAAAGCCTCTTCCAGCTTTCGATACATCTCAGTACAGCGCGGCTTTTCTCATTTCTGCCAAACCAGCAATAATGTATTACCTTAGGTATCAATTTCTGCATCCTGCCTTATCTTTTCAATTTTCAGCTCTCTTGCAGACGTTACCACAGAATCTGCAGGTATCCTGCAGGCTACCACAGCACCGCTGCCGATAACGCAATGATCTCCGATATCGGCGCCCTTGAGAATAATTACGTTGCTTCCGATCCAGCAGTTTTTACCGATCTTTACCTTTCCGTTGCTGAAGCCCTGATCTCTTACGGCAACATCGGCGCTTTTGAACCTATGATTATGGTCGTATATCTTAACGTTCTCGCCGAAGATGGTATTCTCTCCGATAACGATGCTCCCGTTTGAATTGACGGAGCAATAATTATTGAAAAAGCAGCCTTCTCCTATTTCCACACGTCCGCTTTTATCTATCATTACGGACAGATGCTTTCTCCAGGTAGTTCCCTTTCCGACCTTGAAGCGTGAGCCGTATATCAGCTTATACACGGTCTTTGAGAAAAATGAGGATATATGATAGCAAAGTTTGATAAGCAGCATTATATTCACCGTATTATTTACAATTATCGTAATATTTTTCCAGTTCCTTGATGCAATTTGCGATATTATAGGGGCCGTTTTTCATCTGGGAGGCGATATGCTCTCTGTCAACGTCCTTAATCTCCACAAGCTTTTCTGCCCAAGGAGCAGGATCATCAATGGGTATAAAGCTGACGGCGTCTGTCACCGCGCACTCGCGGGTTATCTCAGTTGAAAGAAGCAGGGGCAGGCCTGCGGCGCAAGCCTCCATACCCACAACGGGAAGTCCCTCATAAAGCGAAGGAAGGACAAACACGTCAAATGCGCTGTAAAGCTTATGAGCATCAAAGCGCACGCCTGTAAATATGACCTTTTCCGAAAGGCCTTTCTCCTTAGTGTACTCCCTGACTTCATCAAAAAGCTCTCCGTCGCCTACGAGCATAAGGCGCGCATTATCATCAAGAGCTGAGTACTTTTCAAAAATATCTATCAGGAAAAAGTGATTTTTCTGGGTCATAAATCTGCCGATATGACCTATCACCTTTTTATTCTCTACGTTAAATTCTTTTCTTATCTCATTTCGGTAGTCGCTGTTGAATTTGAATTTTTCAGTATCAACACCGTTTCTGAAGACCTGCACTCTTCCCTTTTCAAAGGCACGGTCGCCGTACATCCAGCGGGCCGCAAGCTCTGAGCAGGCGCAGGGCTTATTCGTCAGCATTACGTTAAAGGGACGCAACACTTTTTTTATAATATCTCTTTTCTTCTCAACGCCTGAGGACGTTGAATGATTATGAAGGATCCTGTATTTTACACCGCAGGTCCACGCGGCAAGCATTGCAAACACAGACAGGGTATTGAGATTTGAATGTACTATTCTGTATTTGCCCTCTTTTATGATCTTTCTAACTGCGAAAAAATGCTTTACGGGAGAAGAAACATCAGGAACGTAAAAGGCTCTTGCGCCAAGCTCGATAGTAGGATCGGGAATATTTTTATCTGACGACTCCTCGTATACGAAATCATACTGATATTTTTCTTTATCAAGTCCCATATAATATGAATGCATTATGCTGACGACGCCGCCTGCAACGTGCTTTCCTATTACGCAAAGTATCCGTTCTGCCATTCTCTTCTCCTTTATACTTGAGCACCCCGCCCTGAGATCAGGGCGGGGTGCCGGTTTATTCAGTTATTAACTTGACTGAATTATTCAGCGGGGTCAACACCGAATGTAACGTTTACAGTGTAGGTATCAACAACACCGTTAGCTGTGTTGGTAACTACGAATGTCTTTGTTACTTCGTTTGTACCGTCGTTGAAGATCTTGAACCATGTAGCTGTCTGGTTGCCGATGTTTACTCTCTCTACGTCATCAGGGCTTTCGATAACAGATGTTGTGTTATTGAGAGCGAATCTGAAGGATGCATAGCTGTAACCAGCGCTGCATACGAGAGTTACTTCGTTAGTAGCCTCGTCGAGGTAGTATGTGTCGAGCATGTAACCGGGAAGAACGCCGCCTACATTGCCTTCGAATACGTACTCGATAGTTACTACGAGAGTAGCACCGTTAGCTGCCTTGAGAGTTACATTGTAGATCTGATCCTCAGCGGACTTGAGAGCCTTGAAGTATGTATAAGCACCGTTCTTAACGATTTCAAGACCGTCAGCATCTTCAACTGTTACGCCGGATGCGAGGATGAGACCGAGAGATGCGCTTGTCATACCATACTTGGATACTACAACGAAGTTGTCCTCAGCGTTCTGAGCAACGGAATCAACGGTGTAACCGCCGATGTAGTTGGTGTAGAATGCATCAACGAAGTCAACTGTGATGTTGTATACCATGGAGTTGCCTGCTGCATCAGTTGCTGTAAGAGTTGCGTTCTCAACACCGTAAGGAACAGTGATGTAAGCAAATCCTGCATTGGGAACAACCTTGATAGCGCCGTCACCTGTTACGGTGATGCCTGCTGCAGAGTTGTATGCAACTGCGAACTTAACGTAAGGTGCGTTGGGCTTACCAGCCATTGTGAAGTTGTTACCGAACCATGTGAAGTCAACTGCATAGTCAGAACCGGAAGCTCTGATGATGAAGCCGAGAGCAGGGATGGTGAGGTTCTTACGGTTAGTAAGCTGTGTGCCAGCTGCGTCTGCAAATACTGCATCGCACTCAGGGCAGTACCAGTACTCGTAGTGACCGTCATCAGCTGCTGTAGGAGCGAGGTAAGCCTCATAAACGAGCTCTACAGGAGCGGGTGTGATAACGTTCTTGCGGTTTGTGAGCTGTGTGAGAGCTGCGTCTGCAAATACTGCATCGCACTCGGAGCAGTACCAGTACTCGATGTTACCTGTCTGGTGGCAAACTGCCTCAACAGCGTCTACGTGAACAATCTCAGCAGTGTAAGGAATTGTGAGGTTCTTACGGTTTGTAAGTCTGAGGTCCTCATCGTAAACAGAATCGCACTCTGTGCAGTAGTAGTAAGCTGCGGAGCCGTTCTGGTGGCATGTAGCCTCTACTGCCTCAACGTATACGAGTTCTGCTGTTGCAGGAATGATAACATTCTTGCGGTTTGTAAGCTG
>JAZQAS010000089.1:0-30286 GCA_045545335.1 Candidatus Avispirillum sp. | reverse complement strand
GTATAGCTTTCATACACAGCCGTAAAGCTCATATTTCTTGAGACCTCCACAGCTTCGCCGGGGTCGTAAGTGCAGCTGAGGCCCTTCCAATGGGAAAATCCGAAGCCCCACTGCGGAGTGAAAGCGCACTCGGGCAGGATGAGCTCCCCTGCACTCATCAGGACGGGGGCCATTTCTCCATCACCTCCGTTTGCCTTGAAGGTGACGACGTATACCTCCTCCCAAACAGCCGTGATCTTCTTATTTGCAAAAACGCTGATATTCTCGCCGGGGGCATACTCCGCTCCGTCCACCCTCCAGGCCTTGAAGCGCATTCCTGCGGGAGCATAGAAGGGACACTCGGGAAGAGTATAGGAGCCGACGACAAAGCCTACGGGACCGTATGCTCCCGTACCGCCGTTTGCATCAAAGGTTACGAAATACGAGGAAAGATCCCTCGTTTTCCACATGGCGGTGAGCACCGTATCGTCGGTTATCCTTATCGCCGTTCCGGGAGCTAAAATTATCTTCGTATCATTAAGGCGCCAGCCGCCAAACACCTCAAACTCCGTAGGGGGAGCAAAGCCGCAGGAGGGCAGGATATATTCACCGACAACGCCGCGGACAGCCTTCATGGTTCCCGCACCTCCGTTTGCATTGAAGGCCACCGTATAGGTAGCAAGGGGCTTTCTTTGCCAAGTAGCTTTAACTACGGTATCACAAAGGACGGTTACCGTTTCCCCTGGGAGATACGTCTCTCCGTCAATGCTCCAGCCGCCAAACATCTGCCCCAAGGGAGGAGCAAAGCTGCAGCGCGGAAGAGTATATACTCCGTAGGCGCTTTCGCTCTTCATCTCTCCCGTAGCTCCGTCGCCGTCAAAGGACACGGTGGGAAGGATGGGGGGCAGATCAAAGGTGACCCAGAAGTAATCAAATCTCTCGTCCTTTTGAAATCTCGTTGCACTCACCGTGCCATAGGGTGTTTTCAAGGTAACGTCACTGCATTCAAGGTCGTCTGCTTTGTAGCCGTCATCGGGAATTATCCTTGCGGAAAGCTTATAGGGAAGGCCCTTTTCGATGATTGCATCGTAATACACGGGCGCGAAATCGCCTGAAAAGCCGTAATCATAATAGCTATCGTCATAGAAAAGATATGCAACATAGTAGCCGCCCTCGGGGAAATGAAGCTTTTCGGGACAGGTGACGCTAACGTTGCATACAGGCTCGCCTGCAGTATATCCCTCGATCTCAAGCTCTATCTTATCTATGGGTACGGCATCTATCTGAGGAAGCCTGAACACGATATAATAGCCGCCCGAATTCTCGCCGGACGAATAGAACTGAGCCTCATCCATACCTGCGATGCCCACCCTCTCGCCGTCAAATATGCGGCCGTCGAAAAACTCCTCGGGGATGCTGTAGCCATCCTCTATGGAAAAGCCGATCTGTATATAATAATCTCTTGCGCTCTCAAAAACGTCTGATCCGCCGTAAACTCCGTTACCGTATCCAAAGCTGTCCTTCCAGATCATATACGAATGACCGTCGTAGACGGAGCCGTAGCCGCTTCCCGTTATGCTGAGATGCTCGGTGACGGCGTCTGCCGAAACGTCCGTTATCTTTTGGCCCTTTGAGTAGCCGTCTACTGAAAAGAGAAGCATATCTGACGCAAGGTCCTCGCCGTGAACTCTCGGAAGGTCAAAGCGTATCTTATACGATCCGTCCTCAAGCTCTACGGGGTCTGAGGCTGCCCCGAGTCCGTCAAAGACGGAGTCGCCGCAGAGCTCTACGTTTGAGCCGATTATGTAGTTCAGATACCCCTCCTCTATCCTGAAGCAAACGTACAGGGAATACTGACAGGAGGTGGAAAGGGTATCGTCGGCCGAAAGGATATCTGAGCCTTCAAGATAGTAGCCGTGGCCGTAGCCGCCCTCGCAAAGGGTGATATGGGGGGCATCCTCAATACCTACGGATATACTGCCCGCCCTCATTCCATAGCCGTATTCATCGGGGGCGCATACTTTGAAAAGCGCATATGCCACCGATGGCAGAGCCTTTCGCTCAATATATATTTCAAGATCGCGACCCACGTTGATAACGTCGCCCACGGAGTAGGCCTCATACTCGCCGTCGCCATCCGTATCTATATCCCAGCGGTCAAAGGTATAGCCTTCAAGAATTTCGAAATCGTCTGCAGGCAGAGTATATTCTCCCGCGCTGACCGTTACCGTTCGCACAGGGTATTCCCCCGTTTCAGGGTCAAGCATATATCGATCTATAAAGGTCAGAGTATAGGTTTTTTCCGCATCTGCCGCAAGAGGCATAGAGGAAATAAGAAGCAGCATGCAGACAAGAAGACTGAGCCACTTTTTGAAGGACATTACTTTCATTTTCCCGTCCTTCCTTTCTGAAAAATTACAGGACTTAAAGCACTCCTGCGATGATCTGCTTTAATAGATTTGAATCCTTGGCGGTTATCATTCCGTCGCCGTCGATATCCGCCGCAAGGAACTCATCCGAGCCCTCCCTGAATTCAAGGGTTCCCGAAAGGGCCTGCTTTAAGATATTGGAGTCCTTTGCGCTGACAAGGCCGTCGCGGTTGATATCTCCAAGGGAGAAGGCGGGCTTTGGCGCGCAGGTGAACACGTAGCTTATCTCCTGAGTGTAAATGCCGTAGAGATCATAGTAAGCCTCTTTTCCGTTCACAGTCGCTGAGAAGCTTTCGACCACGTTATATTTATCGTGATGGAAGCGGTAGTCGCCGTAGGTTTCCAGATATACGCGGACTCTGTACTCGTGACCCTCAATAAAGGTCTCGTTTTCGTACATCCATCTGGCAGCAGTATAGTCGTACCAGCCGATACCGTTTTTGACGTAGTACACCTTTTCATTTCCTACGGTCTTATATTCGTTTTTATCGGTTATGGTAAATCTTATTCCGCTCTCATAAGAGCTCTCGCCTGCAGTTGCGCGGTAGACGGGCTTCTCTCCTGCCACGGGCGCCGTTACGTCCGTTATGATGACCTCTTCTATCATCTCATCGGAGCACTCACCGAATACGTAGCCAACGTAAAACTCATTCTCGTTACCTCCAACGTAATAGGCTTTGTCGCCGTTTACCGTAGCATCCGCCGCACAAAGAGCGTTTCCGAGATTATTATATTCAACGGCAAAGCGGTACTTTGTGCTATAGGGCTTCAGCCTTACAGCTACGACGTAGTAATTTCCGCCGACGAATACGTCGCCCGGCTCCATTTCTCTCTCGCCTTCTTCCGTAAACTCGATCCACTTAATGTTTTCATAGCGGTTTGAGACGGTTCCCGCAACGGCGGCTCCCACCGAGTCAAAGGTCACGTTATAGGAAACGGTCTCGCCTTCCTTAGGCTCTGCAATATTCAGGGCAACCGACTCTACCTTTGTAAACGTCTTTCCGAATTTTTTGGCTGTGACATGGAGAGTTTTGTTATTATCGCTCCATCCGAGGTCGCAGGATTTGCCGTTTACCGTAACGACAACGTTATTCGGGAAGCTTCTGTATGAGGTTTTCAGAACTATCTCTGCCGTGTACTCGCGGTCAGCGGCGAAGGTCTCGTTTTCATACATCTCTCTGCCATAGAGGGTATCGTACCACGTGATAGAATAAACGTAGCTTCCCGCAGGCGCGCCGTAGACTCTGTCGGCATCTGCAGGAGTGTCTCCTGCCATGGGAGTGGGAACTATGAGATCTATCCCGGTTATGGGCTCGGATATCTCAACGGTGGTTGCGACCCTGCCTGTATAGCTGTTATACACCATACCGTTTTTAAAATATGCGTCCTCGGGGTATACAAAGTCGCCGCTTATCACCTCAAAGCTGCGACCGTAAACTCCGCAGACGGTGCCGTAGGAATTAAGATAGCCGCCGTCCACGGTTATATCACCGTAAACGCTCTTCATACCGTAGTCACCCGAGGAGTTGATGTATATGCTGCTGTCGACCAATTCAATATCGTTATCCGCATAGAGGGCCGTTCTGTCCGTTTCAAAATATGCAGATACGTTATCTAATCTTATAGTGCCGTTTTCGTCAAGTGAGCACTCGTCAGATCTCACAGCATCTATTACAGGGCCGTCGGTATATGCGGTGATATCCGTATCCTCCATACGTATGTATGCCGCCCTGAAAAGGGGATCCTCTACCCCGTTGACACCTTCAAGATTCAGCACGGTTCCCCCTGAGGTAGTGATACCGCCTGCAGGAAGGGATGCCACGGGGCAATATGAAGAAACGCTTATTTCGCCCTGAATACTTATGGTCCAGTCATCCGATGCAAGACAGACGGCATCGGGATGGCTTGACGCTGATACTATTGTCGCACCATAACAGTGGAAATTCATGCCGTCGTATGCATATACGCATTTTGAGGGGACCGTTTCATTGTCGGCATACAGCCCGATACTGTCGCAATAGAGATAAACGGAGCTTCTGAGAGATGCAATACACGCATAGCCATCGCTATACACACTAAGGTAATCGGCGCTGACATAAACGCTTCTATCGTATGCGACGATACCGTAATCGTATGCCGCTACCGTAGCGAAGGCAGCGTCTATGTATACCCCATCTGCTTCAATACCGGTTCCGTTGGAGATTATTTCAAGGTTGGTATACGTGCCGAAAACGTCGAATTCAGCGTCACCGTTTACTGCATATACGCCATACTTTTCGGCATCTATACGAACGTTTTCCGACGTTACCTCAACGTCGCCGCTATTTGAGTAAATGCCGTAGGTTCCCTTTATTCTGAGAATACCGCAGTTGAGTACCGCGTCATCATCTGCATATACGGCGCATCCGAACTGTGCAACGGTGGGGCCGTCTCCATAGTTATTCTCTTCCTTGTTGCAAAGAAGATATGCATCAGACTCGGTATATAGGTGTACGCTGCCAATATCTGATGCTACGGGGCTTCCGTAGACCGTATCGATATACACGCTGTAGCTGCTGACCCACACGTTTCCGCCGGTGGCAAAGATACCGCAGTAGCAATCGATATAAAGATAGTCGTCTCCTGTGTCAATATTCACGCTACCCGCCGCTCCGACTGCGAAATAGTCTTTGCCTGAAAACATAGTAAGTCCCGTTTCGCAAACGAAATCGTCTGCAAGGATATAACCGTATACACTGCCCTCCTGACCGATGGTAAGGTTCTCTGGGCCCTTTACTGTCAGGTCGTACCCGTACAGATCGTTCTCGGGACCCGAGATCGTGCGAAACCATCTTTCAACGTTCATGATAAGGGTGGTATCGTCAGTAAGGACGATCTCACTGCCTACGGGGATCTGGCCTGCATATACCGTGCCCGATGCCTCGTATACCGTTGCCGCTTCAACGCAAACGGCGGAAAGGGGCAGCATTGCAAGCACTGTCACAAGAGCAAGCAACGCGGTTACAGTTCTTCTCAGAGCATTGTTTTTCATATGCTTCTCCAATAAAATTATTTGTATTAGTTTATATTTAACGCTGCCCGACGGTAACGCGCAGAGCATACGTGTTATTTTCAAGGTTAGGTTTTGAGGATCAAAAAAATACAGAAGATGTAGATGATCTACGCGTCCGCTCAGCCTTTGCTAAGGCAAAGACCTAAACAAGTCCTTCCCCCGAAGATCTGGGGGAAGGGGGACCGCTTGCGGTGGATGAGGGTTTGCTACCTGGGTGCGCACCGATGCTGAATGTTTTTATATGCGAGGCATAGGAGAATAATTATAAATTTATTAATCAAATACCGCTCAACTTAATTTGAAAAACAGCTCTCGTCCAGATAGCAACCCTCTTCCGTCTCCCCCATATAGTCCGTCTTAGCTTAAAATTCTCAGCCGGAAATATAATATGCAATAATCAAGCCTCACTCTAAGGAGCCACCTTCCCCCCAATCATGGGGGAAGGCTCAAGACAAGTCCTTCCCCCCAAGACTCGGGGGAAGGTGTCACCGATGCAGTTGCTTACGACTTAAAACAAACGATATCCTCAGAGATAAATGTGAAACTATTGTTGTCTTCACAGACGGTGACGGAAGGGGTTTGCTACCTGGGTGCGAACCGATGCTAAAAATTTCTGTATGCTTGGCATAGGAGAATAACCATAAACTGTTAATCAAATGCCGCTCAACTTAATTTGAAAGACAGCTCTCGTCCAGATAGCAAACCCTCATCCGTCTCCCCCATATAGTCCGTCTTAGCTTAAAGCCATCAGCCGGAAATATAATATGCAATAATCTAACTTCACTCTAAGGAGCCACCTTCCCCCAGATCTTCGGGGGAAGGTGTCACCGATGCAGTTGCTTACGACTTAAAACAAACGATATCCTCAGAGATAAATGTGAAACTATTGCTGTCTTCACAGACGGTGACGGAAGAGGGTTGCTACCTGGGCGCGAACCGATGCTAACAATTTCTGTATGCGAGGCATAGGAGAATAACTGTAAATTTATTAATCAAATACCGCTCAGCTTAATTTGAAAGACAGCTCTCGTCCAGATAGCAACCCTCTTCCGTCTCCCCCATATAGTTTATCTTAATTCATAGTCATCAGCCGGAAATATAGAAAACAATAATCAAGCTTTACAATAAGGAGCCACCTTCCCCCCAATCATGGGGGAAGGCTCAAGACAAGTCCTTCCCCCGAAGAACTGGGGGAAGGGGGACCGCTTGCGGTGGATGAGGGTTTGCTACCTGGGTGCGAACCGATGCTAAAAATTTCTGTACGCTTGGCATAGGAGAATAACCATAAACTGTTAATCAAATGCCGCTCAACTTAATTTGAAAGACAGCTCTCGTCCAGATAGCAAACCCTCATCCGTCTCCCCCATATAGTCTGGCTTAGCTTAAAGTCACCAGCCGGAAATATAGAAAGCAATAATCTAACTTCATTTTAAGGAGCCACCTTCCCCCGAATCTTTGGGGGAAGGACTAACTTGGGTCAACGCCTCGTGCGTTGACAGAGCGGACACGTGAACTTAAAGTCAAGTGTTACATCACGTCCGCGGGGGAAGGCTTTATTTAGCCCTTTCAATGCTCTCAAGGATCGCAGAAACGTCGCTGTCGGAGATGCTTATAACGTGATCTCCGTTCTTCTCAAGTATCATAACGAAAAAAACGCATCCGTTCTCATGCCGCTCAAGCATGGTATAAGGATAGCCCAGGCTCTTGCAGGTATACCCCGTATACGTCTTATCCCCAATGCTGACAGGCTCAATATCCGCTACGTCATCATAAAAGCCGCGGGGAGAGAAAAAGAAATCATCCTCCGAATAGAAGCACACCGTTACCGAGACCTTTGAGAAAATATCAAGCTCGCTATCGGCGCCCTTGCATATATGGAGCTTCTTTTCACTCGCTTTTCCCTCGCTGTCTATTCCCAAAAACGCCTTCCATCCGTAAGGCACAAAGGCTCGGATCACCGAGCCCTCGTAATATGTACCGCCGTCTGCCATCATGCCCAGGGGTCCTCCTCAACGGGAACTCGGATATCTGAAAGACACTGAATGTCATTGAGGAACCACTGTCCCGTGGAGGGCTTCTTTCTCAGCTTGATCTGCCTCATATTATCGGCTCCGCTGCTCTTTACGTGGAGCGTTGCCCAATTCTCCTCATCAAAGGAGTAGGGGTTCTCGTAGACCGTGATGGTATAGGGCTCTGTGGGCTTATAGCCGTTTTCGGGTGTGGCGCCCTCAAAATATGAGAAGCTCTTATAATACTTGCCCATAAGTCTTTCTCTGATGAACTGCTTTTCAAAGCCTGTGAGCTCTGCGGGGCCCTTCAGGTGATCGAGCATTTTATGAGTCTCCTCGGCGTTCTTCTCGTATGCGCAAAGCACAAGCACCGTGAGCGCCGCAGTTTTGAATGCGCTGTCAAGGCTCGCCTCGGGAATTTGCGAAAGCTCTGCCACGTTTGCGGGGATAGCGGCAAAGGTGAAGGTCTCCGAGCGGTTTTTTCCCTTGCCGACAGCCTCTTTGGCATTGCTGACAGCGCCCTGCACTGCCTTTACCGCCTCGCGCCTTACGGCGGATTTAGCTGAATTTTTAAAAATATCAAGAAGTCCCATTTTTACTGCTCCTTTGCGTAGCGCATTGCCATGATATGGATAAATCCGTCCTCGCTGACCTTGGTGGGCTCATCGCCGCCGAGATTAAAATCAAGATAGAATTCGCCCTCGCGCTCCTCCCACTTCATAGGGTCCTGAGTGATCATTCCGCCTCTGAGAGAGATAACGCCTGCAGCCGCCGCAGCCTCTGCCTCCGCAAGGGAAACGCCCTCGGGAAGGGGCATCAGCATATAGAGAGTTCCGTCCTCGCAGATCTCAAGAGCTGAGCCTGACATCTGCTTTCTCTGCTTCATCTCGTCTGCAACGGCATCCTCGTCCTCCGTGTCAACGTAGGGCATGGGAGAAGCAAGATACTCCTCGCGGCCAAGATAGGTCACGCCTCCGTCGTCATCAAAGGATGCGATAGAATGAAATTTCCAAGTTCCGATATAGCTCATAACAGCCTCCTGTAATATAAGATTTTGTTTTTTTCGTTTACAATTTCCGTCCCTTGCCGTATTCTGCCTCCGAGAGGCGGGAAGGCGGCAGAACGCCGAAATTTCCTACATCTATATTATATAAATATATCCCACACTTGTCCCCACCCGTTATCCAAATAAAGGGGTGGGATTACACGATTTTTGGGTGGGAAAAAGTGTGGGGTACCAATATCGCGCCTTTTTTCGTGCTTTTGCCCATTATCCCCCAAACAAAAAAACGCGCCCAAAACGGCGCTCAATTCAGTAGGCGTTTGCATAAAATGCTGATGTCACAAAACAAATAAGGCGAAAGCCAAAAATATAGGACCATTCCCACACGGACATATAGTTTTCTTAACTTAAATTTCCACGTCCGTTTCGTCAACGCTGAGGCGAGAACCAAATAAAAGAGGCTGTCAAGAAGGACGCAAAAGCCGCATTTAACAAGGGAAGATATGCAGTTAATTAATGTAGGGGCGTGCATTGCACGTCCTCATATCTGCACGATAGCGGACAATTTAGAATACCTATATTTTGTCGGAGTAATAAACGGATTAATTGTAGGGACAGGCGTCCCCGACTGTCCGCGAACAGAAACGATACTCACAGCGAAACGTTACGTCTGTAGCGGACAGTCGGGGACGCCTGTCCCTACAACAACGTGTATCCTTTGCGTTCGTTTGTGCATCAAATAATGTTTCAGTTCGCGTGCAGATGTCGGACGAGCAATGCTCGCCCCTACTGTGCTGCATCTCCCCGCTAAACCGTAATTTTACCGCCTTAATTTTTATACGTCAAATTTTGGTTTGATGGGGGGATTAGTTCCTGTCATCCTGAGCGGAGAAAACATCATAGTATGATGTTTTCGAAGTCGAACCACCCCTTAGGGTGGTGCCCGAAGGGCAGGATCTACGAATAATGCACGATAGCGCTTATAAAATATCGTAGATCCCACCTACGGTGCCCTCCCTATGGTCGGGTTCGACTTCGCAAACGCCGCACTGTGGCGTTTGCTACGCTCAGGATGACAGGAAGCCATCTCCCCGCCAAACCGTAATTTTACGGGAAATAACAAAAGGGGCTGTCGCATTTGCGACAGCCCCTTCATTATTATCTATATCAGCTTCAACATTATTTATATCAGCTTCAATTTCTCGTGAGGACGCCTGCGAACCAGCCGTTCTCGCGCATGGAGTCGATAAGAGTCCAGCCGTGGGCGGCGAGGGCCTCGAGGGTCTCCTCGGCGCGCTCCGTGATGATACCGGAAACGATTATCTTACCCTTGGGGGCGATGAAGGAGCCGATATCGGGCGCAAGTCTGATTATTATATCCGCAACGATATTGGCGCAGCAGATATCATAGCCGCCCTCGGCCTTCTCTGCCTGCTTCAAAAGGTCAGACACGCCTACCTTCACGTTTGCGGTTTCGTTAAGGCGGGTATTTTCCTCGGCCACGCGAACTGCGTTCTCATCAATATCGCAGGCGTAGCACTCGCCGGCTCCAAGCTTTGAAGCGCAGATGGCAAGAATGCCCGAGCCGCAGCCCACGTCAAGCATCTTATCCCCCTCCTTCTGATGCTTTTCAAGAAGGGTGGCGCAGAGACGGGTCGTTTCGTGAGTGCCCGTGCCGAAGGCCATGCCGGGGTCCATAAGAACGGTGAGCTCGCCCTCGGCGGGGGTATACTCCTCCCACACGGGAACGATAACTATCTTCTTGCCCGTTTTGATGGGCTTATAATACTGCTTCCAGGAATCGGCCCAATCGGACTCGTGCACGCCGATGATCTCAAGCGTTGCGGGAACTGCGAGAGCGGCAAATCTCTCCTTGATAAAGCCCTCGCTCTCGGCGGGGTTCTTTATTTCCGGAATGAACACGGAAACGCTGACCGTTGTTCTGTCGCGGCTGAGGAGCTCCTCGTCTATGAGATCGCCGTACACGCCGTCAAGGTCCTTGACCACGTCGGAGTAGTCCTCTATCATTAGCGCCGCATCTATCATGCTCATTACGGCGCAGATATCGTCAAGATATTTATTTTCGGCACTCGCCTTTATCTGTATCCACTTATCTGACATTATTATTTCCCTTTACTTAAAGAACTTTCTCTTGAATTTATCCCACTTGGGGTGATTGGATGAATCAAAGCTCTCGCGGAGCTTTTCAAGCATTTCCTTCTGCTTGCGATTCAGGCTGCGGGGCGTTTCTGCAACAACGGTGACGTACATATTACCGCGGCGGGAGGAATTGACCACCTGAACGCCCTTACCACGAAGGGTGAAGGTGGTTCCCGTCTGGGTGCCGTCGGGTATCTCAAGCTTTTCGTTTCCGTCTATGGTGGGCACCTGAATATCGGCGCCGAGTGCAAGGTCCACGAAATTCACGGGCACGTCGCAATAGATATCGTATCCGTCGCGCTCGAAGAATGCGTGGGGACGGACGTTTACGGTGATATGAAGATCGCCTGCGGGGCCGCCGTTTCTGCCGTCACAGCCCTCGCCTCTGAGGGCGATTCCCTGCCCGTCGTCTATACCTGCGGGGATGGTTACGGAGAGCTTCTTCGTTGCCTTGATAAATCCGCCGCCCTTACAGTTCTTGCAGGGGGTATCAATGACCTTACCCGTGCCGCGGCACTTATCGCAGGTGCGGCTTGACTGCATCATACCGAAGGGAGTTCTCTGATTTACCTTTACCTGACCGCGGCCCTGACAGTCGGGACAGGTCTTGGCGCTGGTTCCGGGGGCAGCTCCCGAGCCGTTACAGTCGGAGCACTTCTGAACGCGCTGATACTGAACGTCCTTCTTGCAGCCGAAAACAGCCTCCTCAAAGGAAAGGGTGAGCCTTAAGCGAACGTCGTCTCCGCGGACAGGTCCGTTTGATCTTCTGCCTGTAGAGCCGCCGCCAAAGAAGCTTGAGAAGATATCGGAAATATCAAAGCCGTCAAAGCCAAAGCCCGCTCCGCCGCCAAAGCCGCCGGAGGCAGGATCGAAGGCCGCGTGGCCGTACTGATCGTATTTTGATTTCTTATCGGGGTCGGAGAGGACGTCGTATGCCTCATTGACCTCCTTGAAGTTCTTTTCGGCCTCCGCGTCGCCGGGGTTCATATCGGGATGATATTTCTTTGCAAGCTTGCGGTATGCCTTTTTTATTTCATCCTCTGAGGCGCCCTTTGAAAGTCCAAGCACCTCATAGTAATCTCTTTTGTCTGCCATATTGTTCCTCTGAAATGTATTTGTTATTTATTATTTATTCTTTATTATTTATTCTTTTAAAAAAACGGTCTTTTCTGTTTGTCCGTCAGCAGTTATGTAATAGGCTCTGCCGTAGGGGCGACCATTGGTCGTCCCCTTGATATGTCATCCTGAGCGGAGCCATTTAAATGGCGGAGTCGAACCCCCGAGGGGAGACCGTTAGGTCGGGATCTACGATATTTGATAGGAGCTATCGAAGATCCTACGTAGATCCTGCCCCTACGGGGCACCACCCTAAGGGGTGGTTCGACTACGCAAACAATTCACCGGATTGTTTGCTCCGCTCAGGATGACATATCAAGGGGCGTTCCGTTCCCTCTCTGTGGCGGGAGCAGCAAGCGGCTCCCCTACGAATAAATTGTTCGATTAAATTATAAAATATCGGTATTCCTGATCGTTCGCAATTGTGCTGATATCGGACGAACGAGGGAGCGCCTCCGGTGGAGGATGAAGCGACCGACGTGAGGGTGCCGCGGTCGAAATTGCGCAAGCGTAAGCGAGCTTGCAATTTCGGGTACCGCAAACGGACGACCAATGGTCGCCCCTACGATAAGATCGTTAGTTTGATTACAGAACTAAGATCACCGGGCTCAAAGAAAAAAGAATAAAGAATAAATAACAAATGATTTAAAACGCACCCAAGGGAGGGGCGTTGCCCGTCCCTTTCGGTATAAATAATTACTTATCGGAGTTATCCTCGTAGTCAGCGGAATAGAAGGTGCCGTCCTGAGACTGACCTGCGCCTGCATCGTAGCCGCCCTGCTGATATGCATTGGGATCAAAGCCGCCCTGCTGTGCGCCGCCTGCCTGCTGATAGAGCTTTTCGCTTACAGCGTAGAAGGCCTTTTCAAGAGCCTCGGTATCTGCCTTGATAGCCTCTGTATCGTTGCCCTTTACAGTTTCCTTAAGCTTATTGAGAGCCTCGTTTACGGGAGCCTTATCAGCCTCGCTTACCTTATCGCCGATCTCTCCCAGGGTCTTCTCAGACTGGAAGATCATATGCTCTGCGCGGTTCTTGACCTCAACTGCTTCCTTCTGCTTCTTATCCTCTTCTGCAAACTTCTCAGCATCGCGAACAGCGCGGTCGATATCATCCTGGCTCATATTGGTGCTGGATGTGATGGTGATGTGCTGCTCCTTGCCTGTGCCCTTATCCATTGCAGTTACGTTAACGATACCGTTAGCGTCGATATCAAAGGTTACCTCGATCTGAGGAACGCCGCGGGGAGCGGGTGCGATACCGTCAAGGGAGAAGCGGCCGAGAGTTGTGTTGCCGGCTGCCATATCGCGCTCACCCTGAAGAACGTGGATCTCAACGCTGGTCTGTCCGTCAGCCGCGGTGGAGTAAACCTGGCTCTTCTTTACGGGGATAGTCGTATTTCTGTCGATGATCCTGTTGAATACGCCGCCGAGAGTCTCGATACCGAGAGAAAGGGGAGTAACGTCGAGAAGGAGAAGGTCCTTAACGTCGCCGCCGAGGATACCGCCCTGAATTGCGGCACCGATCGCTACGCACTCGTCGGGGTTGATGCCCTTGAAGGGCTCCTTGCCTGTGAAGGACTTAACTGCATCCTGAACTGCGGGGATTCTTGTGGAGCCGCCAACGAGGAGCACCTTATCAAGCTGAGAAGCGGAGAGGCCTGCGTCTGCGAGCGCCTGTCTCATGGGACCAACCGTATTCTGAACGAGGTCGGAAGTGATCTCGTTGAACTTTGCTCTGGAGAGAGTTCCGTCAAAGTGCTTGGGGCCTGTTGCGTCTGCGGTGATAAAGGGAAGGTTGATATTGGCGCTTGCCATACCGGAAAGCTCGATCTTC
Source organism: Candidatus Avispirillum sp. (assembly GCA_045545335.1). Classification (GTDB taxonomy): domain Bacteria; phylum Bacillota; class Clostridia; order Oscillospirales; family CAG-272; genus Avispirillum. The sequence goes on along the minus strand of JAZQAS010000089.1, from coordinate 16,704 downwards.
GCCTTTTCTGCAGCCTCCTTAAGTCTCTGGAGAGCCATCTTATCATTTCTGAGGTCGATGTTGTTCTCCTTCTTGAACTCCTCTGCGATCCAGTTGATAATCCTCTCGTCGAAGTCGTCGCCGCCAAGCTTATTGTTACCTGCTGTTGCAAGAACCTCAAATACGCCGTCATCGGAGATCTCAAGGATAGATACGTCGAAGGTACCGCCGCCGAGGTCGTAGATCATGACCTTCTGGTCCTTATCCTGATCTGCGCCGTATGCAAGAGCCGCCGCTGTGGGCGCGTTGATGATACGGAGGACCTCAAGGCCTGCGATCTTACCTGCATCCTTGGTTGCCTGACGCTGAGCATCGGAGAAGTATGCGGGAACTGTGATAACTGCCTGAGAAACTGTTGTGCCGAGATATGCCTCTGCATCTGCCTTCAGCTTCTGAAGGATCATTGCGGAAATCTCCTGAGGTGTGTAGGACTTGCCGTCAATATTTTCCTTATGAGCGGAGCCCATATGGCGCTTGATGGACATTACGGTCTTATCGGGGTTTGTGATAGCCTGACGCTTTGCAACCTGACCTACCATTCTCTCGCCGGTCTTGGAAAAAGCTACTACAGAGGGAGTAGTTCTTGAACCTTCGGGATTGGGAATTACGGTGGGCTCGCCGCCCTCATATACTGCCACACAAGAGTTTGTTGTACCAAGGTCGATACCAATAATTTTAGCCATTTTTATTTCCTCCAAATTATATAGAAAAGATTTTGTTTTTTAGTTTTGTTGTCGCGAGATCCAAAGGCTTCGCCTTTGCCCTGCGGGTTTCGACTGCGTCCCCACCGCTGTCATTCTGAGCGTAGCAAATGCCACGGGGCGGCATTTGCGAAGCCGAACCCGACCTTAGGGAGGGCACCGTAAGGTGGAATCTCGGTGGGGACTTCGCTCAAGATGACACGCGAGGTAAGCTTAATTTGCAACTCTTACCATCGCGTAGCGGACTACCTTATCGCCCAGCATATACCCCTGCTGGAACACGTCTACGATCTCGTTTTCACCGTAGGCTTCATCCTCAATATGCATTACTGCGTTGTGGATATTGGGGTCAAACTGCTCGCCCGCCTCGCCGTAGACTGTTATCTTCATCTTGGCGAACACGTCGGGGAGCCCCTTTAAGATGAGGGCAACGCCCTCGGCAACCTTTTCGGGATTTGTGTATTCCGTTGCACGGTTAAGGTTATCGAATATGGGGAGAAGCTCTTTAACCGCGTCTGCCGCGGCCTCGGAGTATATTCCCTCGCGCTCAGCCTTTGAGCGCTTTCTGAAGTTTTCATATTCAGCCGCAAGGCGAAGATATTTGTCTTCGCTGTCTGCAAGCTTTGCCTTTGTAGCTTCGAGCTCACGCTCAAGCTCCTTTACGCGGGCCTTCTGCTTTTTTGCATCCTTGGCCTCCTGCTTTTTATCCTTGGGAGCTTCTTCCTCTGCCTTATTATCTGCTTCAGCCGCCGCGGCCTCTGCCGCCTCCTCAGCCTCCACGTCAAAGGCTTCCTTTATTTTTTCTTCCATTTTAACCTCCATTGCCCGAGCCATCGCCCAGTGACGGTGTATCAAGCACGTCGCTTATGCTGTTCGTTATATCATCTATCATTGAGATGACCTTTCGGTAATTCATTCTTGTGGGGCCGATGACGCCAAGGGCGCCTACGGTCCTGCCGTCCTTCTTGACGGGCTTGAAAACAAGAGTGGAATTATCCATTAGTATTACCGGATTTTCACTTCCGATGTAAACGTGAACTCCGTCGTTATCGGGCTGACCCGAGGGCATCATGGGCGCCGTATCGCCGGAGATGAGCTGCAAAAGCTCATCCTTTCGCTCAAACATTGCAAGCATATCCTTGAGGCGGCCGATATCGTAAAACTCGGGATAGGACAGAAGTCTGTCTACGCCGTCTATCTTGATATCTCCGCTCGCAGTGCCGCTGATTATCTGGCACACGCTCTTGACCACGGGGTCAACAAGGAAGGCATACTCGCCCATGGCGCTTTCAAGCTCCATCATTATGGGGAGTGTGTACTGATCGCCCGTGAGACCTGCAAGCCTTATGTTCATAAGATTTGCAAGCTTGCGGAGGGCCTCCTCCGTTACGGGGCGCCGGCTTACGATGTTCTGCGTTCTGACAGCTCCCCCCGCCGTTACCATTACGAGGACCATTGAGGTCTGATCCACGGGAACGAGCTCGAACTTTTTGACGGTCATTGAAGCTATTCTCGGACGGACCGCAAGAGCCGTATAATTGGTCATGCTTGCCGCCAGCCTCATTGCCGTATCGAGGATGCCGTCTATCTCGGCCTGCTTTTCTCTCAGCTGCGCCTTTAAGCTTTCAGCCTCGGCCTGAGACATTCGGTAGCGCTCAACGAGAGAGTCTACGTAAAATCTGTAGCCCGCCTCGCTGGGAATTCTTCCCGCCGAGGTGTGGGGCTGCTCAAGATAGCCGAGAGCCTCAAGCTCCGCCATCTCGTTTCTGATTGTTGCGGAGGAATATGAAAACCTGCCTCCCTGGGTCAGATACTTGCTGCCCACGGGCTCGCCGTTTTCAATGTGCGCATCGATGATGGCCTTGAGTATCATCTTTTTTCTTTCGCTCAGCATCGAACTGTCGCTCATTTTGTCACCTCCCTTGAAATTTTAGCACTTAAATTGTTTGAGTGCTAATTTCTGATATAAATTTACCACTATAAGCCCCAAAAGTCAATAATAAAGTTGATATTTAATGTGAACTTTTTGTTAATCACCTGCCCGAGTGCCAAAATTTACACAAAATCATGGCAATAGGTGCAATATTTTGTCAGATATGTATAACGGACGCGAAGGAGGGTGCGGATAGGGGCGTCGCCACCCGCGTATCCTGAGCTCGGAACCCCTAAAAACTCGCTACGCTCATTAGATGGATCCCCCCGCAAGCGGGTCCTTCCATCGAGGAACCCTCGCCGCGGAGGGAGAGTTCGCGCTCTGTTTCGGGCGATTCGTGAATCGCCCCTACGGCAACGTGTGACTTTTGCGTTAGTTTGTGCATCAAATTACGTCTTGTTCGCGTACAGATATCGGACGAGCGATGCTCGCCCCTACGGAAACGTATGTGATTTTCGTTTGTGCATCAAATTTCGCTCCCTTCGCGTGTAACGGCTACTGTCATTCTGAGCGGAGTAAAACATCATAGGATGATGTTTTACGAAGCCGAACCCGACCATAGGGAGGGCGACCGTCAGGTCGGGATCTACGATATTTGATAGGGGGGTATCGAAGATCCTACGTAGATCCTGCCCCTATGGGGCACCACCCTAAGGGGTGGTTCGACTACGCAAGCAATTCACCGGATTGTTTGCTCCGCGGCGAAGGTTCCCTGAAAATGAGCGTAGCGAGTTTTTAGGGGTTCCGAGCTCAGGATGACATATCAAGGAAGGCGAATAAAAACCTTTATTCTATATTCACATTTATTTATATGTTGACAAAACGGGGCGCAAACTTTATAATAAATATAGTAACTATTTTTGAAAGGATACTGATTATGTATTATATCGGAATCGACCTTGGCGGTACCAATATCGCCGCAGGTATTGTTAACGAAAGCTACGAGATCATCAAAAAGGACTCCACTCCCACCAACGCTTCAAGCGAAAGATGCGCTGACGATATCACCGCCGATATCGCCGCTCTTTGCAAAAAGCTCGTCTCCGATGCGGGCCTCACCATGGACGATATCGGCTCCATCGGTATCGCTACCCCCGGCACCGCTAACTGCGAGACCGGCGAGATCATCTACGCAAACAACCTCCCCTTCCGCCACTACGATATGCAGGGCAAGCTCTCCGAGGCTCTCGGCACGACCAAGAGAGTTTTCATTGAGAACGATGCTAACGCTGCCGCAAAGGCTGAGTCTGTTGCAGGTGTTGCAAAGGGCTCTAAGTATTCCGTTATGATAACCCTCGGCACAGGCGTTGGCGGCGGTATCATCCTTGACGACAAGGTTTACTCCGGCTTCAACTTTGCGGGCGCTGAGCTTGGCCACATCGTTATCGTTAAGAACGGTCGCCAGTGCACCTGCGGTCGCCGCGGCTGCTGGGAGACATACTCCAGCGCTACCGGCCTTATCCGCACTACCCGCGAAAAGCTTGAGGATGCAAGAAAGATCGGCCGCTACACCGTTATGGAAGAGATGATCGGCGGCGACCTTGACCGCATCTCCGGCAGAACAGCCTTCAACGCTATGAGACAGGGCGACGAGCTTGGTAAGGAGGTAGTTGACGAATATATCTCCTACCTTGTTACCGGCCTTGTTAACATCATCAATATTTTCCAGCCCAACGTTCTCTCCATCGGCGGCGGCATCTCCAACGAGGGCGACTCCCTTATTGAAATGCTCCACGACAAGGTATTCGCAGAGACCTACTCCCGCGACGGCACTCCTCAGTGCGAGCTGAAGATCGCTACCCTTAAGAACGATGCAGGCATCATCGGAGCCGCAGCTCTCGGTATGTAAGATCACAAAAAACTCCTTGAGATACTCAAGGAGTTTTTTTATATGCTGAGGATTTATACACGGCTTTGCCGTGATGATATTACGATGAAAGCAAATGGAAATAAAGGTGATTTGCAGCTTTAGGTGGAGCAGAACTTTTGCAAGTTTCGCTTCACCTATTGATTTTTCTCGTCAAAAGTGATATAATTGACGAGAATAGATTATGGAGGTGACGAGATGCGCCATTTTGATTATACAGGTCTGGAAAATCGGACATGGGATAACGAGGTCATCAACTATCTGTCTCTCATTCATGAGTACAAAGGAAGACAATCCACATATATAAAGCAGAAGCCGCAAGAGCTTGAGCGGTTGGTTGAGATCGCCAAGGTACAGAGCACCGAGGCATCCAACTCCATCGAAGGAATACGCACAACGGAGACCCGTTTGCGCCAGCTTATGAGCGAGCGCACAGCGCCTCGTAACCGTGACGAGAAAGAGATCGCCGGTTACCGCGACGCGCTGAACATCGTGCATGAAAACTTCGATTATATTCCGCTGACACCGAATTACATTCTGCAGCTTCACAAGATATTGCTCAGCCATACCGATTCCGGCTTCGGCGGTAGCTTCAAGAACGTACAGAACTATATCAGCGCCACCGATGAAGCAGGCAAACGCTTCACCCTGTTCACACCCATGGCGCCTTCTGAAACACCGGAAGCCATGCAGGAAATCTGCGACGAATATAACCGTGCCATTGGTGAAGGCAAAGTGGATCCGCTGCTGATCATCCCCGTGTTTATTCACGACTTCCTTTGCGTCCACCCCTTCCTTGACGGCAACGGCAGAATGTCCCGTCTGCTTACGACCCTGCTGCTGTACCGCGCAGGCTATGAGGTCGGTAAGTATATCTCGCTGGAAGCTAAGATCGCAAAGAACAAGGGCGCCTACTATGCGTCGCTTGAGGATTCACAGATTGGCTGGCACGAGCAGCAGGACGACCCCACTGCGTTCGTCAAATATCTGCTGAGCACCATCGTCGCCGCATACCGTGACTTCGACGATCGCATCCGGATCGTCAGTCCCACATCTCTCGATACAGTGAAAAACGCCATTGAAAATAAGCTGGGCAAGTTCACTAAGAAGGAAATCCTGGAGCTGTGCCCCAGCCTTAGCGCCTCCACAGTGGAGCGACATCTGAAAAAGCTCACAGCAGATGGGTATATAGTCAAGCATGGTGCAGGCAAGAACACTTTTTACGCTAAAAAGTAACGGGAGATGCTCGAATAATGGATAAAGCAAAGCCGCAATACCTCTTCACTATTCACTATTACCTTTTACTTTCCAAAAATCCCGAATGCGAAGTTTAGTGAAGAGTGAAAAGTGAATAGTGAAAAAGTAAAATCCCGAACGCTTTCGCATTCGGGATTTTTGGCACCCGCAGCGGGAATCGAACCCACAACTAACCCTTAGGAGGGGCTTGTTATATCCATTTAACTATGCAGGCAATTCAGCTTGTTAATACGAGCAAAGCGAGTATCAATGTTTTGGGGTACCCATTCAAAATCTCCGATTTTGCCAATGGGTCAAAACATTATATCTATCAATGTTTTGGGGCACCCATTCAAAATCTCCGATTTTGCCAATGGGTCAAAACATTAAATCTATCAATGTTTTGGGGCACCCATTCAAAATCTCCGATTTTGCCAATGGGTCAAAACATTATAACCATTTAACTATGCAGGCAAATTTGCTTTACCCCGATAGTATACCAAATACGGTTCAATAAATCAAGTCTTTTTATATTATTCGGCATTTGTCTTTTATATTTGTTAGTCACTTGCCTTATTTATCTCTTGTAATACAATGAAAACCGCCCTTGCGGTTTTCTTCCTTTTCTCTTCTCTTTTCTCTCTTATCTCTTCTCTCAACTTAAAACGACCTCCCCGTTTTGGGGAGGTCGTTTAAGTTTTTGTTATCTTACAGATGCTCTTCTCTTACCGATAACAAGGGCGCATCCGAGAACGGATACTGCAACTGCAAGGATGATCCATGCAATGCCGTCGCCTGTGTTTCTGTAAGTATATGCGTCTGTGAGCTCGAGGCCGATATCTGCAAGAGCCTCTGCATCGGACTTGAGGATGATATCGAAATACTTATCGCCTACCTTGAGTGCCTTGAGAGCATCGAAGCTTGTGATAGTGATGAGATACTCGCCCTCGCCCTTCTCTTCTACGGTGTAGGTGCCCTCAGCAAGACCCTCGATCTTTTCGAAGGTTGCCTTTGTTGCATCAAACTTAGCTGTGAAGGAGAGCTTTGTTGCGGAGAGGTACTGCTTCTGTACGCTTACGGGAACGCGCCAGTAGCCCTCTTCCTTAACTGCATCATCTGTACCGATGCTGCCGCCGCCCTGAATAGGACCGGAGGGAACGCCGCCGCCCTGGTTCTCACCGCTTACGGGAACGTTTGTAGCGCTTGCGAAGTTATAGATCTTAACGTTATCGTATGCTACCTGAGTATTCATCATTCTGTAAAGAAGGAGCGTTCCGTTCTCTGCAGCATCCTCAGAGGAGTAGTAGAAGTATCTCCAGCTTGTGTTGACAACGAGAGTACCCCACTCGTTTGTATAGCCGGGAACACCTGCTGTTCCGCTCTCAACGTTATCTGCCTCTGTGGAAAGGTCGTCGATCCAGAGACGAGCGTTACAGGACTCGTTATCGAACTGGAACTTCCAGTTATACCAGTTATCCTTCTTAAGGCTGTAAGGATACTGAGCGAGAATGTCAAGGGGATCGTTGGAGTTAACTACCTTGAACATGGAGTCGTTGAAGAAGTAGCCGCACTGGTATGCGTATACGCTTGCGCCGCCGAACCAGTTGTAGATAGCAGGCTCATAGCCCTCCTGCTCCTGGTTAACAGCAGAATAGTTGATATCAAACTCGAATGTATAGGATGTGGGATACGTATAGCCGATCTCGCCGTCACGGGTATCGATATATGTCTGGTTGTTATCTACGAAATCTGCAAGATCTCTGTAGTCAAGGCAGTTGCCGTGGCCCTCGCCGCCTGTGTTCTTGATGATACCTGCAAAGGTACCGCCCCATACGGAGAGGTCTGCGGGATCGTCATAGGTGAGGGTGGAGAGCTGATCGCGGGACGTGAGCTTATTGGACTTGAACGTATCGCCTGCGAGATAGTCGTAATATGTATTGGGTGCGTCGATATTGTGCTGGCTGAAGGTTGCATCGAGAAGGCTTGTGGGATCATAGGTCTGGTAGCCTGCTGTCTGAGCAACGGGAGTTGCGGAAAGAGTTACGGCGTTGGAGCCTGTGCAGGCAGCTGCGCCCTCTTCCTGCTGAGCGCCGCAGATACCGGAACCCCAGGACATGAATGCATCCCAGCCTGCGTTTGTATCAGCGCCGTCGTCAAGAACTACGAGAGACATACCGAGCTCACGGCCGATACCGCCCTGAAGGTTACCGTTACGGCCTGTCTTATACTCGGAATATGTGAGAGTTTCAAAATCACCGTTGAGGATGTATGTCCAGGGAATAGCAACCTCATATGTTGTGATACCGTTGAGAGTATCTGAGGAGTAGCTGCTTCCTGCGGGAGCTACTACGCAAGGAGCAGTTCCGAGGGGGTTATTGGAGAAGGAAGTCATACCCTTATTGGTATTGTTCTCCCAAGCCTCAGAGAAGCCGCCTGCGATCTCGGAATAACCGAATACGAAGTCGGGAACGAGGTTTGTGCCCCAGGGCTTCTGTCTGTCAGCAGTTACGGTGAAGTTACCGCCGTTAACAGCTGCGTTTGCGCCACCCTTATCGATTCTTGTCTGAACTGCGTCACCGTTCCAGGTGTTGTTCGTACCGTTCTTAAGGCTATGACCGTTTGCATCGTTTACCTTAACGCCGATGTAGAAGTATTCCTCGCTCCAGCGAAGCCATACGTAGTAAGAGAAGCTACCGTACTCATCTCTGTTTGTTGCGGAAATACGGTTATAGAAGAAGCGTGTGTAGGGGATGGTATCGTCGATAGTCGCACAGTCGAGCGCTTCAACGAATACGTCTGCCTCGCCCCATTCAGCTTCGGAAATGTAGCCGTCAACAGTAGGAGCATTCTCAAAATAGAGAGCGTCTACGTAGTCGATATTATCGGCCTTTGCTTTTGCACTTGCGGGAATGGCAAAGGCAACGCAGGAAAGAAGCATAGCTGCCACCATTACAAGTGAAAGAGTCTTTTTCATTATGTTATCCTCCATAAATTTTTAACGTGCCATTCATACTGACACCTATTTATTATATTTTAATCGTCAGCCATTCGTTTGTCAACAAAAACAAATACGCCGAAGGGTGATTTTGGCACACTTCGGCGTTTTGAACAAATTATTATAACGCTATTTAGTTATTATTTTTTCGCTCCATGATCTCTGCTATGAGAGCTGCTGTTTTTTCATCTGCAATATCGGAAAGCTCGCATCCGTAGCGGATACGCTCTCTTGCATAGGTGGAGCTCATATACGCGAGGGCGGGATCTGCGGGAATGAACACGGTCTCTATCCCCTCGTGAAAGCGCTTCATTATTTCGGAAAGGCCGTATTCATAATCAAAATCAGTTGCGTTTCTGATGCCCTTTGCGATAAATCCTATGCCGTTTTTCCTTGTATAATCGGAGGCAAGGCCGCACTGCAGAGCGCATTTGACGTTCGGAATGTGGCCGACGGCGCTCTCAAGGATGGCAAGGCGCTCCTCAGGGGTGAAAAGGCCAGAATTTCTCTTCTCGGCGTTTACCATTACCACCGCGTGGACCTCGTCAAATATATCTGCGGCCCTTCTTATAAGATCTACGTGACCGAGGGTGACGGGATCGAAGCTGCCGGGAACTATGGCTTTTTTCATTCCTCTGCCTCCCCTGCCGCCTCAAGAAGAGTTATGCGGCTCCTGCCGTAGAGGGCGCTCTTAACGACGGTATATTTTTTGCAAAGCTCCTCCCGACCTCCGAAGACCTGCTCCATCACCTTTTTCTCGTGATATTCATCGCTCTTCAGGTCCTTCTTTTTCACGGGCTCGGTTCCGTTATCGCTTTCGCAAACGATGCGTCCTCCCGCTCTGAGAAGGCCGCCCTCGGCTATCATCTCAAGGGCATCGCAAAGATAATCCGAAGCATAGGGAGGATCAAGGAATATAAGGTCAAACTCTTCCCTTCCCGCCGCATTCTTAAGATAGGTCTTATAGCTGCCCGTAGATATTCTGCACTTGTCAAAAAGCTTCGCTTTTTTGGCATTTGACAAAATTATTTCAACAGCCTCTCTCGCCTCGTCTATAAACACGCAGGATGCCGCTCCGCGGCTTACTGCCTCAAGGCCGAGCTGGCCGCTGCCTGCGAAAAGATCAAGAGCTCTTCTGCCCTCAATATCAAACTGTATCATTGAGAAAAGAGCTTCCTTTGCTCTCTCTCCCGTGGGTCTCGTATTCTCTCCCTCAAGGGTGCTCAGAACGGCGCCCCTTGCGCTTCCCGTTATAATTCTCATTTCTTTTCCTCTTTATTGAAATATTCAAAAACTGCCCTCGCCTCAGCCTCGCTGACCTTGCCGATCTCGCGTATCTCCTCGGCGGTGGCCTCCTTTATTTTTGCTATGGTCTTGAAATTCTCCAAGAGCTTCTTTGCCTTCTTGGGGCCGATGCCCTTTATCTTTTCAAGAGACGAGGTCTTCAGCGTTTTTCTCTTTGCCTCTGTCATTCTCGAGACCGTAAAGCGATGGACCTCCTCCTGAAGCTTATAGATAAATCTGAAAAGCTCGGGATCTCTTGCGATGCTCAGCTCCTCCGTATCCGTGACGAGGGTCCTCGTTTTATGATGATCGTCCTTGACCATACCGAAAACGGGAATATCGTAGCCTGCCTCTGCCATTATCTCCCGAACCACCGCCACGTGGGTGGCTCCTCCGTCAAGGAGGATAAGGTCGGGCACTCTTGAGAACGAGGGATCGCTATCATCGCTAAGGTGGGAAAGGCGGCGGAGGATGGTCTCTCTCATGGAGCCGTAATCATCGGGGCTTTCCTTACCCTTAATTCTGAAATATCTGTAATCGCTTTTTTTGAGCTTTCCGTTTTCGCAGACTATCATACCTGCGGTTATATGCTCGCTGCCAAGATTTGATATATCGTATGCCTCTATCCTCTCGGGGACGACCTCAAGGGAGAGCGCTTTTGCAAGGGACATAAGGAGCTTTTCATCCGTATCGTCTCTTTTTCTTCTCGTTTCGCTATGGCGCACCGCATCCTTCTCTGCCATGAGGCAAAGCTTTCTTCCCTCGCCTCTGACGGGGGTCCTGACGGTTATCCTTCTGCCTGCACGGCTTGAAAGATACTGGGCCACGGCCTCTCTGTCCTCCTCGGACATCTCGAAGGAAAGAAGTATCTCTTTGGGGATATATTCTCTCTGAACGTAGAGCCCTACGAGAAACGCAACAAAGGGGCTCTCGCCATCGTCTTGGCTGCCTGCACCCGTTATCTCATCGGCGCCGAACATAAAATACTCGCTGTCGCAGATCATACCGCCTCTGATATAGAGCACCGCCGCGCAATCGCACCCCTCGTGGGATGCAAGGGCAACTATATCGCACTCCGTATCGGGGGAGAGCTGAGTTTTCTGCCGCTCTCCAAGCTTTTTCAGCGCCTGCACCGCATCGCGGCAACGGGCTGCCTCCTCAAATCTCTCGTCCTCTGCGGCCTCTGTCATTCTCCTGATAAGGGACTCCTCAACCTCCTGAGTGTTTCCTCGCAAAAGCTGGATCGCGCATTTTATAAGCTCGCCATACTCCTCGCGGCTAACGTCTCCCGCGCAAAGGCCGCAGCAACGGCCTATCTGACGGTAGACGCAGGGGCGCCCCTTTCCTATATCCTCGGGGAATTTCTTTTTGCAGGAGGGGAGGCCCAGGGTCTTCTCAATTGTTGCGATAACGGAGGACACCGTTCCCGCTCCCGAATAAGGGCCGAAGAAGGTTCCCTTCTCGCTTCTCTTTCGCGTCATCACAACGCGGGGATAATCCTCATTGGTGGTCACCTTTATATAAGGATAGGATTTTGCATCCTTGAGAAGGATATTATACTTTGGGGTATACTGCTTGATAAGATTATTCTCAAGCACCAGCGCCTCCATCTCCGTATCGCAGGTGATATAGCGAAAATCCGCCACGTGGGACACCATCTTATCGGTCTTTATGTTATGGGTTCCGTGAAAATAGGAGGTGACGCGGTTTTTCAGCGCTCTGGACTTGCCTACGTAGATGACCTTGCCCTCACGGTTCTCCATTATATAAACGCCCGGGGACTTTGGCAAAAGGAGCGCTTTTTTTCTCAGATATTCAATTGTGCTCTCTTTTGCCATAGGTTCTCCTTATATGCTTTTTGCTCACGGCAAAAAGCTACATTTTCTCTTCTCTTTTATCTCTTCTCTTTTCTCTGCTTAATAAAATTAAGCAAAAAGCCGCCCTGTAAGGGCGGCCGCTTCGATCAAATATTATGATTATTCGCTGAAGCCTGTGTCGATCAATGCAGCGAGACCCTCAACAGCCTCATTCTCGTCCTGACCGTCAGCAATGATCGTGATGTTCATACCCTTAACGATACCAAGGGAAAGAACACCGAGAAGGCTCTTCGCATTGATTCTGCGATCTTCTCTCTCAACCCAGATAGAGCTCTTGAAGGAATTTGCCTTCTGAATGAAAAATGTAGCAGGTCTTGCATGGAGACCAACGTTATTTTTTATAGTTACTTCGCGTGAAACCATTTTACAATCTCCCGAGTCAAATTAGATACCGAGGAGGCCTCGGCTTATATTTGCTTCATTATAACAGAGAAAATAATCAAAATCAAGAGATTTTTCTTATTTTCTCAAAATTTGCCCCGATTAATAAAAATATTTTTGAGAATTAACGGTTTTTAGGGCATATTGTTATGAATATGCCCCCTTTTTTGCCGTCTTTTGCTCTCAGAGTACCTTATAGCCCTGCGCTTCAACCGTGCTTTTCAGCTTTTCATCTGAGATATCGGAAAGAAGGATGACTCTTGCCTCGTCCTTTTCATGAGAAACTATGGCTTCCTTAACCTCGCTAAGCTCCTCAAGGCACTTCTTTACTCTTGCCTCGCAATGAGGGCACATCATTCCCTCTATCTTCATTATCTTTTCCATTTCCTTTTGCTCCTTTTCTTTTTTATTTTTATTTTTGATCTTTCTGTCTCTTTTGGGGCTTTTTATATCAACGAGATTGAGCCTCAAGGCATTGGTGACAACGCAAAAGCTTGAGAGGCTCATGGCCGCCGCTCCGAACATGGGAGTCAGCTCAAGGCCGAGGGCGCTGAAGGCTCCCGCCGCAAGGGGGATGCCTATTGCATTATAGATAAACGCCCAGAAAAGATTCTCATGGATATTTCTGAGAGTTCTGCGACCGAGGCGGATGGCCGCCGCGCAATCAAGCAGAGAGGAGTTTACGAGAACGATATCCGCAGACTCCTGAGCCACGTCTGTTCCCGCGCCGATGGCGATGCCCGTATGGGCTTTGGCAAGGGCGGGAGCATCGTTTATTCCGTCGCCCACCATTGCCACCTTGCCCTCCTTCTGAAGGGAGGCGATCACCCTTTCCTTTCCATCGGGGAGGACACCTGCGATGACCTCGTCTATTCCCGCCTCGCGGGCGATGGCCTTGCCTGTTTTTTCGTTATCTCCCGTGAGCATCACTACTCTGAGGCCCATATTCTTAAGCTGAGCGACGGCCTCTTTTGAGTCGGGCTTTATGGTATCTGCAACGGCGATGATGCCGAGAAGGCTGTCTCCCTTTGCAAACAGCAGGGGCGTTTTTCCGCTTTCGGAAAGATCTTCCGCCGTCTTTTTCATTTCATCGGATACGGAGCATACGCCAGAGATATGGCGAAGGCTTCCTGCGCGGCTGCTCTCACCGTTAATATATGCAGAAACTCCGTTTCCGGGAAGGGTCTTGAACTCCGAGGACTCAAGGATGCCCGCGCCCGCGCCCGCGCTCTCCCCCTCGCTGACGACGGCGCGGGCAAGAGGATGCTCGCTTCGCGCTTCAAGGGTATAGGCATAGGAGAGAAGCTCCTCCTTCGTTACCCCCTCGGCGGGGATGATATCCGTAACGCGGGGCTTGCCCTCGGTCACGGTGCCCGTTTTATCAAGGGCCACGACAGTTGTTCTTCCTGCTCCCTCAAGGGCGGCGGCGCTCTTATAGAGAATACCGTTCTTTGCGCCCTTGCCGCTTCCCACCATTATTGCAACGGGGGTGGCAAGGCCGAGGGCACAGGGACAGCTTATTACGAGGACGCTTATTGCCCTGATAAGAGATGGGCCGAACTGGCGGGACACTATCATCCATATTATAAAGGTTATGAGAGAAACGGTCATAACGACGGGAACGAACACGCCGGAAACGCGGTCTGCCGCCTTTGCGATGGGGGCCTTTGTTGCCTGGGCATCGCTGACCATTTTTATTATCTGAGAAAGGGCGGTCTCCTCGCCGACGCGGGTGGCGCGGCACACGATATAGCCCGAGCGGCTCACAGTTGCCCCTGAGACCTTATCTCCCTCTGTCTTATCAACGGGGATGCTCTCTCCCGTGAGGCAGGACTCGTCTATTGCCGCCTCACCCTCAAGAACGGTTCCATCTACGGGGACGGCGCCGCCTGCGCGGACGATGAAAACATCTCCCACCACAACGTCCTCAGCTGGTATCTCCTCCTCCTTACCGTCGCGAAGGACGGTTGCAGTTTTCGGAGAAAGGGCCATAAGGCTCCGCAGCGCATCGGCAGTCTTGCCCTTTGATCGGGCCTCAAGCATCTTGCCCACGGTTATAAGAACGAGGATCATTGCCGCAGACTCAAAATAGAGGCCGTGAAGATGGGAATGAGCCGCGGCGCTGTCGCCCGAGGCCTCTGCCATAGCTATGAGAAACAGAAGATAGGTGCTGTATGCAAATGAAGCTGCGCTGCCGAGGGCAACCAGGGTATCCATATTGGGCGCGCCCTTAAAGAGCCCCTTTGCTCCGTTTATGAAAAACTTCTGATTTATTACCATCACAGCCGCCGAGAGCAAAAGCTGAAGGAGGCCCACTGAGGTACAGCTTCTTTCAAGCGCCTCGGGCAGGGGGAAGGACCACATAGTGTATCCCATGGAAACGTACATCAAAAGGACGAGAAAGCCGAGAGACCACAAAAGCCGTTTCAGTAGCTTCGGCGTTTCACGGTCTTCAAGAGAGGCGCTCTTTTTGCTTTTTTTCTCTTCTCCCGCAAGGGATGCGCCATAGCCCGCCGCCTCAACTGCGGAGATCACCGCCTCGGGAGCAGCACTGCCCTCAACTCCCATGGAGTTTGTGAGAAGGCTCACGGAGCAGGCCGTCACCCCGCTGAGAGCAGATACGGCTTTTTCCACACGGGCAGAGCAAGCCGCGCAGCTCATACCCGTTACGTTATATTTCTCCATTATTTTCACCTTACTTCATCAGCTTTGCAACGAGGGCGCAGAGCTCGTCCACCGTTTCCTCATTGCCGTTTTTTATATCCTCGGACACGCAGGTCTTGATATGGCGGGAGAGCAGCTCCTTATTAAATGAGCCGAGGGCCGCTATGACCGCAGACACCTGCACGATGATATCCGTGCAATAAGAGTCATCCTCCACCATCTTTTTTATTCCTCTGATCTGACCCTCGACACGGCTCAGACGGTTTTTCAGATCTCTGTGCTCCTTTTCGTCCCTTACCTTTTTTCGGCAATGGGGACACTCGTTTATCATATTATCCATTTATTCCTCCATATACCCCCTGGGGGTATATTTATTATAATCCCCTGCCCCCTCTTTGTCAATACTATATTATTATAGGTAATTTGTTTGCAATACTTGACAAAAGCTTTTTTTGATGTTATAATCCATCTGTTAAAGGCTTTGACGGAGACAGTAGCAAAGAAAAAAGATCCCAAGCGAGTCGGTGACGGTGCGAGTCCGACGTTCTTTTCTTTCGTGAATATCACTCCCGAGCTGCAGGGCGAAATAAGTAGCCCGTGCCGGTGCCTGTCCGTTACCTCAGGGGCATATGACTGTATGCAGGTGGTTTCAAAGGTTCCCTTTGTCTTGCGACAATGGGGATTTTTTTATTGCTTTTTAAATCTTTTCATTATATTCGACAAGGAGAAACATTATGTTCAACAAGGTTCCTACCGACCTTAATTTTGTCTCTCGTGAAAAGGCTACTCTTGAGTTCTGGAAGGAAAACAAGATCTTCGAGCAGAGCCTCTCCCAGAGATCAAAGGACAATACCTACACATTCTACGACGGCCCTCCCACCGCTAACGGTAAGCCTCATATCGGCCACGTTCTTACCCGTGTTATCAAGGATATGATCCCCCGTTACCACGCTATGAAGGGCGCCTTCGTTCCCAGAAAGGCAGGCTGGGATACTCACGGTCTCCCCGTTGAGCTTGAGGTCGAGAAGCTTCTCGGCATCGACGGCAAGGATCAGATCGAGGAGTACGGCATCGCTCCCTTTATCGATAAGTGCAAGGAGTCCGTTTGGAAGTACAAGGGTATGTGGGAGTCCTTCTCCGACACCGTTGGCTTCTGGGCTGATATGGAGGACCCTTACGTTACCTATCACAACACATATATCGAGTCTGAATGGTGGGCTCTCAAGCAGATCTGGGACAAGGGCCTTCTCTACAAGGGCCACAAGATTGTTCCCTACTGCCCCCGCTGCGGAACTCCCCTTTCCTCTCACGAGGTAGCTCAGGGCTACAAGGACGTTAAGGAGAGAAGTGCCATCGCCCGCTTCAAGGTAGTTGGCGAGGATGCGTACTTCCTTGCATGGACTACTACCCCCTGGACCCTTCCCTCTAACGTTGCCCTCTGCGTAAACCCTGAGGACACCTACGTTAAGGTAAAGGCCGGCGAATACACCTATTATCTTGCTCTCGCTCTTGCAGATACCGTTCTCGGCGAGGGTCAGTACGAGGTTCTTGAGTCTATGAAGGGTAAGGACCTTGAATATCGCGAATACGAGCCTCTCTTCCGCTTCGTTTCCCCCCGAGAGAAGTGCTGGTACGTTACCTGCGACTCCTACGTTACCATGGGCGACGGTACAGGTATCGTTCATATCGCGCCCGCATTCGGTGAGGACGACAACAAGGTGGGCCAG
>JAZQAS010000088.1:0-9733 GCA_045545335.1 Candidatus Avispirillum sp. | reverse complement strand
TATTGCTCCGCAGTGTTATTCGGCTTACGCCGAGTGATATTTGCTTCGCAAGTTTATGGCGAATAGAATATCACTGAAGCCGTAAGGCTTCAATATCACTTTCGCAAAGCGAAAATATCACGCTGACTTTAGTCAGCATATCACTTAACAGACAAAAGAAAGAGAAGACTCGCTGAAAAACGAATCTTCTCTTTCTTTTGCCTGTAAATCAAAGCAAAACCATTTTTCAAAAGTTTTTTGGAGTGCAGAACCTTTTTTTCAAAAAAGGTTTTGCATCGTACATTCATTTATTCCTCAAACTTCTCTTCTTCCTCGTAAAGCTCCAAAAGGCGCTCCTCAACAGCCTCGCGGCGCGAGTCCAGCTCTGCGGCGCGCATATAATCCGTTGCCGCATCTCCGAAAAGCTCTTCGTTTATATCCTCAAGCTCCTTTTCAAGCTTTTCTATTTCAGATCGTACTTTTCTGCGATATGCCGCTTCGCGGCGGCGCTCGGAGGCATCCTGCTTGCGCTTTTGATACTCCTCCTTGCCCTGAGAGGCCTTTGCCGCCTCCTCGGCCCTCTGCTCAACCTCGCGGGCTTCCCTCTTTTCGGCATATTCCTCATAGCCTCCCCGCCAATCCCGAAGGACCTCGCCCATCTCAAGCACTCTCGTTGCCAGGCGCTTTGTGAAATATCGGTCGTGGCTGACGGCGATCACCGTTCCGTCAAACTCCGCCACCGCATTCTCAAGGACCTCGCGGGAGGGGATATCAAGATGGTTCGTGGGCTCGTCAAGGATAAGAACGTTGGTCTTTGAAAGAATAAGCTTTGCAAGGGTCAGCCTTGCGCGCTCTCCGCCGGAGAGAACTGCCACCTTCTTCTCAATATCGTCGCCGCGGAACATAAAGCTTGCAAGCACGCTCCTGAGCTGAGTCTGACTGATGGTGGGATATGCATCCCAAAGCTCGTCCAGCACGGTCTTTTCATCGTCAAGGTTCTGATTTTCCTGATCGTAGTAGCCCACCTGCACGTTATATCCAAAGCTTATCTTGCCCGAAAGGGGCTCAAGCTTTCCGAGAAGGATCTTCAATAGCGTTGATTTTCCGCAACCGTTTGCGCCTGCGATGAACACTCTCTCCCTCTTTTTTACCTCAAATGAAAGGTTTTCAAACAAAAGCCTCTGACCGAAGCCCATTTTAAGCCCCTTGACGGAGAGAACGTCGTTTCCCGACTCTCCCGACTCGTCAAAGGAGAAATTGATGGCGCGGGGCGCATCCTCGGGCTTTTCCACCTTCTCCATTCGGGCAATGGCCTTCTCGCGGCTCTCCGCCGCAATGATATTGCGCTCGCGGTTCCAGCGGCGCTGCTGCTCTATATATGCCTCAAGGCGGGCTATCTCCTTTTGCTGAAGCTCATACCTCTTCGCCTCTGCCTCACGCTTTTCCTTCTTTCGCTGAACGTACTCAGTATAGGGGCACTTGTAGAGCTCCGCCTTGTGATTTTCGATATCAAGGGTCTTGTTCGTCACGCGGTCAAGAAAATATCTGTCGTGGCTGACTACGAGCAGGGTCTTTTTATAGGAGGCAAGATGCTCCTCAAGCCACATCATGGTATCAAGATCAAGATGGTTCGTAGGCTCGTCAAGTATCAATATATCGGGCTCTGCAAAGAGCAGACGGGCAAGGGCAAGACGGGTGCGCTGTCCCCCCGAGAGAGTGCCAACAAGCTTTTCATGGGTCTCCTCATCAAAGCCGAGGCGCTTGAGAATACTCTTGCAGCGGGACTTATAATGAAGGCCGCCGCCGCTTATATATCGGGTGTTCACGCGGTCAAGCTCTGCGCTAAGGCGCATTGCCTCGTCGCCGACAGCGCTTGCAAGCTCCCGCTCTATCTCAGCAATCCTTGCCTCATCGCGGCAAAGATGGGGATATGCGCCGTACATACGCTGAAGCACCGTTTCGTTTGCGCTGTCGCCATCGTCAAATGCATCGTGCTGCTCCATCATACCGAGAGTTTTATCGCGGCTGATATATATCTCTCCCCCATCGGGGCTGATCTTGCCCGATATGATGCGAAGAAGAGTTGATTTTCCGCTGCCGTTCACGCCGACGATGCCGAGCCTGTCGCCATCCTCGATGGCGAAGGTAACGTTTTTCAGTATTTCCTTGAGGCCTATGGTATAGGTTACGTCACTTACTGATAATGAGATCATATTTATCCTTTAAAAAGGGAAGGCGCGCCTTCCCTTTCATCATTCTTTCGTTGTTTCTTTTGTTTTCTCTCTTGTTTCAATATTCATTGCCGCAACGAGAGCGTATGCGCAATAGATGAACATAAGCACCTTCAAGGGGGCGTCTGTTCCCACGAGCATTGTTGCATCGGTGCCGAGGATATAAGCCGCAAGAGCCGCAATGGAGCCGATACCGCCCACGGTGATGCCGCAGGAGAGCGCGAAGATATAGCGGGGATAGATCTTTCCTCTGCCGAGGGAAAGGCCCGTTTCTGCGCAGAAGGTGAGCATATAGACGATATAGGTGAGCTGGCAGATGAGCTTGACAGGGCTGTTTACCGCCACGGTCTGATCGAAATACATATAAAGCACTCTGAGAGCGCAGAATATTACGGGGGCAAAGGAAAGGAGAGAAACGAGGGCAGAAGCCTTCTCCCCTCTTCTGCGAACGATGGCTGAAACGAGGAAATATACAACTGAGAGAGCTTCAAATGCGAGAGAAGCAAAAAAGAACACCTTGCCCTTTACGGGAACAGAGGCAAATCCTGCTCTGACCTGCATAAACACGTCGAAAAGGACGCTGAGAGCGATGGCAATATTTACTATCTTATAAACGACGCCGCCTGCAAAATCCTCGTCCAGCGCCTCTCTCTTTGAGAAAAGGATCCAGCCTGCAATGCCGATCACAGCGCCGAGAGCAAGGCATACGTAGCTGATGGGAGCGAAGAATGCATCGCGGGCAAAGTGGCCGAGAGCATCGTCATACTCGCCGAGAAGGCCGTAATAAAGGCATATTCCGCCGAATATTGCAAAGAATGCAGCGGCCGCAAAAAGTATACACAACGTGAGCTTTGATTTATTTTTCATAGAGAACCAGCTTTCCTGTTTATAGGATAATATTAGCACAAAAAGCTTATTTTATCAATACATACCGCGATTTTTTCCTTTTAGTTTACAATTTGAGGATATAACAAAAGCTCCCCCGAATATCGGGGGAGCTATGTTTTTTAGTTTACAATCTCAGTTCTTGCTGATTATGCAGCGAGAGTCTTTCTGATTGTGAGCTGGTCCTTAGCGTTGATCACGCCGTCGCCGTTAGCATCTGCACGAGATGTAACGATGTCGCCTGTAACCTTAGCAAGGTACTTTCTCATTGCGAGAACGTCATCAGCATCGAGAATGAAGTCACCGGTAACGTCACCCTTGTAGGTTCTGTTCCAAGCGAAGTCGGAAGAACCGATGGTGTAGTTATCAATGTTAGCATCGATGTGGAAGTTTCTGAGGATTACAAATCCGAGGTTCTCGTTGGATGTGTAGCTCTTAGCGAACTGCTGAGCAACGATAGATCTGGATGTTGTATAGAGAACTTCCTCACCGTTTACGAATACGGAAAGTCTACCGGAAGGAGCAGCACCGTCAACACCGAGGTTGAGCTTGAAGTTTACAGAGAAGTTGTATACTTCGCCGTTAACCATAGCGTAATCAACTGTGATAGGTGTGAATGCGCCTTCGTTTGTAGGTCTGATGAAGAGATACTGATCGTTGTAGTTGTAACCGATCATGAATGCATAACCGGAAGCGCCACCGATCCAAGCGTAGATCTCAGGAGCGTAGCCGCTGTCGCCTTCGCCAGCTTCGAATGTGCCCTGGATAGCCATATCCCAGCTCATGGAGAAGTCGTTGGAGTTGACGTAGTAGCCGATATCATGCTGGTTGTAGTTGGAAACACCATTCTCGGAAGAGAGTGTGCCGTCTTCAATTACCCAGTTGTTACCGCCCCAACCGCCGGACATCTTGTTGATGAACTCGTCCTGGAAGTCGTGGAACTGGTAGATAGAACCTGTGTAAGCGTCTGCTGCGGGAAGTTCTACATAGTACTTCTGAGTGCAGTCGCCGCCGTTCTTACAATATGTGTAAACAAGACCGTCTTCAGTCTTTCTGTTGATGTCGTAGCCTGCCCAGTCGTGAGCCTTCATGGGGATGGAGTAGCCGCCGTTGTCAGCGCCGCAAACTGCACATGCATTAGCAACGTAGCCTTCTGCTACGCAAGTGGAATCATACTGCATTGTGGACCAGCCGTTTGTATGGCCGTTCTCAGCGCAGAAGTCTTCAGCATCGAGGTTAACGATTCTCATCTCGCCGGAACCTCTGTTGTAGCCTTCACCTGTGGGGAGGTCGGACTGATCAGCAACAACCTCGTATGTCTCACCGTCGATGAGCTGGAAGTTATCGATGATAGCGTTACCGTACCACATGCAGATGATGGAGAGGCTGAGGTCGGAGTTGTTGAGACCGATCTTGCCCTCGTAGAAGAGCTCACCGTCAACGTAGATCTGAGCATCCATTACGTTGAATACCATGGTGATCTCGTGGAAGTTATCAAATGTAGCTTCGCCCCAGTCAAAGAGGATCTGGTCAGCATCCTTACCGCCGGAAACTGTACCTACGGACCAACGAACAGGTGTGCCACCGGCCCAGTTTGTCCAGTACTCAAGGTGAGCTTCCTCAGACGTCTTAGTATGTGTATAAGCGACATCGTATGTGATGATGTACTTGTTGTTGAGGTTATTTGTGGGCATATTGCCAAGCTCAATATAACCGGATTCTAAGCTTGTGTCCTGAGAGGACTCGATAAGGAGAGCTTCGCCTGCGGGCTCAGCTGTGATGTCTACATGATCGAAGATAGAGCGCTCTTCGAGTTTGTACTCAACTGCGAGACCCTGACCGCCGATGCCGCCGTTCTCCATGTCGTCAAAGAAGGAACCAACGGAAAGGTTGTCGATAGAGATCTTATCCCATGTCCAGAATGCGGAACCGTCGGAATAAGTTGTGATTGTTTCGTTAAGAGTACCAACGTATGCATCATCAAGGTAAACGTCTGTTGTGCCGTCACCGTTGTTGATCCATGCTGCATGGTACCACTCGCCTGCCTTGATGTCAGCTTCGAAGTCAGCACCGTCGATACCGATGCCGCCAACTGCTACGTAAGGACCAACTGCGAGACCGGACCAACCTGTGAGCTTACCAGCTGCATCGTCGATGCAGATGTCCATCTCAACGTCGAAGTTGCCGGACTGACCAACCATTACGGGGTTGTAGGAGTTACCTGCGGGGAAGTTCCAGTACCAATAGCCGAGGTCATGAGCTGCAATAATTACTTCCTCTTCAAGAAGCTGACCCTGACCGCCGATACCGCCGTCTTCCATATCATCGAAGAAGGAACCAACTGCGAGATCGTCGATGGAAACCTTATCCCATGTCCAGAATGCGGAACCGTCTTCATATGTGGAGATAGCCTCGGAGATTGTGCCAACTACTTCGCCGTTAACTGTGATAGTTGTAGCGCCGTCAGCATAGTCCCAAGCAACGTCGTACCACTCGCCAACTGTGATCGCCATAGCGATGTCAGCATTGTCGATACCAACGCCGTCAGGTCCAAAGTAAGGACCGTATGCAAGACCGGACCAACCTGTGAGCTTACCGTTTGCATCATCAACGCGAACCTTCATGGATACGTCGAAGTTGCCGGACTGACCAACCATTACGGGGTTGTAGGAGTTGCCTGCGGGGAATGTCCAGTAGTGGTTAACACCCTTGGATACATTCTCGTTTGTGTAGGATGTGCTCTCTTCTGTGATCTGCATGCCCTGGCCGCCGATGCCGGAGCCTTCCATGTCATCAAAGAAGGAACCAACCTTGAGGTTGTCGATAGTGATCTTGTCCCATGTCCAGAACGCGGAACCGTCTTCATATGTGGAGATGGTCTTTGCAACTGTACCAACTTCGTTGCCGTCAACGTAGATGGTTGTGTTGCTGCCGTCTGTGATCCACTCAACGTGGTACCACTCGCCCAGAACGATGTCATAAGCGAAGTCTGCGCCGTCGATACCAACGCCGCCAACTGCTACGTAAGGACCAACTGCAAGACCGGACCAGCCTGTGAGCTTACCGGCAGCGTCGTCAATACGGATGTCCATAGATACATCAAATGTACCGGACTGACCTACTGCGACAGGGTTGTATGAATTTCCAGCAGGGAAAGTCCATACTTTGTTTGTTGTTGTCTCTGCTGTAACAACTCTTGCTGCGGAAATACCAACGATCATGCAAGAGAGAAGCATAGCAGCTACAAGAACAAGTGCTAAAACTTTTTTCATAGGGTATATACCTCCATTTAATTTGGTATAATAATTCTATCATTCGGCATATAAAAAGTCAATACTTTTTTGGGAATTTTTTGTTCATTTTACAAACAGACAAGGCCCTGAAAACCCTTGAAAATATTGAGTTTTCACAGTTTTTATAGACGAATTGGGGCTTTTTGTTTTTCTGACATCTACATATTGTGTTTGTCTCAATTAATATTTATATAAAATTAACAAATTCGAAAAAAATGTTTTTGCATATTGACAGTTTTAGTGTGGATTTTGTTTTGTTCATTTTGTACAATGAAGATATATTTTGGTTTATAAATAAAATACTGTTGCGATAAAGCTCTTAATTTCTGTTGTTAAAAACCGTTAAATTACGGTCTGAGGGGTAGTTGATAAAACGCTAATAACAGACGAAACGCAATTTTGTAAGCTTTGAAGAAAGCTCTCGACACATATCTCCCCTTGCGAGGGGAGGTGGCATCGGTGCAGATAAAATGTTGAACTTTGTACTCGTTTCGACACCGATGACGGAAGGGTAGTAGCGAATAATTACAACAAACTCTCCTTTGTAGCAGTGGAGTCTGTTTTTGGCGAAGCTACTACCCCACCACCATCCTTTCGGATGGTCCCCCGCCCCTCTCAAGGGGCGGATAGTCGCTGAATTGCACGCGTTGTTTATCAAGTATTGTATCTGCATATCGTTTCTGTTTGCGGACAGTCGAGGACGCCTGTCCCTACATTTCGTATATGCTTTTTTTCCGTTTGTGTATCAAATTTCGTTTTGCTTCGTGTGCTGATAATCGGGTCGTCGAGGACGTCGACCCCTACCAATGTGCATCTTTTTCGCTCATTAACGTACAGAATTTCGTTTTGGTTCGCGTGCAGATGTGCTGGAGGATGATATCCTCCCCTACAAATACCAATTCTCCCCCCTTCAAACCAAAATTTGAAGCGCGTGAACAATATGTCCTCAATATCAACGCGTATTCTTCCTTCACATAAAAAATCAGATATTTCTGTTTTTCCTATTGACAAACTATTTTTGTTTTGTTATAATCATTTAGCTGAGATGCTGATATAGCTCAGTTGGCAGAGCACGTCATTGGTAATGACGAGGTCATGAGTTCGAATCTCATTATCAGCTCCAGACAAACCCGCAACGTAACGTTGCGGGTTTTTGGTTTTTTGCCGTTTGTTATGTATTATTTTATTATATATAATATAAAGGAAGGAAACTGATCGAGTTTCCTCGTTTCCTTTCCTATTTTATTAAATAAAAATTTCGTTTTCCCTTGACACCCGCCATATAAAGTGCTATATTTGACGGGTGGCATTTTTTTGAACATATTTAAATACGTATCAATAGGTTTGAAAAGGAGTTTTTTGAAATGTCAGTTCTTATTTCAGTTGCGATCACGCTCCTTGCAGGACTTCTTCTTTCCCGTCTTGCAAAGGTACTTAATCTCCCCGCCGTTACTGCTTATATCATCGCCGGTATCCTCATCGGCCCCTTCTGCCTCGGCGCTCTTCCTCTCCCTCAGGGCTTTGGCTTTTCTACCCTTGAGGAGGTCAAGACCTTTGAGATTATCACCGAATGCGCTACGGGCTTTATCGCCTTTGCCATCGGTAACGAATTCCGCCTCTCCGCTCTGAAAAAGACGGGTAAGACCGCTACCGTTATCGGCATCATTCAGGCCGTTGTTGCAACACTTTTCGTTGATGCGGCTCTTATCGCGGTCCATTTCATCATGCCCGACAAGCTGACCCTCCCCGCGGCTATCACCCTCGGCGCCATCGCTTCTGCAACAGCTCCCGCGGCGACCCTTATGGTAGTTAACCAGTACAAGGCAAAGGGCCCCCTTACAGACCTGCTTCTCCCCATCGTTGCTCTTGACGACGCCGTCGGTCTCGTTATTTTCGCTATTTCCTTCGGTATCGCAAAGTCTATGGTGGGCGGCGGCGCTATCAATATCGTTTCCGTTCTCGTTGAGCCTATCCTTGAGGTCATTCTCTCTCTGGCACTCGGCGCCGTTATGGGTCTTCTTTTCCACTTCACGGAGAGATTTTTCCACTCCCGAAGCAAGAGAATGTCCATTTCCATCGCTTTCGTGCTCCTCACAGTTGCTATAACCACCGTTGAATTCAAGATCGCAGGCGTACACTGCGGCTTCTCCACTCTCCTTACCTGCATGATGCTCGGTACCATCTTCTGCAACGTTTGCGACGTTTCCGAGGAGATCATGGACAGAACGGAGCGCTGGACTGCGCCTCTCTACGTGCTTTTCTTCGCTCTCAGCGGCGCTGAGCTTGATTTCTCCGCATTTACCGACGTTGCAATCGTGGGAATCGGTATCATCTATATCATTTTCCGCTCTCTCGGTAAGTATTTCGGTACCTTCGGCAGCTCAAAGCTTATGAAGTGCGATAAAAACGTTACAAATTACCTCGGCATCACCCTTCTTCCTCAGGCGGGCGTTGCTCTCGGTATGTCTCTTAACGCTCTTTCTCTCGGCGACGACGGTGTTCTCGTTCGTAATATCGTCCTTTTCTCGGTTCTTATTTATGAGCTTGTCGGTCCTATGCTCACGAAGATCGCCCTCCAGAAGGCAGGCGAGATCAAGCCCGAGGGCAAGAAGAGCTCCCGTGGCGGCAGCGATATGGCAGGCGGAAGAAGAGAACGCCATCAGAAGCACTGAGATATTTTGAATAATATTGAAGAATGAATAATGAATAATTGAGGTTGAAAACCGACGGAGACCGTCGGTTTTCTTTTTTATATTTAAAACGAGGTAACGGCAATAAGCAAGGCGAAGGTTTTATTTAGTCCTTCCCCCGATGGAAGGACCCGCTTGCGGGGGGATCCGTCTATCATGGGGGAAGGCTTTGTTTAGTCCTTCCCCCGAAGAAGTGGGGGAAGGTGGCTCCTTAAAATGAAGTTTGATTATTGATTTCTATATTTCCGGCTGGTGACTTTAAGCTAAGACAGACTATATGGGGGAGACGGATGAGGGTTTGCTATCTGGACAAGAACTGTCTTTCAAAGCAAGTTGAGCGGTATTTTATAAATAGTTTATAGTTATTCTCCTATGCCTCGCATACAGTGATTGTTAGCATCGGTTCGCGCCCAGGTAGCAAACCCTCATCCACCGCAAGCGGTCCCCCTTCCCCCAGTTCTTCGGGGGAAGGACTTATCTTGAGCCTTCGCTTTGCTTGCAGCCACAACAATATTGCTTATCGTTCATTCCACGGGAGCACGAAGCCGAGGGTTCCCTGAAAATGAGCTTGCGAATTTTTAGGGGTTTCGAAGTGGCTCCCCTACGGGTTTGCGGGGATTTTTTCTTTTTTATTTCGCCGTATAGCATTGATCTT
>JAZQAS010000087.1:0-10490 GCA_045545335.1 Candidatus Avispirillum sp. | reverse complement strand
AGAAGTACGTTTTCAAGAAGATCCTCAATGCCCTTGCCGGTAAGTGCAGAAACGGGAACGCAGATAACGTCACCGCCCCATTCCTCAGGAACGAGTTCATACTGGGTAAGACCGGTCATAACTACCTCAGGGTTAGCAGTGGGTTTATCCATCTTATTGATAGCAACGATAATTTCGATGCCTGCCGCCTTTGCATGGTTGATAGCCTCAACAGTCTGGGGCATGATACCGTCGTCTGCGGCAACCACGAGGGTAGCGATATCCGTAGCCTGTGCGCCTCTTGCTCTCATAGCTGTGAAGGCCTCGTGGCCGGGGGTGTCAAGGAAGGTGATATCCTTGCCGTCGATATTAACGGTATAAGCACCGATGTGCTGAGTAATACCGCCTGCCTCGCCCTTGGTAACGCTTGTGTGGCGGATAGCGTCAAGGAGAGACGTCTTACCGTGGTCAACGTGACCCATTACGCAGACAACGGGGGGACGCTCAACGAGGTTCTCCTCGCTGTCCTCCTCATCGCTAAAGAGCTTCTCCTCAATGGTAACCACTACTTCCTTGGTGCAGATAGCGCCGAGCTCGTCTGCAACGAAGTAAGCTGTATCGTAGTCGATGACCTGGTTAACGGTAACCATCATACCCATCATCATAAGGCGCTTAACTACCTCAGCGGCAGTGACCTTAAGGCGGCTTGCAAGCTCGCCTACTGAGATCTCATCGGGAACGGTGATCTCAAGGGGCTTCTGCTTTGCCTTCATAGCCTCCTGCTTCTTGAGCTTTTCCATAGCCGCGCTTTCCTTGTTGCGGTTCTTGGAGGAGCGCATATCGCGGTTGTTCTGCTTTTTCAGCTTCTGCTTGTTGGAGGCGTTTTCGCTGTGGCTGTCGTGAACGAAGCTGTCAAGCTTTTCGTCGTACTTGGAAAGGTCAACGCTGGAGGCGCGGGTGTCGATAACTCTTGTTGCGCCTGTACGCTTGCGCTCGTTCTGAGGAGCCTGAGGAGCCTTCTTCTTTCCGCCCATGGTGGTCTGGTCGGGAGTGTAGCTCTTTTCCTGAACGTCGGAATTCTTCTTCTGATTTTCGTAGGCCTTCTGAACTCTGTCGCTCATGGTCTGCTGGGGCTTTCTCTGAGCCTGAGGCTGAGCGTCGTTTCTCTGAGGTCTGTTATTGTTATTGTTGTTATTGTTGTTGTTATTGTTGTCGCGTCTGGGCTGATTAGCGTTCTGTGTATTCTGCTGGGGGCGTCTCTGGTCAGCCTTCTGCTCGGTTCTCTCTGCGGGAGCCTTCTTTGCTCTTTCAGCAGCTTCCTTTGCGGCCTTTTCAGCGGCCTCCTTCTTGCGGGCAGCCTCTTCCTTTGCAGCCTTTTCTGCGTCTGCCTTTGCCTTTGCGGCAGCGGCAGCCTTCATGAGAGCTGCATCCTTTGCTCTTGCCTTTTCCTCAGCCTCAGCCTTTGCCTTGGCCTCAGCCTCAGCCTTAGCCTTGGCCTCTGCCTCTGCCTTTGCCTTTGCCTCAGCTTCAGCCTTAGCACGAGCGGCGGCGGCCTTCTTCTCGCGGTTTGCGAGAGCAGCCTTTGAGGGCTTAACGTTCGGGATAGAGGTCTTTCCATTAACGTAGCCGTCGATATCGGTGAGCTGGTTTTCCTTTGTGAGCATATCGAGAAGGAGGTTTGCCTCGTCAGACTCAAGAACAGTCATAGACTTCTTGCCCTCGAGACCTACCTCTTCAAGCTTTGTGATGATATCCTTGGATCTAAGGTCAAGGTCCTTTGATAACTGGTTGATTCGGAACATCGGGACTTGTGCCATATTGATTTACCCGTCTCCCTATGGGAGCCTTCCTGTCAGATTCTTTTGTAGAATTGTCTTAGCTTTCCTGCGAGCATTTAACTATCTGGGAGGCAAGTCCCCAATCGGTCACCGCCGCGCAGGCTGTAGGAGATATCTTTCCGACTCTGGCGCCAAGCGTCTCCATATCGGTATCAAGGCGAATAAGAGAGACCTTGTAGTAGGCGCACTTGTCGCATATCTGCTTTGTTGTTCTTTCGGAAGCATCGGAGGCAAGGAGAACGCAGATGCCGTTGCTTTTTCGTCTGACCTCGCGAAGCACGAGATCGCTTCCCAGCACCACGCTTCTTTTTGCCGCCGCAAGACCGAGATAGGTAAGTATCTTATCAGTCTTCATTTTCGGCTGCTTCCTTTTCAAAGAGGGCGATCTCCTCCTCAAGGGCATTGAGAAGCTCCTCGGGGATATCGCATTCAAGATTTGTTTTAAATCTGCACTGCTTTCTTGCTTTTTTGAAGCAATCCGTTTTCTTGCAGACGTATGCACCTCTGCCGCTGACCTTACCCGTAAAGTCAAGAACTACGTTGCCCTCGGGTGTTCTGACAACGCGGATGAGCTCCTTTTTGGGGAGAGACTGTCCGCATCCCGTGCAACGGCGAAGAGGGATCTTTTTAACCTTGGGAGCCTTAGACATCTTAATAACCCTTGATGTCGATCTTGCAGCCTGTAAGTCTTGCGGCAAGACGGGCATTCTGTCCTTCCTTACCGATGGCAAGGGAGAGCTGATCCTGAGAAACGGTTACCTTAGCGCTTCTCTCGCCCTCCATATCAACTGAGATGACCTCAGCGGGGGAGAGAGCAGCAGCGATATATTCTGCGGTATCCTCGGAGTATTCGATAACGTCGATCTTCTCGCCGCGAAGCTCGTCAACGATATCCGCAATTCTGCGGCCGCGCTCGCCGATGCAAGCGCCAACGGGATCAACGTCGCTGTCGCGGGAGTAAACGGCGATCTTTGTGCGGCTGCCGGCCTCTCTTGCAACAGACTGGATGATGACCACGCCCTCCTCGATCTCGGGGATCTCCATCTCGAAGAGTCTCTTAACGAGGCCGGGATGAGTTCTGGAGAGAGTGACCATAGGTCCTGTCTGACCCTCGCGGCGAACCTCGGTAACGAAGACCTTGATTCTGTCGCCCACAGCGAAGTCCTCGCCGGGGATCTGCTCAGCGAAGGGGAGAACAGTTTCGCTTGTGCCTGTGTCAATAACGATATCGCCTGTGTTATCTGCGGTCTTAGTAACGATGGCTGTGATGACCTCCTCGCGCTTCTTCTCATATTCGCGGATCATGGAGGAGCGCTCTGCTTCTCTGATGCCCTGAATGATGACCTGCTTTGCAGACTGAGCGCTGAGACGGCCGAAGCCCTTTGTCTTCACCTCGGTCTCAACCACACCGCCGAGAACGTGGCGGCGGGAGAGCTTCTTTGCATCCTCGAGGGAAATCTCCGTTGCGGGATCCTCAACTACCTCAACGATGTTCTTCTGCTCGTAGACCTTAACGTCCTTCTTATTGGGGTCGATGGAAACGCGGACGTTGGATGTGCCGTATTCCTTTTTGAAGGCGCTGACGAGAGCAGCCTCAACCTTTTCTATCATGTATTCCTTCGGGATTCCCTTTGTCTTTTCGAGAAGATCAAGGGCGGTGAAAAATTCCTGATTCATTTTTCTATCTGCCTTTCCTGAATATATGTTAATTTATTACCAATCAAAAACGGTTGCAACCTTTGCAACGGAGCTCTTTTCAAGAACCACCTCTGCCTCATCCACCGTAACCGTAACGGTCTTGTCATCAGCGGCCGTAAGTATGCCGACGATCTGCTTCTTTCCGTCCACGGGAGCGTAGAGCTTTATTTCGATCTTTTCGCCCATGCAAGCTATGAAGTGCTCGGGGCGGGTGAGAGCGCGCTCGATACCGGGGGAGGATACCTCCATCTTGTAGGAGACCTCAATGGGGTCGGCCTCGTCGATAATGGGGTCGATAGCTCTCGCCATCTTTTCGCAGTCCTCAATGTCAACGCCCTCGGGCTTGTCAATGGTGATGCGAAGGATCATATCCGCGCCTTCCTTAACGTATTCAACGTCCCAGAGCATGTAGCCGAGGCTGTCTGCCACGGGAGCAACAAGATCGCGGACGGTGCCTGCGATATTTTTCTTTTGTTTTTCCATTGTTCACCTGCAAAATTATTTTTTCATAAAAGAGAGAGTGGACTTTTTTGCCCACTCTCTAACTTCTACACTATTACAATAGGTATTGTACCACATTGCGCCCCGTTTTGCAAGTGTTTTTTTAATTTTTCTCCGATTTATAATAATTGTACAGTTTTGGATTTTTTACAATGGCAATAATAGGATTTTTGCTGTTTTATAGAATACATCCTGAGCCGAGTATCAGATTTTGAATTGTACGGGTGTATTTGCAGTCACGTTGTTGTAGGGACAGGCGGCCCCGACGGGAACCCCCAAAAGCTCGTGAACTCACTTTCGGGGAACCCCTGCGACTGTCCTTATATCAGCATGCGAATCAAAACGGAATTTTGTATGTGAATGAGCGAAAAAGATACACATTATTGTAGGGGCGACCATTGGTCGTCCAATATCTTCACGCGTACCAAACATAAAGTTTAGTGATTCCAAACTTCTTGCTATTGTTCTGAAACCTGGGAGCAGCAAGCCGGCTCCCCTACGGCTGAATTGTTGCTTTATCCTATCAAATTTTGGTTTGACGGGGAGATAGGAGCCTGTCATTCTGAGCGGAGCAAACGCCACAGGGCGGCGTTTATGTGGCTCCGTAAGGAGACACTGTAGTCGCACCACCCCTTAGGGTGGTGCCCCAATCGAGGGTTCCTCGATGGAAGGACCCGCTTGCGGGGGGATCCATCTAATGAGCCTGCGAATTTTTAGGGGTTCTTCGAAGGGGCAGGATCTACGTGGGATTTTCGATAGCTCCTATCAAATACCGTAGATCCCGACCTAACGGTCGCCCTCCCTATGGTCGGGTTCGACTTCGTAAAACATCATCCTATGATGTTTTACTTCGCTCAGGATGACAGTAGCCGTTGCACGCGAACCGGACGGGATTTGATGCAGGAACGAAGTTAAAAATAATACCATTCTCCCGTCGCCGTACTGTTTTTACCCGCACCAATATTGACAATCTATACAATTTATGGTATAATACAATGTCCTGACATAAGGTTCATGCGTTCCGAGTGAAAGGTGTTTGAAAATAAAATGTAGGGTTAATATTTTTACCGTCGAGCGAAAGCCAAGTAGATCCCAACCGAGAGAACCTCGGTTGCCTCTCCGAGGTTCGACTCCGGCGTCTCGTACACGAGCCGCCTCCGCTCAGGATGACATTCTAAAATTATACCCATTTCAAATGCTACGGGACGACTGTAGCATTTTTTATTTACCGCAGGAGGTCATTATGGCAAAGAGAATAGCCGTTATGGGAATAATCGTTGAAAACCGCGAAAGCGCAGAGCCTCTGAACGCTCTCCTTTCGGAATACGGAGAATATATAATCGGCAGAATGGGCATTCCCTATAAGGAAAAGGGAGTGAGCATCCTTTCCGTTGCCATAGACGCCCCTCAGGATACTATCGCGGCATTAGCGGGAAAGGTTGGAAATCTCAGGGGGGTCAGCGTAAAGACCGCCTATTCCAACGTGGTGAGCGATGACTGAAAAAACGAAAATATTAATTGATAAGCTAAAGGAAAGCCGCTCTCTTCACCTTTCCGAATATAAGGAGCTTATAGAGGGATACTCAAAGGAAAGCGCAAGCTATGCCGCCGCCCTTGCCCTCGCTGAGAAAAAGAGGGTGTACAGCAACAGCGTGTTTATCCGCGGCCTTATTGAAATATCAAATATCTGCAAAAACGATTGCTATTATTGCGGCATCAGAAAAAGCAACAAGAGCTGCTCCCGATACAGACTTGCGGAGGATGAGATCCTTGATTGCTGCCGCCACGGATACAGCCTCGGCTTTCGCACCTTCGTTTTGCAGGGCGGTGAGGACGGCTATTTTACGGACGGCGTTCTCGTGCCTCTCATAAAAGAGATAAAGAAAAGATATCCCGATTGCGCTCTCACCCTTTCTCTCGGAGAGAGATCAAGGGAGAGCTACGAGGCGCTCTATCGGGCAGGGGCAGACAGATATCTCCTTCGTCACGAGACTGCAACGGCAGAGCATTACAGGCTCCTCCATCCCGAGAGCCTTAGCCTTGAAAACAGAATGAGGTGCCTTCGCGACCTTAAGGAGATAGGCTATCAGGTGGGATGCGGCTTTATGGTGGGCTCTCCCGGGCAGACTGCGGAGCATCTTGCCCGCGACCTCAAATTTATTGAGGAATTCTCGCCCCATATGTGCGGCATCGGCCCCTTTATCCCTCATAAGGATACGCAGTATAAAAACGAAAAGGCGGGCAGCGTAGAGCTTTCCTGCTATCTGCTTTCCCTCATCCGCCTCATAAAGCCGGAAGTGCTCCTGCCTGCAACAACGGCGCTGGGCACTCTCAGAGAGAACGGACGGGAGATGGGCATACTTGCAGGTGCAAACGTGGTGATGCCAAACCTCTCCCCCGAGGATGCAAAGGCAAAATACACTCTTTACGATAATAAGCTGACCAAGGGAGCCGAAAGCGCCGAAGCCCTCGACGAGCTGCGGCGCAGACTGAGCGCAATCGGAGCCGAGGTCGTTATAGCACGAGGCGACATGGCTTCGCAATGAAAAATGAAGAATGAAAAATGAAAAATTGAGGTACAAAACCGAAAACGGTTTTGATCTTTATGATATAGAAACGGAAAGGAATATTTGATCATGGCTGAATATAACGTAAGATCACTTAAGGCTGAGGAATTTATCAACGACGGAGAGATAAGAGCCACTCTTGAATATGCAGAGGCAAACAAGAATAATATAGAGCTTATCGACGCGATCCTTGAAAAGGCCCGCCCGAAGAAGTCCGGCAACGGCCTTGAATGCAAGGGCCTTACCCATCGGGAGGCGAGCGTGCTTCTCGCCTGCGAGATACCCGAAAAGATCGAGGAGATGAAGAAAATTGCCGAGGAGATAAAGCTTGCATTCTACGGCAACCGTATCGTAATGTTCGCTCCCCTCTATCTTTCCAATTATTGTGTCAACGGATGCGTTTATTGCCCCTATCATCTCAAGAATAAGACCATCTGCCGTAAAAAGCTCACTCAGGAGGAGATAAAGGCAGAGGTCATCGCCCTTCAGGATATGGGTCACAAGCGCCTGGCCCTTGAGGCAGGCGAGGACCCGGTACATAATCCTATCGAGTATATTCTTGAGTCTATCAAGACTATTTATTCCATCAAGCACAAGAACGGCGCTATCAGACGAGTTAACGTAAATATCGCGGCCACCACCGTTGAGAATTACAGAAAGCTTAAGGATGCGGGCATCGGTACGTATATCCTCTTCCAGGAGACCTATCATAAGGAGAGCTACCTTCAGCTCCATCCCACGGGACCTAAGCACGATTACGACTACCATACCGAGGCGATGGACCGCGCTATGGAGGGCGGCATCGACGACGTCGGTCTCGGCGTGCTCTTCGGTCTTGAGCTTTATAAGTATGAGTTTGCAGGCCTTCTCATGCACGCAGAGCACCTTGAGGCAGTTCACGGCGTTGGCCCCCATACCATAAGCGTTCCCCGCCTTAAGCGCGCAGACGATATCGACCCCGATCAGTTTGATAACGGCATCGACGACGAGACCTTCAAGAAGATCATTGCCTGCATCCGCCTTGCAGTTCCCTATACGGGTATGATAATCTCCACCCGCGAGTCTGAAAAGGTGAGAGGCGAGGCCCTCAATATGGGCATCTCTCAGATCAGCGGCGCATCCCGCACCTCCGTGGGCGGCTATACCGAGGCCGAAAGACCCCACGATTCCGAGCAGTTTGACGTTTCCGACCAGAGGACCCTTGACGAGGTCGTCCGCTGGCTTATGGAGTGCGGCCATATCCCCTCCTTCTGCACAGCCTGCTATCGCGAGGGCAGAACGGGCGATCGCTTTATGAGCCTTTGCAAGTCCGGTCAGATACTCAATTGCTGCCATCCCAATGCCCTTATGACCCTCACCGAGTTCCTCGTTGACTATGCAAGCCCCGAAACTCAGAAGGTGGGCTTTGAGCTTATTGAGCGCGAGCTTGAAAAGATCCCCGGCGAGAAGGTAAAGGCAATAGCAAAGCAGAATATCGAGGATATCAAGAACTCAAACAGGAGAGATTTCAGATTTTGATATTTTTATTGCAAAAACTTTGACCAAGATCAGTCCTTCCCCCGCGGACGTGATGTAACACTTGACTTTAAGTTCACGTGTCCGCTCCGTCCTTCCGCAGACATATTGATAGCAATTAATTGTTTCTTTACTTGTCCGCTCTGCCTTTCCAAAAGCAAAGGCCAAAGTATATTGGTATTTGAAGAGCGAGGACCTATATTAGTCCTTCCCCCGAAGAACTGGGGGAAGGGGGACCGCTTGCGGTGGATGAGGGTTTGCTACCTGGGTGCGAACCGATGCTGAAAAATTCTGTGTGCTTGGCATAGTGAAATTACTATAAACTATTTATAAAATACCGCTCAACTTGATTTGAAAGACAGCTCTTGTCCAGATAGCAAACCCTCATCCGTCTCCCCCATATTGTCTATCTTAGCTTAAAATTCTCAGCCGGAAATATAGAAAGCAATAATCAAACTTCATTTTAAGGAGCCACCTTCCCCCGAATCTTTGGGGGAAGGACTAAATCAAGCCTTCCCCCATGATTGGGGGGAAGGTGTCACCGATGCAGTTGCTTACGACTTAGAACAAACAATATTCTCAGACATAAACGTGAAACTATTGCTGTCTTCACAGACGGTGACGGAAGAGGGTTGCTACCTGGGTGCGAACCAATACTAACAATTACTGTATGCGAGGCATAGGAGAATAACTGTAAATTTATCAATCAAATACCGCTCAACTTAATTTAAAAGACAGTTCTTGTCCAGATAGCAAACCCTCATCCGTCTCCCCCATATTGTCTATCTTAGCTTAAAATTCTCAGCCGGAAATATAGAAAGCAATAATTAAACTTCATTTTAAGGAGCCACCTTCCCCCGAATCTTTGGGGGAAGGACTAATATAGGTCCTCGCTCCTGCGAGGACGGAGCGGACACGTAGACTTTTAGTTTGGTTCCACGTTGTGTACGCAAACAAACATATTTAAAAACAAATACTCCCATAGCATAAAGTCCTTTTTTCAGGAAAAGAAAGGAGAAAATCATGTCACTTAACGAAACAGCAAGCGGGGAGCGACTTCATATAGGCTTTTTCGGTATGCGAAACGCGGGCAAATCCAGCGTTGTCAACGGTGTGACGGGGCAGGAGCTTTCCGTGGTTTCAAACGTTCTCGGCACCACCACCGATCCCGTGAAAAAGGCAATGGAGCTTCTCCCTCTGGGTCCCGTTATGATAATAGATACTCCCGGCATCGACGATGAGGGAGAGCTTGGTCTCCTTCGCGTTGCAAAGGCGAAAAGAGTTCTCGCCACCTGCGACGTGGCCGTTCTCGTCGTGGATGCAACGGTTGGAATGAGAGATGAGGATAACCTCATCTTCGAGCATATGAAAAAGAGGGGCGTGCCCTGCCTTCGGGTCTTCAATAAGGCAGATCTTCTGAAGGACGTTCCCGAGGACAGCGCCGACACCGTGTACGTCAGCGCAAAGAACGGAGAGGGAATGGACCGCATCCGCGAAAGGATCGGCGAGCTATGCAAAAGCGAGGAGAGCGGACGCCGCCTCGTTTCAGATCTGCTCAGCCCCGGAGACCACGTGGTCCTCGTCACTCCGATAGATAAGGCGGCCCCCAAGGGAAGGCTCATTCTGCCTCAGCAGCAGACCATCCGCGATATTCTCGACTGCGGCTGCACCTGCACCGTTTGCAGGGACTGTGAGCTTGAATATACCCTTTCTCTCTTGAAAGAGCCTCCCAAGATGGTCATAACCGACTCTCAGGCCTTTGGCAAGGTGGCAGGCATCGTTCCCGAGAACGTGCTCCTCACCTCCTTTTCCATCCTCTTTGCCCGCTATAAGGGGGATCTTTTGGGGGCGGTCAAGGGCGCCGCGGCGCTGACGAGGCTCCGCGATGGAGACCGTGTTCTCATTTCCGAGGGCTGCACCCATCATCGCCAGTGCGGCGATATAGGAAGCGTGAAGCTCCCTCAGTGGATAAGAGAAAAAACGGGTGCCGAGCCCGTCTTTGAGTTCACGTCGGGCACCACCTTTCCCGACAGCGTTTCGGATTATAAGCTGGTCATCCATTGCGGCGGCTGTATGCTGACCCAGAAGGAGATGCGTTACCGCGGCCGCGCCTGCGAGGACGACGGTATTCCCATGACCAATTACGGCACCGCCATTGCCGCGCTTCACGGCATTCTCAGGCGAAGCCTCTCTCCCTTTCCCGAGATACAAAGAGAGCTTGAATAAATAACAAAAATGAGGCTGTCGCATTTGCGACAGCCTTTTCAGCAGTCAAATTACGGTTTTGCGGGTAGTTGATAAAACGCTAATAACAGACGAAACGCAATTTTGTAAGCTTTGAAGAAAGCTCTCGACACATATCTCCCCTTGCGAGGGGAGGTGGCATCGGTGC
>JAZQAS010000086.1:0-21376 GCA_045545335.1 Candidatus Avispirillum sp. | reverse complement strand
ATGATCGCCGCCAAGGGGGCAGAAAGGCTAGGAATATGCTCCTCTGAGGTGGCAGAGCAGATAGAGAAGGCACTCCAAAAATACACCCTTACCCCCAATTGCCCTTACGGTGCCGAGGGACTTGCGGCCTGCGCCCTCTCAGATAAAAAGAGAGCGGGCGGCAGCATCACCCTCGTCCTTCCCGAAAAGGTGGGAAGCGCAGTTCTTTATAAGATAAACGTAGAAAGCCTTTGCGAGTTTTTCGCAGGGGGACTTGAGTAATAAAATGAATCTGACGGTAAACGGCAAGGGGATACACGGTACTATCACCGCCATCGCTTCAAAATCCATGGCTCACAGGCTACTTATCTGCGCCGCCCTCTCGGGCGACCCCTCTCAGATAAGATGCGAGACTCTTTCCGATGATATAACGGCAACGGCCCGTTGCCTGAAGGCGCTGGGCTGTGACCTGACCTATACGGGAGGCACCTTTTACGCCATTCCCGCAAAGCGCCCCGATAGGGCAACGGTGGATGCGAGAGAATCGGGCTCAACGCTGAGATTTCTCCTGCCCGTCATCGGCGCTCTCGGCATTGGCGCAAGAATAGAAATGCAGGGCAGATTGCCCTCCCGCCCTCTCTCCCCGCTTTACGGAGAGCTCGTATCTCACGGGTGCTCTCTTTCTCCCGAGGGATCGAACCCTCTTCTCGTTTCGGGCAAGCTGAGAGGCGGAATATATACTCTGAGAGCAGACGTTTCCTCTCAGTTTATTTCAGGCCTTCTTTTCGCCCTGCCCCTTTGCGAGGAGGATTCCCGCATCGTGCTCACGGGCAGAAGAGAGTCTGCCTCCTATATAGAGATGACCCTGTCCGCTCTCCGCGCCTACGGCATAAAGATCGTGGCGAAGGAGGATGGCTACGTGATCCAGGGCAAGCAGAAATATCGCTCCCCCGGTGCTCTCGCCGTTGAGGGCGACTGGTCAAACGGCGCATTCTGGCTTGCGGCTCAGGCTCTCGGCGCGCCCCTCAGCGTAACGGGTCTTGACCCCGAGTCCCTGCAGGGAGACCGCGCTGTGGTGAATGCTCTTTCAAGCATAACCTCAGAGGGCTCAAGGGCACTGATAGACGCGCAGGATATCCCCGATCTCGTTCCAATCCTTTCCGTGGTGGCGGCGGCGCAGAAGAAAACAACGGTGTTTTATAATGCGGCTCGCCTTCGCCTAAAGGAAAGCGACAGACTTGAAACAACGGCGGCCCTTCTTTCGGCTCTTGGCGCATCCGTCACCCAGACGGAGGACGGCCTTCGCATAAAGGGCGACCCCGCATCCCTCAGATCGGGAACGGTGGACAGCGCAAACGACCATCGCATCGCAATGGCGGCGGCTATTGCCTCAGTAGTATGCGGAAACGTTCATATCCTCGGCGCCGAGGCTGTGAACAAATCCTATCCCGCCTTTTTTGAGGATTTCAGAAGGCTCGGAGGAGAGGTCAGCGGGAAGTAATGACTTCCGCTGACAATGAGATCCGCGCGTCGCGCGGGTGAAACATTTGCTTTGCAAATGTGAAATATCCTTCGGATCTTTATTGAAAAAAGCTTGGATAAAATAAAAAGTATAACCAATAGTATAAAGTATCTTCTTTTTAAAGAAAGAAGAGAAAGGAGTGCTTATGTCAAGCACGTACGGAGAAAAGCTTAAGATAACGGTATTCGGTCAGTCCCATTCGGCGGCCATCGGTGTAACTGTGGAGGGTCTCCCCACGGGATTTTCGGTTGACGGGGAAAGGCTTTGCGCTTTTCTTGCTCGCCGCGCTCCGGGAAAGGACCCTACCGCAACGGCGAGAAAAGAGGCGGATACCCCCGAATTTCTCTCGGGCCTTGCAAACGGCGTCACCTGCGGCGCACCCTTAACTGCCGTTATAAGAAATACCAATACGAGAAGCGGCGATTACGATAACCTCAGAGATTGCCCCCGTCCCGGCCACGCCGATTATACCGCAAGCGTAAAATACGGCGAGAGCCACGATATTGCAGGCGGCGGTCATTTTTCCGGCAGGCTGACGGCTCCCATATGCATCGCAGGCGGCATCGCTCTGCAGATACTCAGCGAAATGGGAATAAGGATAGGCGCTCATATCGTGCAGATAGGAAAGGAAAAGGCCGAGAGGTATGATCCCCTCTCCCCCGAGCTTTCCGTTCTTGAGAGCTTTCCCGTAAGGAATGCCGCAGATGAGGCTCGCTTCAGAGGCGAGATAATGGCGGCAAAGGAGGCAGGCGACTCCGTCGGCGGAATGATAGAATGCGCCGTAACGGGTCTTCCCGCAGGCCTTGGCGACCCTATGTTTGACGGTATGGAAAACCGCATCGCAAGGATAGTTTTCGGCATCCCCGCCGTTAAGGGCGTGGAGTTCGGCAGCGGAATGGACTGCGCCGCAATGAGAGGCAGCGAGTCAAACGACCCCTTCGTAATAAACGGGGGCAGGGTAGAGACCGCAACGAATAACGCAGGCGGAATCCTCGGCGGAATAACAAACGGTATGCCCCTTATCTTCCGCGCGGCAATAAAGCCCACTCCTTCAATTGCAATGGAGCAGAAAAGCGTTTCTCTCTACGAGATGAAGGAAAAGACTCTTGCGATAAAGGGACGCCACGACCCCTGCATCGTTCCCCGCGCAGTTCCCGTAATGGAGGCGGCGGCAGCCATCGCCGTTCTCGATGCCATACTTTGTAAGTAATATGGAGATTAAAATGGACCTTAACGATCTCAGACTTGAAATAGATGAAATAGACCGCCAAATGGTGGACCTCTTTTGCAAGAGAATGGAGGTTGCCGTCAAGGTCTCTCAGTATAAAATAGAAAACGGCCTGCCCGTGCTTGATGCAAACCGCGAGCGCAAAAAGCTTGCGAAGATATCGGAAATGGCGGGAGAGGATATGGCGGGATATGCCAGAACTCTTTATAATACCATTTTTGATATGAGCCGTGCGGAGCAGGAAAAATATATGCATCCCACAAGCCCCACCGCGCAGAAGATAAAGCGCTCCATGGATTCCACCCCCAAGATGTTCCCCGAGTATGCAACGGTTGCCTGCCAGGGAGTTGAGGGCGCATATTCGCAGATAGCGGCGGAAAAGCTTTTCAAGGTGCCCGATATTGAATATTTCTCCGATTTCGAGGCGGTGTTCAAGGCTGTCAAGGACGGAAAATGTCAGTATGGAGTGCTTCCTCTTGAAAACAGCACCGCGGGAAGCGTAAACCTCGTGTATGACCTGATGATGAAGTATAACTTCTCCATCGTCCGCTCAACGAGGATACATATAGACCATCAGCTCCTTGCAAAGGCGGGAACCAAGCTCTCCGACGTAAAGGAGATATTCTCCCATCCTCAGGCAATAAGCCAGTCCTCGGACTTTCTCAGAGAGCTTGGCGTCAAGGTGACCCCCTGCCTCAATACGGCCCTTTCGGCAAAGATGGTTGCCGAGAGCGAAAGAACGGATATAGCGGCTCTTTCCTCCCGCTCCTGCGCATCCCTCTACGGACTTGAGGTTCTTCGCACCTCCGTGCAGGATAAGGGAAATAACCATACGAGATTTATCTGCATCTCCAAAAATCGGGAGATATACCCCGGAGCGGATAAGACCTCCATCATGGTAGTCACGCCTCACCGCCCCGGCGCTCTTTTCAGAGTAATGTCCCGCTTCAACGCTCTGGGCATAAACCTTGCAAAGCTTGAGAGCCGCCCCATTCCCGATCGTGATTTTGAATTTATGTTCTACTTCGATCTTGAAACAAGCGTGTATTCCCCCGAGTTTATGCAGCTCATTGCGGAGCTTGACTTTATGTGCGAAGATTTCCGCTATCTCGGCTCTTATTCGGAAGTAATATAAAAGGAAATTTTAAAATGATATACGGACTTCTCGGCGAGCATCTCTCACATAGCTACTCGCCGCTCATACACTCCATGCTTGGAGATTACGAATACCGCCTTATAGAAAAGGCCCCCGAAGAGGTGGAGGATTTTATAAGAAACGGCGATTACAAGGCCATAAACGTGACCATTCCCTATAAAAAGACGGTAATGCCCTTTCTTGATGAGATATCCGAGAGGGCGCAGGCCATCGGCAGCGTAAACGTGGTGGTCCGCCGTCCCGACGGAACGCTTTATGGCGATAACTCCGACTGGGGAGGCTTCGTTTCTCTCGTAAAGAAATCAAAAATACAGATAAAGGACAAAAAGGTCCTCGTCCTTGGAGACGGAGGCGCATCCGTCACCGTTCAGGCAGTGCTTCGCCATATGGGGGCGAGAGCGGTGCAGGTCATCTCACTTTTCAGCGATGATAATTACGAGAATATAGACCGCCACGCCGATGCAGACGTTATAGTAAACGCCACCCCCGTGGGAATGTACCCGAAAAACGGAGAGAGGCTTGTGGACCTTGATACGTTCCCACGCCTTTCGGGCGTTCTTGACGTTATATATAACCCCTATAAAACGGCCCTTATCCTTGATGCCGAGAGAAGAGGCATACCCGCCGAGGGCGGCCTTCGTATGCTCGTGGCTCAGGCCGTCAAGGCAAACGAGATGTTTTTCTCGTCTCACCAAAAGCCCGGCGTCACCGACGCTATTGAGAAAAAGATCGCCGCTATGATGAAGAACGTGGTCCTCATCGGTATGCCCGGCTGCGGAAAGACCACTATTGCAAAGCGCTTGGCGGCGCTGACGGGCAGAGAGTTTATAGATATTGATGCCGAGATAGTTAAGGTCGCAGGCAAGACCATTCCCGAGATATTTGCCGAGGAGGGGGAGGATGCCTTCCGCCGCCTTGAAACTCAGGTAACGGGAGAGGTCTGCAAAAAGAGCGGCTGCATTATATC
The DNA here is from genome assembly GCA_045545335.1 of Candidatus Avispirillum sp. Classification (GTDB taxonomy): domain Bacteria; phylum Bacillota; class Clostridia; order Oscillospirales; family CAG-272; genus Avispirillum. Next base: position 16,524 of record JAZQAS010000086.1, on the reverse strand, counting down.
AACGGGCGGCGGCGTAGTCACCCGACCTGAAAACCGCGATCTTGTCCGCCAGAACTCAACGGTCATCTTTATCAAAAGAGATCTTGATAAGCTTGCAACGAGGGGACGTCCCCTTTCCGAGACCAATTCCGCAGAGGCTCTCTGGAATGCCCGCGCGCCTATGTATAAGGCCTGGTCTGATATAAAGATGCTGAATATGGGCATCAATCCCACCGTCAGCGCAATCATCAGGGCCCTGCATTTAAAAACGGAGAAAGGAAATAATATATGAAGCTCCTTATAATAAACGGACCCAATCTCAATCTTCTCGGCCTTCGCGAGCCTCAGATATACGGCTCTCAGAGCTACAGCGCTCTTTGCGAGTTCGTTTCGGGGGTCTGCGAGGGGGAGGGAATAGAATATAAGCTGTTCCAGTCAAACCATGAGGGCGCCATCGTCGATGAGATACAGGCGGCATACGGCGTCTTTGACGGTATCGTCATAAACCCCGCGGCCTATACTCATACCTCCGTAGCTATTCTCGATGCGCTGAAGGCTGTTGCGATCCCTGCGGCCGAGGTCCATCTTTCGGACGTGAACACAAGAGAGGAGTTTCGCCGTCATTCCTTCGTTTCCCTAGTCGCGAAAAAGACGATTTGCGGCAAGGGCTTTGAGGGATATAAGGAGGCAATTCTTTTCTTAAAGGACTATCTTTCAAAATGATCTTTGATATCCATACCCATGCATTTCCCGAAAAAATAGCGAAAAAGGCAATGGACACCCTTTCCTTTCGCTCCGGCGGCCTTGAGCCCTTTACCGACGGCACCCTTGAGGGCCTGCGCCGCTTTATGAAGGGGGAGGGCGTAGATGCCTTTGCCGTGCAGAATATTGCAACCACCCCCGCTCAGATGAAAAAGGTGAACGATTTTGCCGCCTCCATTAAGGGGGAGGGGGTATTCCCCTTCGGCAGCGTTCATCCCGATGCTCCCGATGCCCTTGAGGAGCTTGAGAGGATAAAGGAGCTGGGCCTTTTCGGAGTAAAGCTCCATCCCGATTATCAGGGCTTTTTCGTTGATGAGGAGAGGATGCGCCCCATTTATAAAAAGGCCGCAGAGCTCTCTCTCGTCATTCTTTTCCACGCGGGAATGGACTATGGCTTTCCCGCCCCATATCACTGTATGCCCGCCTCTCTTGAAAGAGCGCTATCGTATATAGAAACTCCCGTCATCGCCGCCCATTGGGGAGGCCTTTCCTGCGGCGAGGAGGTGCTTGAGCGCCTTTGCGGCCTTGAGCTTTATTTCGATACCTCCTTCGGTTACGGAACGAAGCCGAGAGACGAAGCCTTGAGGATAATTGAAAAGCACGGAACAGATAAGCTGCTTTTCGGCTCCGATTGCCCCTGGCATTCTCCGAAAATGGAGCTGCGCCTGCTCTCCACCCTCGGCCTTTGTGATGAAGAGCTCTCAGATATCACCTATAATAATGCAAAAAAGCTTTTGATGGATAAGTGACGGCTTGCAGGAAAACGAAGCCTTAACATCGACCCTACAACGAGCACCCTGCAAATAAGAATTTTGCAAAAAGAATACTGTTGCCCAAACAAAGAAGGGAGTTGCTTGCAACTCCGTTTAAGTTTGTCGATAAAGATATCGACAAGCTGACCTCGGTCTGTCGAGAAGGATGCAGAAGCCGTGAATTGTCCGTCGTCGGCGTACAAAGGTACGACAGAGGGACAATTCGCGGCTAAAAAGCCGCATATAACAACGAAATCCGCCGAAAAGATCGGCGGATTTCTACTTTTTTGCTGTATTTTTTCTCTAATATAAATGTTATATGTTTTGCGGCTTTTGTTCTGCGCCTTTTTCGACTTGCAAGAAAAGGAAAAATGGTGTATAATAATCAAAGACAGTTTATTGTAAAGGTGGGATAATGATGACAAAGAAAACGGCTAAGCTTCTTCTGAGCGTTTTTTCGGAGAAGGGGCTCACCTTTTCGTCTGCCGAATCCTGCACCGGAGGTATGATATGCCAGTGCATCACCGATCTTGCAGGCTCCTCCTCGGTGGTCCTCGGCGGAGTCGTATCCTATTCAAACGAGGTGAAAATGAAGGTCCTCGGCGTGTCCCCCTCAACTCTTGAGTCTTGGGGCGCAGTTTCCGAGGAGACCGCCTATGAAATGGCAGAGGGCGTGAGCCGACTGACGGGGGCGGACGTTTCCGTTTCAGTAACGGGCATTGCAGGCCCCGGCGGCGGAAGCGCTGAAAAGCCCGTGGGCACCGTATGCTTCGGCGTTACCTGCCGCGGTGTCACAAGGACCGAAAAGCAGAATTTTCCCTCCGACCTTTCAAGAGATGAGATACGCCGTCTTTCTGCAACTCATGCAATGAATATGGCGATAGATGCCGCAAAGGGAGTGTAAATATGCTTGAAAATATAAAATCTCCTGCCGATATAAAAAAGCTTTCCGAGAGCGAGGTCATGACCCTTACGGGCGAGCTTCGGGAAAAGATAATAGAGACCGTTTGCGAAAACGGCGGCCATCTTGCCTCAAATCTCGGCATGGTGGATACCACCGTTGCCCTCCATCGCGTGTTCAGCTCTCCCGATGACGCCATCATCTTCGACGTTGGCCATCAGTGCTATGCCCATAAGCTCCTGACGGGTCGGTACCACCGATTTGATACCCTCAGAAGATACGGCGGCCTTTCGGGATTTACAACGAGGGGCGAGAGCGATCACGACGTGCTGACGGCGGGCCACTCGGGCAGCGCCCTTCCCACAGCTCTGGGAATTGCGAGAGCAAACGTGCTTGAGGGCAAGGATAATTACGTTATCTGCGTCATCGGCGACGGCTCCTTTACCAACGGAATGGTATACGAGACCTTAAATAATTGCAACGATGAAAAGCTGAAGCTCATCATCGTTCTCAATGATAACGAGATGTCCATATCTCAGAACGTGGGCGGTATGGCAAAGTATTTCACCCGCCTGCGAAACTCCAAAAAATATTTCAAGCTGAAAAAGGCCGTTCAGTCCTTTTTCCAGAGGATACCCGGCATCGGCAAAAAGCTTGTGCGGGGAGCTTATAAATCAAAGGAGTTTATAAAGCATCTCCTGCTCCATACCAATATGTTTGAAAATATGGGCCTTTATTATCTTGGCCCTGCCGACGGAAACGACGAGAAGAAGATGGAGCAGCTTCTTGAGGAGGCAAAGACCAAGGATAAGGTAACTCTTATCCATATGATAACCTTAAAGGGCAAGGGCTACGAGCCTGCGGAAAAGCAGCCTGATATGTATCATTTTGCAGGCAGATTTCGCGCAGAGGAGGGCGCTGTTTCCAAAAGCGAGGAGACCTTTTCCTCGGTCTTCGGCGATACGGTATGCTCTCTTGCCGAGGAGGTCCCCGATCTTGTGTGCGTAACTGCCGCAATGGATAAGGGAACGGGGCTTTCCCGCTTCAAGGCGGAATATCCCGACAGGTTTTTTGACGTGGGAATAGCCGAGGAGTGCGCCGCCACCTTCGCGGGGGGGCTTGCCATCGGCGGCAAGGTTCCCGTTTGCGCCCTTTATTCAACCTTCCTTCAGCGCTCCTACGATCAGATACTTGAGGATATGGCCCTGCAGAATACCCATGCTGTCCTTGCCGTTGACCGCGCAGGTCTCGTCCCCGGCGACGGCGTCACCCATCAGGGCGTTTTCGACGTGGCCCTGCTTTCAACGGTGCCCGGCATCACCCTCTATTCTCCCGAGACCTTTGATGAGGCCCGCTTCTGCCTGCGCCGCGCAGTTCTCGGAGAGGGTCTTTGCGCCGTCCGCTATCCGAAGGGCGGCGAAGCGACCTACGACCGATCGGGCTTTTCTGAGATAGGCGAGGGCATCTTTGCCGAGGGGGATGAGGATGCGGAGATCGTCATCATAACCTATTCCCGCCCTGCAAAGGCGGTATATGAGGCAAGGAAGCTTCTTTGCGAAAAATATAAGACCTCCTGCGTAAAGATCGTAAGGCTCCTCCCTCTTGATGGGGCGGCCATACTTTCCGCCTGCAGGGGAGCAAGGCTCGTTTGCATCGTGGAGGAGGGAATGCGCCGCGGCGGCGTCGGCGAGCAGATAAGCGCACTCCTTTCGGAAAACGGCCTCAGAGCAGAGGTGCTCATTATGGCAGTTGAGGGCTTTTTGCCCCACGGCGAGATAAGTGACCTTGAGAGTCTTCTCGGCTTCACTCCCGAGGGCATTGCCCGGCGTATTGAGGCAAAGATACAAAATGCAAGAATATAACACCATTATTGCTAAATTATTATAAAATCCGCCCTTCATGGGCGGATTTTTGAATTTTCTGTATTGACTTTATGCAAAAAGCAAGCTATAATGGCAGTTGGTATAGGCCAAAATATCCCAAGGCAGGTATAGCAATGTCAGAGATCAGCAAAAAGCAGTTTAAATTTAACGATATAAACGGCGAGCGCGACGGCAGAGTCGAGTTCTCCGATACAACTAATCTTATAGAGCAGTCCGTCTATCATTATTCTCTTCAGGAGAGGGAGACCCCCTATCTCTACCGTCAGCTCTACAGCTACGATGAGGTGCCCCGCGTTTCCTTCAACCATCGCCACGTGCCCATCAATATGCCCGATGAGATATGGATAACGGATACCACCTTCCGCGACGGACAGCAGGCAGGCGCCCCCTTCACCGTTCAGCAGATAGTGGACCTTTATACACTTATGCATAAGCTTGGCGGCCCCAAGGGCATCATCCGCCAGAGCGAGTTCTTCGTCTATTCCGAGAAGGACCGCGAGGCAGTCAAGAGATGTATGGACCTTGGCTATGAGTTCCCCGAGATAACAAGCTGGATAAGAGCGTCAACCGAGGATTTCAAGCTTGTCAAGAGCCTTGGCATCAAGGAAACGGGAGTGCTGGTTTCCTGCTCCGATTATCATATCTATAATAAAATGGGCCTCACCCGTAAGGGCGCAATGGATAAGTATATAGGCGTTATCCGCGAGGTGCTTGAAATGGGCATCCGCCCCCGTTGCCACTTTGAGGATATAACGAGAGCGGATTTCTACGGCTTCGTTCTTCCCTTTGCAGAGGCGCTCCGCGAGCTTGGCGTTGAATACGGCATCCCCGTAAAGATAAGAGCCTGCGATACAATGGGCTACGGCGTCACCTATCAGGGTGCCGCTCTTCCCCGAAGCGTTCCCGGCATCATCTACGGTCTTAATCACTACGCGGGCATCGACTCCTCAATGCTTGAGTGGCACGGACATAACGACTTTTATAAGGTGGTCACAAATGCGTCAACGGCGTGGCTCTACGGCGCGTCGGGCGTAAACTGCTCGCTTCTCGGCATCGGCGAGAGAACGGGCAACTGCCCTCTTGAGGCCATGTGTATGGAATATGCCTCCCTCAGAGGCAGCCGCGACGGTATGGACCTTTCCGTTATCACCGAGATCGGCAGATATTTTGAGAATGAGATGGGCTACGTGATCCCTCCGAGAACTCCCTTCGTTGGCCGCGACTTTAACGTAACGAGAGCGGGCATCCACGCAGACGGACTTCTCAAGGACCCCGAGATATATAATATCTTCAATACGGAGGAGATACTGGGCCGCCCTGCATCCGTTGCGGTGGATGCACACTCAGGCCTTGCGGGAGTTGCCTATTGGGTAAACACCCGCCTTGCGGAGAAGGGCGTAGATAAAAGCTTTGAAAAGCGAAGCGAGGAGATCAAGAAGATCAAGGCAATGGTGGACCGCGAATATGAGGACGGACGCTGCACCACCCTCAGCGACGGCGAGCTCAGCGCCATGGTGAGAGAGGTCATTCCCGAGCTTTCCGAATATTTTAAGTAAAAAAGGCTATTTCTGCAAGACTTTTTTCTAAAAAAACAAAATAACTATTGCATTTTCTTTTTCGTTATGATACAATAACTAAGCGTCCGTATTCACGGAACTAAAGAACGTAAATTGTAGATTTAACATAAAGGAGATTTTAAAAATGGAAATCGCTATGCTCGTTATAGGCATTATCCTTCTTGTATTCGCAGTATTCCTTATAATCGCTGTTCTTATGCAGCAGGGTAAGGCACATAACCTTTCCGGTGCTATTGCAGGCGGTGCTGAAACATTCTTCGGCAAGTCCAAGGCACAGACCATCAATAAGAAGCTTTCTGTTCTCACAACAGTAGTTGCTATCGTATTCGCTCTCCTCGTTTGCGCTGTATACGTAATGCAGCCCAGCAACAAGGAGTTCAGCTGGGATATCCTCAATCCCTTCGCAAGCGGCGAAACTGAAGAGCTCGGCTCCGGCGACGAAAAGGTTGAGCACGACCACGACGGCGACGGCGTGGCTGACCACGATGCTCATGAGCACGAGGACGAGGATAAGGCTGAAACAACAGCAGCTGACGACAAGGCTGACACAACTGCAGCTGAATAATTAAAAGAAAAAAGGTAAGCCTTGCGCTTACCTTTTCTTATTTATCGGAGTGTATATGGAAAAGCTTGATAAAAGTATAGATGTTGAGAAGCTTTGCGATCTTTGCAAGATAGAGCTTTCCTCTGAGGAAAAGGAGGAGCTTTTCGGGGATCTTCAGGCGATCACTGCCTTTGCAAGGACGGTTGCGGAGTGTCCCGAAGAGCCTTTTGAGAATGGGCAGAGCGCTTTTGAGAGCAAGCTCAGAGAAGATATCCCCGAAAATGGCGGCAAGCGTGAGGAGTATCTTTCTCTTGCTGCGGAAAGTGATGGCGGATATTTCTCCGTTCTCAGAGTGGTGGAATAATGAAAGAAATAGTTAAAAGAACCGTCAGGGAGCACGCATCTGCCCTTCGGGGGGGAGAATACAGCGCAAGAGAGCTTTGCGAAGCATATCTTGAAAAAATTGAGAGAGAGGATGCCGCTCTCTCAGCCTTTCTCACGGTTGCGAGAGAAAAGGCCCTCCTTTTTGCAGAAAAAGCCGACCTTCTTTTGAAAAACGGAGAAGGAGGGGCCCTTTGCGGCATACCCTACGGAGTTAAGGATAATATATGCACCGAGGGCATAGCCACCACCGCGGCATCAAAAATGCTTTCGGATTTCGTTCCCACCTTCAATGCGACGGCTGTTGAAAGGCTTTGCGATGTGGGCGCGGTGATGCTTGGAAAAACCAATATGGATGAGTTTGCAATGGGCTCCTCCTGCGAGAGCTCAGCCTTTAAGATAACGAGAAATCCCTATGATCTGTCCCGCTCTCCCGGAGGCTCCTCGGGAGGAAGCGCGGCGGCCGTGGGCGCATCCCTCGCTCCCTTTTGCCTCGGTAGCGATACGGGGGGAAGCGTGCGCTGTCCCTCGGCGTTCTGCTCCTGCGTCGGCCTGAAGCCCACCTACGGAACTGTGTCGAGAAACGGGCTTATCGCCTTTTCTCCGTCCCTTGAGCAGATAGGCCCCGTAACGAAGAACGTTTTTGATAATGCCCTCGTTTATTCTGCCATAATGGGCCGCGATAATAAGGATGCAACGAGCCGCAACGGCTGTCCCGACCTCTTCTCAAAAATGGAGGAGGGGGCAAAGGGCCTTCGCATAGGCTTTTCGGAGGAGCTTTTCTCAGGGGATTTGGACCCCGAGGTGAAAAGCGCTACCCTTGCAGCCCTCAGGGCCCTTGAAAAAGAGGGGGCAGAGATCGTTCCCATCTCCCTGCCGTCGGCAAAATACGCAGCGGCGGCCTATTATATAATCTCCTCGGCGGAGGCCTCCTCCTGCCTTGCAAGGTATGACGGAGTGCGCTTTGGCCACAGAACGGAAAAAAAGTGCGAGAGCATAGAGGAGCTGTTCAAAAAGAGCCGCTCAGAGGGCTTCGGAAAAGAGGTAAAGCGCAGAATAACGCTTGGCACCTACGTGCTCTCCGAGGGATATTTTGATGAGTTTTATAATAAAGCGCTGAACGCAAAGCGCCTTGTGAAGGGTGAGCTCAGAAAGGCCTTTGAAGCGTGCGATATCATCCTTTCCCCCGTGTCTCCCATCCTCCCTCCGAAGATAGGCGAGAAGAGAGACCCCGTTTCCGTCTATCTTGAGGATAGATTTTGCGTTCTTGCAAATATTTCGGGCATCCCCGCAATATCCGTCCCCGCAAAGAGGGGGGAGGGGGCTCTTCCCGTAGGCATTCAGCTTATGGCCCCCGAATTTTGCGAGGATATCCTCTATCGCGCCGCAAGAGCCCTGGAGGTAAGCTATGGAGCATATTAAGGATTATGAGCTTTGCGCGGGCCTTGAGGTACACGTAGAGCTGAAAACGAAAACAAAAATGTTCTGCTCCTGCAAAACTGATTTCGGAGCCGAGCCCAATACTCAGGTCTGCCCCGTGTGCCTCGGTCACCCCGGCACACTGCCAACTTTAAATAAAAGCGCGGTGGACTTGGCCGTAAAGGCGGGTCTTTGCCTTGGCTGCAAGGTGGAGCCCCTTTCCTGTCACGACAGAAAGAACTATTTCTATCCCGACCTTGCAAAGGCCTATCAGATATCTCAGTTTGACCGTCCTATCCTTCGGGGCGGCGGACTTTGCATTGAAGCAAATGGAGAGGAGAAGATGATCGGCATCACCCGTATCCATATAGAGGAGGATGCAGGCAAGCTTCTTCACAGCGAGAGCGCAGGCACTCTTATAGACTATAACCGCGCAGGCGTTCCCCTTATAGAGATAGTTTCCGAGCCCGATATCAGAAGCCCCGAGGAGGCGGTAGCCTATCTCAGAGAGCTTCGAAGCGTGCTTTTGTATGCAGGAGTTTCCGATTGCAAAATGAACGAGGGGTCTCTACGTTGCGACGTAAATCTCTCCGTGAGAAAAAAGGGAGAGGAGCGGATGGGAACGAGGTGCGAGCTGAAAAACCTCAATTCCTTCAAATTCATAGAAAAGGCTATGGAATACGAATACCGTCGCCAGATAGAGGTTATAGAAGGGGGCGGGGCCGTGGAGCAGGAAACGAGAAGGTTTGATGAGGCCTCGGGAAAGACCTTCAGAATGAGAAAAAAGGAAGAGCAGAGCGATTACAGATTTTTCCGCGAGCCCGATCTTTTGCCCGTCAGCGTCACGGGGGAGATGGTTGAAAAGCTCAGAGGAGAGCTTCCCCGCCTGCCTCGGGAGAGAAGAGCCGAGTATGCCGAGCGCTATGGCATCAGAAGCGCGGACGGCGCGCTGCTTTGCGCCGATATGGCCGTTGCCGATTGGTTTGAGGCGGTTGCTTGCCTCACCTCCTATCCGAAGATATGCGCCAATATGATCCTTTCGGAGATAATGGCCTTTGAGGATAGCGAGAGCCTTCCCGAAAGAATAACTCCTTCTAATATGGCATCCCTTTGCGATATGGCAGGGGAGGGCACGATCAACTCTGCCGTAGCAAAAAAGCTTATCCGCCGAATGTGGGAGTCTGATATAGACCCTGCAAAGACGGTGGCCGACGAGGGCCTTGCCCAGATAAGAGACAAGGAAGCGATCCGCGCCTTTGTGAAGGCGGCAATAGAAGCTATGCCCAAAGCGGTTGCCGATTATAAAAAAGGAAAAGAGACCGCCTCCCGTTCAATAGTGGGAAAGGCTATCGGCTTAAGCTCCGGCAAAGCCGCCCCGGATATTGTTGCTCTTCTTGTGGAGGAGGAGCTTTTGAAATTTTAAAATAAAAAGGAGAATGGATATGAATATTGCAGTATTTGCCTCCCACGGAGGCAGTGACCTTCAGGCAATAATCGACGGTTGCAAAAGTAATAAAATAAATGCAAGCGTAGTTTGCGTTATAAGCAACAATGGCGATTCAATGGCTTTAAAGCGCGCCGAGAACGAGAATATTCCCGCCTATCACATGAGCGCAAAAAAATACGGTGATGAAGAGACCTTGGCTTCAGAGATGCTTAAGGTTTTATCTTCCCATTCCGTTGATATGATATTCCTTGCAGGATATATGCGTATGCTTCACATTTCTGTACTGCAAAAATACAATAACCGTATTTTCAATATTCATCCCGCACTCCTTCCCAAATTCGGCGGAAAAGGTATGTTTGGAATGAACGTACATAATGCGGTAATTGCGGCAGGCGAAAAAGAGACCGGAGTTACAATACACAGAGTGAGTGCAGAGTATGACAGCGGAGAGATCGTTGCGCAGACCTCAGTACCCGTTGAAGAAGGCGACACCGCGGAAATATTGGCTGCGAGAGTTCTTGCGCGAGAACACACCTTCCTTGTGGAAGTTATTTCCGATATTTGCGAGAATAAGATAAAGTTAGGTTGAGTGTAGCATGACCGTTAAAACTTTAACCTCAAATGAATTGTATCTTCTGAAAGAGCTGTTTCGCTACAACGATCCCGAGGAAATGATACAAAGTAACTCACAGAAGATAAAAAACGGGGAAATCGATATATTTGGTCTCTTTTTTGATGAAGAACTTATAGGTGAGCTTCGGGTCATGTATTCTAATCCTGATGAGCGGTTTGCCCAAAAAGGAAAGAGAGCATATTTGTATGCTTTCAGAATACACGAAAATCATCAAGGAGAGGGACTCGGAAAATATTTATTAAAATATGTTGTTGATAATCTTTCTCAATATGGTTATACAGAATTTACAGTCGGTGTAGAAGATGATAATGAAAGAGCGAAGCACATATATAGTAGTTTCGGCTTTAATAAAATAATTGCTCGCATACAAGAAGAATATCAAGGAGAAAAGTACGAATATAATCTCTATTTAAAAAGTCTGTAAACTAAAAAGGAGATGCGGCGGCATCTCCTTTTGTCAACCTTAAAGATATTCCGAATACTTTAGAACAAATTCATCATATTCCTCTTTTTCTGTTATCCAAACTATAACAAAGTATTCCTCAATACCCTTTCTCTTGTATGCTTCAAGTCTGTGGTTTCCGTCGTTTAATTCAAACGTACCTTCTACATAATGAACTATCATAGGGGGCATATCGCAGTTGTTTTCAATCACCTTTTCAAGTTCTGAAACATGCTTTTCAAACCATTCAGCATCAACACGATATTTGATATTTTCTTCGGGACCGCAACAACGCGAAAAAAGATTAAGAGGCATTTTTATAGGACCAATAAAGAATCTGTCAAACAGTTTCAGTCCGTCTGAAAACTCTCTGTTGTGTCCGTCTGATAACAGGTATGTATGAACCCATTCTTCCAATTTTCCATTCTTGGAAAACTCTATTGCTGACGTTAATGAACATTTGTAATCCAAAATACTTTCCTCCTTTTTTGAATATACAATTCTTTTGATTGATTCGCAAGAAAGAAAGTATTCGTCTGAAAGACTATCTATCGAAACACCATTTTTGAACTTGTTCTTGATTTCTATGTTTCTTTCAAGAATAAATCTTTTATATCCAGATGTTTCCCCCCAAGACTTTCTCTTTTCCTTTGCGGGAATATATACAGATTCGCCGGCAACATATTTCTGTATTTGTTTGAGCAGTTTTTCGGGGAAAATGTCTTTTCCGTTGAGTTGGCTCATAAGCTGACTCCTTTCTTTCTCCTGTGACTGAATTATACCTCTTGTTTTCAAAGAATTATATATCAAGAACAGTTAGGGGAGATTTTGAAACAAGTAAAATAAAAAAGCATCATTACGATGCTTGACACACACATTGGCGTGTGTTATAATAAGGGTGAAATAAGGCACGCCGTATAGACGGTCAGCCTAAGTTTGGTTAAAAAATAACCGCGACTTTGCTAGAGTGGGCGGTTATTTTTTTATGCTCATTATGTAACCGATTACAAGTATCATAAAAACTACGATAAAAGTTTCTTGTTCCATAGCATCACCCCCTCTCTTTTCAAGGGGGCACATACCCCTTGAAACATCAAAGGGCTAACCGCCTACCGTTTAGGCATACCTTATTTCAAACGGTATTATAACATATATCTACAATTTTTTCAACAATGAATGATTAAAACCCGAGGCGTAGCCTCGGGTTTTCAGCTTGTCGATAAAGATATCGACAAGCTGACCTCGGGCTGTCGAGAAGGATGCAGAAGCCGTGAATTGTCCGTCGTCGGCGTACAAAGGTACGACAGAGGGACAATTCACGGCTAAAAAGCCGCATATAACAATGAAATCCGCCGTTTTTGCGGCGGATTTCTACTTTTTCACTTTATTTTTTCATTAATATAAATTTTTTTTTTTTTGCGGCTTTTGTTCTGCGCCTTTTTCGACAGACTGAAAACCCGAGGCGTAGCCTCGGGTTTTGTGGTTACTTATGCGTTGCAAGCTTCAGGAGAAGCTCAACTATTTTCTCCATTGATTCAAGGCAGGAGAACTCGTATCTGCCGTGGAAGTTATGGCCGCCTGTGCAGAGATTGGGACAGGGGAGACCCATAAAGGAAAGACGTGCGCCGTCTGTGCCGCCGCGGATGGGGCAGACCTTTGGTGCGATGCCAAGCTCCTCCATATATCCCTTTGCGCGGTCGATAAGGAAAAGATAATCGGGGTCGATCTTCTCTTTCATATTGTAATATGAATCCTCAACGGTGGCGGCAGCGCAGGCGAAGCCGTACTTTTCATTGATGACATCCGCGCACTTCAGGAAATTCGCTTTCTTTTCCTCAAACTTCTCCCGGTCGTGATCTCTTATGATATAAACGAGAGTAGCCTCCTCGATTGCGCCCTCCATATGAACGAGGTGATAAAATCCCTCATAGCCCTCGGTGTATTCGGGCTTTTCGTTCTGAGGCAGAAGGCCTTCAAACTCCATTGCAACGAGAGAAGCGTTTACCATCTTGTCCTTTGCGCTTCCGGGGTGAACGCTCTTGCCCGTAACCTTAAGGGTGCCCGTAGCGCCGTTGAAGTTCTCGTATTCGATCTCGCCGAGAGCGCCGCCGTCAACGGTGTAGGCGTAGTCTGCGCCGAAGCCCGCAACGTCGAAATAGTTGGGTCCCTCGCCTATCTCCTCGTCGGGGGTAAAGGCTATGGCGATGGGGCCGTGCTTTATGGAGGGGTCTCTGAGAAGTATCTCGCAAAGAGCCATTATCTCCGCAACTCCCGCCTTATCGTCAGCTCCGAGAAGGGTGGTGCCGTCGGTGGTGATAAGAGTTTTTCCAACGTAGTCAGAAAGCTCGGGAAATTCTTTTACAGATAAGGTGTAGCCCTCGGCTAAGGGAATATCCTTTCCGTCGTAGCTTTCAACGATCCTCGCCTTTACGTCCTTTCCCGAAACGTCGGGAGAGGTGTCCATATGGGCGATAAAGCCGAGAGTTTCTTTGACCGTGTCGTCCGTTGCGGGGATCCTTCCGTAAACGTAGCAGTGGTCGCGGTCGTAGCGCACGTCAGAGGCGCCGAGAGCCAAAAGCTCCTCGTAGAGAAGAGCGGCAAGATCGTGCTGCCCCGGAGTGCTGGGGGACGCGCCCGTATTCTCGTCGGACTGAGTGTCTATTTTAACGTATCTGAGAAATCTTTCAAGAACTGTGCTCATTTTTAGATACCCTTCATTTCCTCAAGACAAGCGCGGCAGACCTTCTTGTCCTTATAGGTGGTGATGCCGTCGGCCTCGCCGCAGAAGATGCAGGAGGGGGCGTACTTCTGGAGGATTATTCTATCCTTGTCGGAGAACATCTCAACGCCGTCGCCGGGGTTGATGTCAAGCATTCTGCGAATTTCGATGGGGAGCACGATGCGGCCCAGCTCGTCAATTTTTCTGACCATACCGAGAGATTTCATATTGTTTTCTTCCTTTCAAGAAATATCAAATTATTACCTTTTGTCTTACAGAATTACCAAATATTGTATATTGCAACATTATAGTAGCACAATTTACAGTATTTGTCAATAATTCGACGGCGTTTTTCAAAAAAACCGTCAGACCGAAAAAGCGTTTTTTCGACAAAAAGGAATAATAAAAGCCGACCTTCCCTGAGAATGATTTCGGAGAGGCTTTTGGGCAGCAGACCTGCGTTTGTTAATGGTTATCCCGCCTTGACAACGGGGGCATCATTTGATAGAATGATTTCAGTCAGAACTATGGGAGGACAGTTATGTTATCTTCACTTACAACGAAAAAGAATATCCGCACCTTCTCCGTCACCCCCGAAAATCTCACGGGCGAAAACGGCAAGGGAGGAATGGCCAAGGTCGGCGAGGGCAGCGCATCCTGGGCGGCGCGTGAGCTTGGGCAGGGCTGGAAGGTAAACCCCTATCTCGTCATTCAGCCGGGAGAGAGCGCAACTCTTGCAGATATCAAGGGTCAGGGCGCCATCAAGCATATCTGGATAACCGAAGTTCTTCCCGCAGGGCGACTTCTCATTCTCCGCGTTTATTTTGACGGACACGAGAACCCCGCCATCGAGGCTCCCCTTTCGGATTTCTTCTGCAACGGCGATGCAAACGATTACCGTCAGCTTTCAAGCCTTGCCATGTGCGTAAATCCCGCCAAGGGAATGAACTGCTATTTTGAGATGCCCTATTTCTCCTCCTTCAGAATTGAGGTTGAAAATATCGGCGAGAATGTCTGCAATCTTTATTATCAGATAGATTGCGAGGAGAAGGAGCTTTCTGAGGATGCTCTTTATTTCCACGCCCGCTTCAATTGCGTTCGCAGCCTGCCATATAAGGAGAATTATACGATCCTTGATAAGGTGCGCGGTCAGGGTCATTACGTGGGCACCTATATCCGCTGGGGCGTAAAGTCAAACGGCTGGTGGGGCGAGGGCGAGGTCAAGTTTTATATTGACGGCGACCGCGAATTCCCCACTCTTTGCGGCACGGGCACGGAGGATTATTTCTGCGGCTCCTGCAACTTTGACGTGGGAGGCTATCGGGAGTATTGCACCCCCTACGCAGGCCTCCATAAGGTTGGAACCACGGATAAGACCTATCTCTCCCAGAGGTTTTTCGATATGTACCGCTGGCATATCACAGACCCCGTGTATTTTAAGGAGGACCTTAAGGTAACGGTGCAGGCACTTGGCTGGAGACGTGACGGACGATATCTCCCCCTGCAGGATGAGATATCCTCAGTTGCCTATTGGTATTCCGATACCCTTGACGATGAATACGTCCCCCTCCCTCCGAAGGACGATTTTGAGCTGATACGATAAAAATCACGCTTTTGCAGACTCAGTCTGCAAAAGCGTTTTTCGATTTAGTCCTTCCCTCAAAGATTTGGGGGAAGGTGGCTCCTTAGAGTGAGACTTGATTATTGCTTTCTATATTTCCGGCTGATGACTTTAAGCTAAGATAAACTATATGGGGGAGACGGATGAGGGTTTGCTATCCGGACGAGAGCTGTCTTTCAAATCAAATTGAGCGGTATTTTATAAATAGTTTATAGTAATTACACTATGCCAAGCATACAGAAATTTTCAGCATCGGTTCGCACCCAGGTAGCAACCCTCTTCCGTCACCGCCTATGAAGACAGCAAAAGTTTTTAATACAACTCTGGAAATACCGTTTCTTTATAATTTCAAGTTTCTGCATCGGTGACACCTTCCCCCCAATCATGGGGGAAGGCTTGGTTTAGGTCCTCGCCTCCCTTACAGCCGTAACGGTCAATCAGACCCCTCGTTCTCAAAACGGACGCACAAGGGAACAAACGAAAAATCGTCCGCATCACCTATCAAATCAAAGCTTGCCGCAGACGATCATAGTTGTTTCACGTGAAAGGGAACTTTTCAAATCTTTTTTTCTTCTGCCCCCTGCTATTGACACGGGATTTTTCGGGTGATATAATTATTTGTATAAATAAAATGGCGCAGTAGCGCTAATATCTGTAAGGAATGATTTTTATGAAGTGGACATCTCTTAACGATCTTCGTGAAGCTTATCTTTCTTTCTTTGAGTCTAAGGACCATCTGAGACTGAAGAGCTTCTCTCTTATCCCCGTAAACGATAAATCCCTCCTCCTCATCAACTCCGGTATGGCTCCTATGAAGAAGTACTTCACCGGCGAGGAAGAGCCTCCCCGTCACCGCGTCTGCACCTGCCAGAAGTGCATCAGAACAGGTGATATTGATAACGTTGGTAAAACTGCCCGCCACGGCACCTTCTTCGAGATGCTCGGCAACTTCTCCTTCGGCGATTACTTCAAGAACGAGGCTATCGAATGGAGCTGGGAGTTCCTCACCAAAACTCTTGAGATCCCCGCAGAGCGTCTCTATCCCTCTATCTACGAGCAGGATGACGAGGCATTTGAGATCTGGAATAAGAAGATAGGCGTGCCCGCAGAGCGCATCGTTCGTATGGGCAAGGCCGATAACTTCTGGGAGCACGGCTCAGGCCCCTGCGGTCCTTGCTCCGAGATCTATTTTGACCGCGGCGACAAGTATGCCTGCGATAACCCCAATTGCTATCCCGGCTGCGAGTGCGACCGCTTTATCGAGATCTGGAATAACGTGTTCTCCCAGTTCAATAACGACGGCGAGGGCAACTATACAGAGCTTGCAACAAAGAATATCGACACAGGTATGGGTCTTGAGAGACTTGCCTGCGTAATGCAGGACGTGGACAACCTCTTTGAGGTTGATACCATCAGAAAGATCCTTGATACCGTTTGTCAGATCGCAGGCATTGAATACGGCA
>JAZQAS010000085.1:0-1758 GCA_045545335.1 Candidatus Avispirillum sp. | reverse complement strand
GGATACCCTTCCGTGCTCCATAACGACTACGCTGTCGCAATACATGGCCATATCCTCCATGCTGTGAGACACCATGATGTCCGTTGTTTTGCTCTCGCGCTGATAATTTCTGATCCTGCCGAGAATGCTTCTGCGCGCTCCCGGGTCAAGACCTGCCGCACGCTCGTCAAGCACAAGAACTGAGGGACGCATCGCAATGACGCCTGCAAGAGCCGCTCTTCTCTTCTGTCCTCCCGAAAGATCAAAGGGGGATTTATAAAGATGCTTTTCGCGAAGGCCCGCAAATGCCGCCGCCTCCGTTACAGCCTCGCTCAGCTCCGCTCCGCCAAGGCCCATATTCTTCGGGCCGAAGGAGATATCCTTCCAGACGGTCTCATCAAAAAGCTGATATTCGGGATACTGCATTACAAGGCCCACCTTGAAGCGCACGTCCCTTATCTTTTTGGGCTCGGCCCAGATATCCTTTCCGTCAAGAAGGACCTGACCCGAGTCGGGCTTTATCAGTCCGTTGAGAAGCTGAACAAGGGTAGACTTGCCGCTTCCCGTGTGACCGATAAGGCCTATTATCTTCCCTTCCTCAAAGGAAAGAGAAACGTCGTCAAGAGCCTTTATCTCATAGGGAGCGCCCTTGCCGTAAACATAAGTTATATTCTGAAGCTCTATCTTTCCCATAAATCGTAAAAATGAATAATGAATGATGAATAATGAATAATTGATGTGGCTTTTCGCCCAAAGCGAAAAGCTTCATTTTCTCTTCTCTTTTCTCTCTTATCTCTTCTCTGCGATAGCTTTAGCTATCTCCTTCGCGCATTCCTCGGGGTCGAAGATATCAAGGCGGACATCGTATCCCGCCTCCTTCATTCTCCAGAGAAGCTCCGTGGTCTGGGGAACGTCAAGCCCCGCCTCCCAAAGCTCGTCGGCACGGGAGAACACCTCCGAGGGTGTGCCGTCCATAATAATGCCGCCGTCGTTCATAACGAGAACTCTGTCGGCCATGGTAGCCTCGTTCATATAGTGGGTTATGTGGATAACGGTTATGCCCTCCTCGCGGTTCAAGCGGCATATGGTGTCCATTACCTCTTTTCTTCCGCCGGGGTCGAGCATCGCCGTGCTCTCATCGAATATGATGCACTTGCGCCTCATTGCAATAACGCCTGCAATGGCGATCCTCTGCTTCTGTCCGCCTGAAAGACGGTGGGTCGCGTGGCGGGCGTATTTTCTCATGCCCACCGTATCGAGAGCCTCGTCCACTCTCTTTCTTATCTTCTCGGAGGGAATACCGAGATTTTCGCATCCGAAGGCAACGTCCTCCTCAACGATGGTTGCAACGAGCTGGTTATCGGGATTCTGGAATACCATTCCCACCCTGCGGCGGGCATCGTATATATCCTTCTCCTCAATATCCTCCCCCGTCATATCCCGTCCGTTTATAAAAAGCCTTCCCTCATCGGGCTCAAGGATCATGCAAAGTATCTTTGCAAGGGTGGACTTTCCGCAGCCGTTATGGCCGAGGATAGCCACGAAGGAGCCCTCCTCTATCTCAAAGCTGACGTCCTTAAGCGCAGGCACGGGAAGAGTATCCTCATCCCCGGGATACGCAAAGGACAAATGCTCTGCTTTTATAATTGCACTCATTTTGCAATACTCCTTTAATTCGTTTTTGCCAAAGTAAAAACGTACCTTAACATTTCCCGAAGGGAAATATTTCACCGCGAAGCGATTTCACCCACCGCAGGTGGATTTCACACAAAGTTGATC
>JAZQAS010000084.1:0-27629 GCA_045545335.1 Candidatus Avispirillum sp. | reverse complement strand
GGGGTCATCTCCCACGGGATAGCTGAAGGAGGGATGATCTCCGAAGCCCTGCATTAACGAAAAGGTTCCGTTCCAAAAGCAGAGACGGCAGCTCTCATCGCTGCGCCACATATATATTGATCCTGCAGATATATCACTGCATCTCAGGGGGCTCTTTTTTATCATAGGCAGGGCGCGCCTCAGAGCCTCAAGAGAAAATGGTTCAAAGCTGAGCATATAAAATTTCCTTAGTTTTAACTTTTTTTCAGTATAGCACAATTTATTGATTTTTCAAGGTCTTTCGGTTGAAATCGACTGTCTTCAATGCTATAATAAAAGCATCTATGGAGGGTATATGAAATATTCAATTACCGTACTTACACCGCTATACAACAGAGGCGAGTATCTTGAGGCCATATTTAACTGCCTTGCATCACAGGAGCGCAGCGATATCCAATGGCTGATAATTGACGACGGCAGCGACGAAAGAAGCGACGATACTGTTCTCGGTCTTTCAAAGAAAGCGGATTTTTTAATAGAATACCATTATAAAGAAAACGGCGGGAAGCATACTGCGCTGAACTTTGCCCATCCCCACGTAAAGTCCGATTGGGTGCTTATTCTCGACAGCGACGATACCCTCACCGACGATGCCCTTGCAACAGCTCTTCCCTATCTTGAAAGATACGGAAGTGACGACACCGTCGGAGTTGTGAGCTTTCAGAAGGGGCAGGACAAGGAGAACTCTCAGGTGGAATTTTCAAATGAGGAGGTCCTCTCAGACCATATCTCCTACAGAATAAACGCAGGCCGCGAGGGTGACTGCTGTGAGATCATCAAGACGAAAGCTCTTCGCGAATTTCCTTTTCCCGAATTTGAGGGAGAAAGGTATATTGCCGAAGGATATCTCTGGCTCAAATGCGCCGAGAAATATAAGACTCTGTACGTTCCGAGGGTCATCTACCTATACGAATACCTTGAGGACGGACTGACAGCCTCGGGCCGCTCATTCTGGAGAAAGAGCCCCCTTGGGTGCTTTGAATGCCACAAGGCAGGGCTTATTCGCCGATGCTCCTTTAAATACCGCGCAAAGCGTGCCCTGCTCCTCCACTACTACGGCAGAGTGGCAGGTATGAAAAATCGGGAGATATGCCAAAGGAGCGGTCACCCCCTGTTCCTTTCACTCTTCACTCTACCCGGCATTATTTTGCACGCATACTGGGAGAAAAAATACGCATAAAATGAAAATATTCCTGCGCCCAAAAGACGAAAAGGTATTGCAAAACACTAATTTTTGTGGTATCATAAACGGGTGCGGATACGCCGGAATGATGGAATTGGCAGACGTGACGGACTCAAAATCCGTTGGTAGCGATACCGTGCGGGTTCGACCCCCGCTTCCGGCACCAAAAAGAAACGACAATTTTCGACAGAAGATTGTCGTTTCTTTTTGTTCTTTTCACTTTTCTCTTTTCGTTCTTCTCTCTTCTCTTAAATTGTCGTTTCCAGAGAAAAGATAAGAGAGAAAAGTGAAGAGAAAAGGTAGGAAGGTATCCGCTTCGCGGATGATTTGAATTATATTGAAAGAGTTCGAAGTCATACGCAAAAACGTCAAAAATATCTTTTTTGTAGCCTCTATCCAGAAAAGAACCCACATTTGTCTACGACAAGTGTGGGTTCTTTTCAATGAAATAAATCCCTTTTTCAAATTGGCCGAGCTTATTTTAATATAGATCTTATTACGTATAGCTGAAGCCTCTTTGGAAGAGCGTTCAGCAAAAGAAGGAGCGGATTTCTGTTTATGCTGTATGAAAAAGCGGGGCACCTCTTTTCAAGAATTGAAAGCACCTTTTTTGCAATCCTTTCTGCAGGGATGCTTCTCGCTTCCACTCCGTTTACTATCCTTCGAAATCTGTCTGCGTTGCAGGTATATAGCTCGGTGCTCTCGCAGAAGCGCTCAAGAGCATCGGTGGATGCGCCAAGCATACCCGTTTCAACGGCTCCCGCTCTGAGAACGGAAACGGAGATACCATGCAGCTGAAGCTCCATTCTGAGAGAATAGGCGTATTTATCAAGGGCCGCCTTGGTCACGGCATAGACACCCGTAAAGGGCAAGGGATCAAGTGGCGCAAGCTCGCTGGTCGTTATAACAATGCGGCTTCCCTTTTTAAAAAGAGGAAGAAACGCTTTATTTACAAGAAAAGCGCCAAAAAGGTTTACCTCAAATATTTTCTGAAAGCTCTCCCTATCCATCTCAACGAGAGAATCAAGCATATATATTCCCGCAAAATGGATAACCGCGAAAATGCTCTTGGTATACCTTTTTACCTCTGAAACAGCTTTTTCAACGCTGTCCTCACACGTTATATCTGCGGATATGGGAATAATATTATCATCCGCCTCGCGAACACACTTATCTATTGCAAATACGCGGTATCCCTTATCTGCAAGGGACTTGAGCGCGGCTGTGCCCATTCCGCCGTATGCTCCCGTTACAACTACGTCCTTCATTTTCGCTCCAATTAATTTGATAAGTATATTATACCATCAAATTTATAATTTCTCAACTGTTTTCAGTCGATGGTAGTATCAAGCTTGAAGCGCATTATCTTTCTAAGGGTATTTTTAGGGAATTCCTTATTTCTGATCTTTATATGAGCTATCTTCTTATAGGGCACGCAGGACTTATTATACTCCTCAACAAAGGGCTCGAAATATGCCTTTTTATCCTCAATGCCGTTTGCTTCAAACCAATCCTTATCGGGATATATCTCGCAAACGATGGCATTATGAGAGATGCCGCGCTTGCTCTGTCCCTCGTATACGATGATATCAAGAATACCGGGAACGGAGATAAGCTCGTTCTCTATCTCCTCGGGATACACGTTTTTACCGTTTGAAAGAATGATGAGGTTCTTCTTTCTGCCCGTTATAAAGAGGATGCCGTCTTCGGAAAGCTTACCGTAGTCGCCCGTTCTGAAATATCCGTCCTTAAAGGCCGCCCTTGTTGCTTCATCGTCCTTATAATAGCCGAGCATAACGTTGGGACCCTTGACGAGTATCTCACCCTCTCCGTCCTCGTTGGGCTCGTCAATAATGACCGTATCCATATCAATAGGAGCGCCGACGCTCTGATCAACGACCTGTCCTGAGCGGTTTACGGAAATAAGGGGGGCGCATTCCGTAATACCGTAGCCGTTAAGAACCTCAATTCCGATTGCCTCAAAGAAATGTACGATCTCCTCGTTTATGGGGGCTCCGCCCGTGATGACCATTCTGACGTTTGTGCCGAAGGCCTCAAGAATGGAGGAGAAAAGCTGACGGCGGCGGTCAATACCCAGCTTTCTGAGACCGTTGCTCATCTTTATCATTGCGCGGACAAGCTTTTCCTTGCCCTGATCCTTGATATTGGCCTGTATCTTTCTGTAAAAGGTCTCAAGATAGAGAGGAACAAGAACCAAGTGACCGGGCTTTTCCGCCTTCAGCTCCTTTTGCACGTAGCGAATGCCGGAGGAGATATATACCTCACAGCCTATCATGGTGTGGCCGATGAGCATGATGGTGCTACCGTAGGTATGATGAGGAGGAAGCACGCCCACGGTCTTATCGGCAAAATCAATATAGGGGATGATATCGTACATATCGGAGAGGATAGCGTGCTGAGAGAGCATTACGCCCTTGCCCTTACCCGTTGTTCCCGAGGTGAACACGAGAAGAGACATCTTGAGAGGCTCCTCGGGGGCGTTAAAGTATACTTCCTTTGATTCTTTATACATCTCTCTTCCCTCTTCTATGAGAGAAGAAAGGCTGCCTTCTCCCGCAGAAGCAAGATACGCCGTGGGTGCTTCAAGGCTTACTGCATTTTCTATCTCGCTTGCGGCCTCGGAAAGGTCGCTGTCGCAGAAAAGGAAGGCCGCATCGGCGCTCTTTGCAGTTTCTGAAAGGTCCTTTGCCTGCCAATCGCGGTCAAGTGGAACGAGAACGCCCCCTGCCGCCATTACGGAAAAATAGGTGAGGGCCCATTCATAGGAAAGCTTGCCGACAAGAACGCAGCTCTTGCCTGCAACGCCCATTTCGCAAAGCTTAGTTGTGAGGGCGCGAACGTCATCACGCAGGGTGCGGAAGGTGACGCTCTTTCTATCTCTTCCCTCTTTATAAGAATATGCCGTTTTATTAGAATACTGTGTGCCCGCCCATTCTATAAGGTCGCGGACTGTTGCAAACTCGATCTTATCTCTCAAGGGTCTGTTCTTCATAATAACCAACCTTTCAATATCAAAAAATGAGATGTTGCATTTTCAACATCTTGATTATAGCACCGAGATGTTGATTTGTCAACATTCAAATTAACTTTCTCCGTTCTTCACAATATCGTCCCGAAATATTGACGCCTTTGAGTTATTTTGATATAATTTGCTAAAGAAAGGCGGTACACTATGAAAAAGGTTAAGATAACGGCCCTGAGGCAGACTGTCTATACAGATCTTATGGAGAAATACGAAAATCCCATTGAGCACACCTGCGACTTTTGCGTGGGCGACGTTTATATAAGCACAGACGGTGAGAAGCCCGAGGGCTTTTGCGACAGCGCCTGGGGCTCTATGGAATATTTCGTCAAGGAGCTGAGCCGCGGCGGCGGAAATTTCTACGACGGATGGATGAAGGACCCGAAAAGCGCCCTCATATCCTGCAACGACGGCTTTCGCCCCATGAGCTTTCTTATTGAGGCAATAGAAGGCGCAGAACAAAAGCCGCAAAACATATAACATTTACATTAGAGAAAAAATACAGCAAAAAAGAAGAAATCAGCCGATAAAAATCGGCGGATTTCATTGTTATAAGCGGTTTTTTAGCTGCGAATTGTCCCTCTGTCGTACCTTTGTACGCCGACGACGGACAATTCACGGCTTCTGCATCCTTCTCGACAGCCCGAGGTCAGCTTGTCGATATCTTTATCGACAAGCTGACACCGACGGGTCACCCGTCGGTTTTTGTTTATTTGAATTTATCTCTGTGGGAGTCGAAAAAGTCAAACCACAGACGCACGTTTTCAAGCTCAGTCCAGCTTTTCTGCTCTACGGGCCTGCTGTCAAGGTCATAGACCTGCGCGCCCTTCATTGAAAGCAGAAAAGGAGAATGAGATGCAATGATAAACTGGCAATTATAAAAGCGCTGACTGTCTTCTATAAACCTACACAGCTCCATTTGAAGCTTTACGGAAAGGCTGTTCTCAGGCTCATCCAGCAGATAGAGAGCGTTCTCCTCTATCTCATGGGCAAAATACGAAAATGCGCTCTCGCCGTTAGATCCTCCGGATATCTCTCGGGGCAGCTTTTGAGTTACGAATCTTGATTTAGTTTGCCTTTTTGCCTCGTTATGCCTTTTCAGCTCATCATAATCATCAAGGCTCCTCATCTGATACCTTGTATATTTCAAATCCGCATATTCTTTATAGAGCATTTCGCGTCGTCGTTCTATACCCTCGTTTATGCTTCTTATATCAAGCAAAAAATCAAAAACGTCGTCGCTTGAGATGTATTTTGAACCCTTTGGAGCTTTTGTGCAGTTTTCCATATCATAGGAACAAAAATCAAGATAGTCCTCAAAGTAGGGCGTATTATTAAAAGGAGCCGATCTTGAGAGGCGAAGCTTTTCGGCAATAATGTTCAGGAGGGTGGATTTTCCCGATCCGTTTCCTCCGTAGATCACGGT
This sequence comes from Candidatus Avispirillum sp., assembly GCA_045545335.1. Classification (GTDB taxonomy): domain Bacteria; phylum Bacillota; class Clostridia; order Oscillospirales; family CAG-272; genus Avispirillum. The sequence continues at coordinate 21,938 of JAZQAS010000084.1, read as the reverse complement.
TATGGGATCAAACTCAAGCTTTGAAAGGCCCTTTTGGGGAAAGACCTTGAAAGGATAGACGTTATGCGTATAGCATTGCATCTCAAGCTTATAGGGATAATTAAGGATATATGTGTCCTCATCATCCGCCGATGCCAGATCAAATCTTTTAAGATACAGCATAGCTTCTCCTTTCATAAAATACCCCGAAATTTCAAAAGGCGCCTAAGCGCCCCAACATATTTAGTATATCAAACTTCACATCCACTTGTCAACAGTATTTTTGCATTTCGATGGTCATCTTGTACACTTTCTGCGTTCTGAATAAAATATTTTTGTGAACTTTGTAGAATGTGTGTATTGATTTTCCCTATTCTCTGTGATAATATATAGACAAGGAAAGGGTGATACCGATGTACAAGTAAAAAGAGACTTTACAAAAGATCGGCTGAAACCTCAGGTGTTAAAGAAACGCAAGATTCTGAAAGCAAAGCAAACAAAGTTACCCGTTTCTGAAAAGTGGAATGAAAGCACCGAAAAGTTTCATCATTTCTTTTCTTAAAGTCAGGAAGGTTCCCTTCAGTATCTTAAAAATATCCCCAAAGCTTTAGGTTTATCCCACCTTAGGGAAATTGAATATATAGAAATTTACAGTCCCGGGGATAGGACGGAGATGCTCAAGGAACAAAAAAATTAATAGAATAGAGAGGTTATTAAAATGCTTGACTTCAAGAGTGAACAGAAATAACCCTTGACTGAGTTAACAGATCGTGAAGAAGGTCTTCAGTCAAGGGTTATTTCACATTTTGCCCTCTTTTATATTTCACGCCGAAGCTTCCCTTTCGGCTTTTTTTATTTTCCTTGACAATATTTCTCCGCCGAAGTACAATAATACGTAGAAAGAGCCCGTTTAAATGTTAATGAGGTGTTTATGAAAAAAACTTACATCACAAGTCTGCCCAATAAAATAGGCGCCCTCCTTCAGGCAACCAAATGCTTTTCCTCCCTCGGTATCAACATCACCCGCCTCAGCTACAACAAGGCGGTTGACTCTCATACCCTTTTTATGGAGGTTCAGGGAGAGGCAGAAAAGCTTGAAATGGCTGACCGCATCCTTGCGGATATCGGCTATATCAATCAGAACACTCAGGACTCGGGCATCATTCTTATTGAATTTATGCTCAAGGACGTTACGGGCAGCGCCACCGAGCTTCTCTCCCTCATTGAGGAATACGGCTTCAATATATCCTATATCAGCTCTCAGGAGAAGGAAGCGGAATATCAGCTGATGAGAATAGGTCTTCGCGTTGATAACGTGGACCTGCTCTCCGAATTCATCCTCAAGGCTGAGGCCCTCTGCCGCGTGAAGATAGTTGAATACAACAAGAGCGAGCGCTCCTACGACAACAGCTTTTTCTACAGATCCTTCGTTGACAGCCTTATCGAGGCATCGGGAATCTCCCCCGAAAAGAAGGATACTCTCCTTATAAACACGAACCTTGCAATGGAGGTGCTTGACGCGCAGGGCCTTTCTCCCTACCGCACCTTTGACTGCATTTCTAAATTTGCAAATCTTTTGGCGGCCTCCCGAGCTGAGGCATTCGCCCCCCGTATCACAACCCACAAGGTTGGCGAGGAGACGGAGATCACCACGATCGAGCCCCCCTGCGGAAGCAACACCGCCATAATCAAGAGCCGCGGAGAATACCTCTTCGTTGACACGGGCTACGCCTACTATAAAAACGAGATGCTTGATATCTTCAGGCGTCTTATTCCCGATTTTGACACCATTGAAAAGAAGTGCGTGCTTACCCATATGGACGTTGACCACGTGGGCCTGCTCCCACTTTTTGATAAGATATACGCAAGCGAAAAGAGCCGTCTTTGCCTTATTGAGGAATATAGCGGCAAAAAGGGCTTCAGAGAAAAGAACCCTCTCCATACCCCCTATATCCGTATATGCAAGACCCTTACAGAATACGTGCCCGCGGATCCCGACAAAATGATCTCCCTGGGAGACGGCAAGGATATGACGGGCCGCACCCTTGCTCCCATCGGCTTTTTCTCCTTCGGAGAGCTTGAATTTGAGGTCTACGAGGGCGGCGGCGGTCACCTGCCCGGAGAGATCGTTCTCATTGACTACAAGAACCGCGTTGTATTCACGGGAGATATATACGTGAACATCAAGGGAATGACCTCGGAGCAAAGGCAGTACAATCAATACGCCCCCATCCTTACCACATCCGTTGATATGGACAAGACCCTCTGCACAAGGGAGCGTGAGGCCATATTCAGCCGACTTGGAGTGGGAAAATGGAACGTTTTCGGCGCTCACGGTCCACTCTACAATTATGAAGCACAGGTGAAAGAAAACAGCAAATAATGGAAATCAGACTTTCGGATCACTTTACTTTTAGCAAGCTTATCAGGTTTACTCTTCCCTCCGTGATAATGATGATATTTACTTCAATTTACGGAGTTATCGACGGCATCTTCGTTTCAAACTTTGTCGGCAAGACGCCATTTGCCGCTATCAACCTCATAATGCCCGTTTGCATGATATTCGGCTCCTTGGGCTTCATGCTCGGCACGGGTGGCTCTGCCCTCGTTTCCATGACCCTCGGTCAGCAGGATAAGAAGCGGGCAAACGAGCTTTTTTCTCTAATCATATACGTTTCCATCATCACGGGCGTTGCCCTTTCTCTTCTCGGTGTTATCTTTCTTCGCCCTATTGCCATCGCTCTCGGCGCCGAGGGAGAAATGATAGACTACTGCGTTTCCTACGGACGGATATTTATTCCCTTTTCAACGGCATTCATATTGCAAAATGAATTTCAGAGCTTTCTCGTTTGTGCGGAAAAGCCCAAATTCGGACTTTGGATAACCGTTCTTGCAGGTGTTACCAACATCGTTCTTGATGCTCTTTTCGTTGCTGCTTTCAGCTGGGGGCTCGTTGGCGCCGCCGTTGCAACCGTTATAAGTCAGCTCGTCGGCTGCATCATCCCACTCGTTTATTTCTATTCGAACAAGGATGGAATACTTCACCTCGGAAAGGCCCGCTTTGACAGAAGGGCTCTGCTGAAGGCCTGCGCCAACGGCTCAAGCGAAATGATGACAAACCTCTCCATGTCCCTCGTCAATATGCTTTATAATTTTCAGCTCATCCGCCTTGCGGGTGAAAACGGAGTTGCGGCTTACGGCGTTATCATGTACGTTAATTTCATCTTTATTTCCGTTTTTATCGGCTTTTCCATCGGCAGCGCTCCGATTATCAGCTATCATTACGGAGCAAATAACTCCTCGGAGCTGAAAAGCATTTCAAAAAAAAGCATTATCGTGGTTTCTGTCTGCGCCTTTTTGATGACGGCGCTGGCCCTGCTTCTCGCCTCTCCCCTTTCCCGCATTTTCGTCGGCTACGACAGAGAGCTGTATGAGATGACGGTGAGAGGCTTTATGCTCTACTCCCTTTCATTTCTCATTATGGGCTTTAATATTTTCGGCTCATCCTTCTTCACAGCACTTAACAACGGTATCGTTTCTGCTGTTATCTCCTTTGCAAGAACGCTTTTCTTTCAGGTGGTCGCCATTATACTGCTACCTGCGATATTCAAGCTTGACGGTATATGGATATCCGTCGTTTTTGCGGAGATGCTCTCCCTTTTCGTTACCGCAGCATTCTTCTTTAAGCTGAAAAGCAAATACGGCTATTGAGGTCAATATGGAAAGCTCAATTGAAAAAATAGACAAAAATTTTGCCACCGCCACGGTTGACGGTCGCCCCGTCTGCTACTACAACGTAAAGGAGGCCCCCTTCTCCCTTTACGGCTGCTTACAGACCGCTGACGACGGGCCCTTCAGACGCCTGCCCCACCTTGAAGGGGTCAACGGCGGAGTAAACTGGCTCTCCTTTAATACGGCGGGAGTTCGCGCCCGCTTCACCACAGACTCTCCCTATATTGCCGTTAGGGCAGAGATCGACGGCGCCTGCCATATGGCTCATATGACTCTTTGCGCTTCCTGCGGCTTTGATCTCTACGAGCTTGCAGACGGAAGAGAGCGCTATCTTCGCTCTTTTCTCCCCTGGACGGGCATCACCTCGGGCATTGAATGCTTTGCAGACCTTTGGGAGAGAAAGCGCCGCGCTCTTACCCTGAACTTTCCTCTCTACAACGGCATAAAAAAGCTTGAAATTGGCATCGCTCCCGATGCTTACCTTGAAAGGGGAGCGGACTATCTGCCGATGGCGCCCATAGTTTACTACGGCTCCTCCATCACTCAGGGAGGGTGCGCAAGCCGCCCGGGAAACTCCTACGAGGCTCTTATTTCTCACGAAACAAACGCAGACTATCTCAATCTCGGCTTTTCCGGCAGCTGTGTTGCAGAGCCTGAGATGGCAGAATATATCGCCTCTCTCAAAATGAGCGCCTTCGTTTTTGATTACGATTACAACGCACCCACCGCAAAGTATCTCAGCGAGACCCACGAGCCCTTTTTCAAGACTATCAGAAAAGCCTATCCCACCCTGCCCGTTATAATGCTCTCAGCCCCCTACCCTGCAACGGAGGGTGACGACAGAGAGCGGAGAGATATTATTCTTTCAACATACGAAAACGCTCGCCGTAACGGTGACGAAAACGTTTATTTTCTTGACGGCGGCCGAATATTTGACGGAGAATTTCGCGACGGTTGCACCGTTGACGGAGTACACCCAAACGATCTCGGATTTTCAAGAATGGCATCTGCAATACTTAATTTACTGAAAAAAGCCTTGAATATATGAAAAAAGCCACCTTTAGTAGGTTGGTCTTAGGGAAAAGACCAACCTACAATGAAATAGATTTGCGATGTAAATCTGTAATATTCGTCTTACGACGAGTGAAATAGGCTTCGCCTGTGAAATATTTTCTTCGAAAATGTTAAGGAATAAAAAATATCCGCAACCTTGGTTGCGGATATTTTTTTACATTAACGTGCCCAAAGGGCACATATCACATTGCGTTAGCAATATTTCACATTTCCGTAGGAAATATTTCATATTCCCAAAGGGAATATTTCATTGGGAGTTGCGGTAATCCCTTGCCGCAACTCCCTTTGCCGTCGGTTTTTTCTGTTTATACAAAGAATTTTCTTTCCATTTCCTCTCTAAGTGGGCGGTAGCAGCCGATGAATACGAGCAGGCCGCCGATGAGAACGAAGGTGATAAGTGGGTAGAAGGACCAACCGATGAAGCGGACGCTCTCAAAGGTGAGGTCCATAAGAAATTCAACGAGGAGCATAAAGGCGCCGAAGAGGATAAATGCTCCGCCGAAGATAAAGAGCTTTCCCCCCTTCAGATATCTCATAAGGGTAACCGCCGCGCAAACGATAAGGGCAACTCCTCCCGCCGTGGGCAGGGCAAAGGAGTAAAACCAGTGGCCGTTGCAGGCAAGGTTTATGTAGAAGAGATAGAGAATACCCGCCGCAAAGGCGCAGGGCACGAAGACAACGGGGTTCGGCGATTTGAACCACAGGGGAAGAACTATGCTCACGTACAGGATGAGCAGAGCCCCCGTAACGAAGCCGGACCAGGTGATGCCTCCCATAAACTGAAGATCGCAAAGGGTGACGATGATAGCGGGGAGGAGAAACGCAAGGCTCATAAGAATGGGAAAGAGCAGGGGCTTTTTCTCCCTTTCCGGATATTTATCCCTTGGGTAAAGCTCCTTTGGCTTTTTCGTAATATAATCGGGGTGAAATACCTCTGTGTGGCACAGGGGGCATTTCTTTTCGCCGTCGTCAAGAATGACGCCGCATTTGATGCAATACATAATGTTCTCCTTTCGTCAGCATTCGGGGAGGTTGCTCTCAGCCGCAACGGTGATGCCCATTTCTCTGAGCACCTTGAAAAGGTGGTATTCAAGATAAGGCTCGCGGATGTTGCGGATAAGGTTTACGTAGAGGGTATCGCCGTATGAGATGATGCCGCAGTTGTAGGGCGCCGTTGCCTGAACGCCGAGGATGAAATCAAAGCGCTGAACGTAGGGCTTCATGGCATCGGGTATACGAACAACGCCCAGGTTTGACATAGTGAGGCAGGATTTCTTTTCGCCAACGGCGGTGAAAACGGCCTTCATCACCATATTTTTGATAAAAAGGGGCATAACGCGAACGGCCATTATCCGCTCGCTTCTGACGTTTGCGGCTATCATCGTGCTCATATGCTTCGGCGTTATCTCAGCGCCCATGCAATGGTGGATAACGCGGCATATCTCGGAGAACTCGTATTCGCCGAGGAGGGGAAGGATCTCGGGGGTGGTGTACATTGCAAAGTTTCTGAGGGTCCTGCTCTCAAAGAGATTTCTCAGATTAACGGGAATGAGCACCTTTATGGGGCGGCGGCGCTCACGGTCTGGCACCTTTTCCTTTTGCAGGTTTTGTATGGCCATCATAATGGCGGCGCACATAAAGGTGGTCAGGCTGACGCCGTATTCCTTTGATTTTTTCAATACCTCGGGGGCAGACATCTTGAGGCAGGTGAGATTAAGAAAGCCGTGGGGCTCGGGGGTTCCCTCAAGGCGCCAGGCGGTATTTCCGCTTCGCTTTGCGCAGATATCGCCGCCGTATTTCTGAAAGCTGTCCTCAAGCTCAGCTTCGGAGGGCTCGGCAACCCTGCCGAGAACGCCGTTTTCGGCGGGAACGTAAACCCCGTATTTTTGCTGGAGATATTCGGCAACGAGGCTCTTCAGAAATATGAGGGCGCCCGTTCCGTCGGTGAGGGAGTGGAATATCTCAACGGCTATTCTGTTTTTATAGGTGAGCACGCGAAAGGCGCACTTTCTCGTTTCTCTTTTGGACATCCTCGTCAGAGGATAGCTGCACTCCTCCTTGATATCGGGGGCAACGGAGAGCTGCTCCAGATAGTACCAGAAGAGGCCCTTCTTCAGCCTGACCGCGATGGAGGGAAAGCGGCGGACGGTGATATCAAGGGCATTTGAGAGGATGGCTGTGTCCACGTCCTCCGTAAGGGTGCAGGAGAGGCGGAAAACGTTGGACCAGTTCTGGTTTCTTGCGGCGGGATATATCTTTGCCGCGTTGTCAAGGCGCATCCAGCGAAGCTTGTTCTCCTGGGACATCACCTGATTCAAAAAGCGGCTGATGGTCTGATGGTCCCGTCTGTCCTCGCTGAGGTCGTAGAGCAGGTAAACGTGCCATCTCTCGGGGGTGACGATAAGTCGGCTCTTTGAATTGCACTCGCAAAGGCGACGGTGGAGGCTCTCGGAGTCTGAGAGCATTATCTCGTCTGCGCCAACGAAGATGAGAGACGGGGGCATATGGGAGAGATCGGCAAAAACGGGGGATACGAGAGGGTCGCGCCTCATATCCTTTTCCGTATAGGAGTCGGCAAAGAACTCAAGCTTTTCGCGAGTCATGGAGGGGTCGGCCTCTATATTCTTTTCATAGCTCTCGCCGGAGTGGGTAAGGTCGGTCCAGGGGGATATGGCGATAATGCCGCAGGGAAGGGGGAGCCCCTCTTCTTTCAGCCTGAGGCAAAGGGAATAGCAAAGCCCTCCGCCGGAGCTTTCGCCGCAAAGGGAGATATGGTCTGAGCTGTAGCCCTTTTCCAGCAGATAGCGATATGCCTCAAGGGCATCGTCAAGGGCTGCGGGATAAGGGTGCTCGGGGGCAAGACGGTAGGCCGGGCAAAATACCTTTGCGCCCTGATGAACGGCAAGGGTAGAGCCGAAGCCCGTAGCATATTCAAGGTCTCCGCAGGTGAAGCCGCCGCCGTGGAGATAGAGGATAACGCCCTCGCGTCTCTCGTCCTTGGGCAGAACCCACGCGCCGTCAAAGCTTTCAAAGCTGTGAGTTTTCAGGATGACCTTGTGGCGGTGCCTGAACTCCATAAGCTCGCCTATCATGTTCTGGCCCTTGCGTATGGTCTTTAAGGAGAGACCGCTTGCAATGGATTTGACTATGGTGAGCTGCTTTCGCACGTTTCTTGCAGACAGAGCCATTTCCTGCCTCCTTTCTGTTTTGTCCTTTTTTATATTTTAACATATTCCCGCCAAAAGTACAATGATTTTTAAAGAAGAAAACCGACGGTGACCGTCGGTTTTCAACATCAATTATTCATTCTTCATTCTTCATTCTTCATTCCCGTTCTCCTCGGGCTCGTATTCAACGATGTCGCGAAGGAACTGCTTGTGTATCTCAAGAAGCTCCGCCTGCTTTTCATCGCTTGAAATATCAAGGACTGCGGGAATGCGGACAGCGATGACCGTATCCTTGGGGATATACTGGATATCGGAGTTCTCCTGATAGAAGGCGGTCTCGCCGAGGATGATGCCGCACTCGTCGTAAGCGCAGTCGGGAATATCCTCGCCGAATATCTCGGAGAGGGGAACGAAGATATCGTCCTCAGCCGCGCCGCGGTAGAGCTCGGGGTCAAGCATATAGCACATATGGGCGCAGGTGGCGATATCCATACGGTAGCGCTCGTAGGCCGTCTGATTTGCCTTGACGTCGTAGGTGTATTTGGGGTTCAGGGCCTTTCTCTTTTCGATAAGCTCCTGAGTGAGATAGGTGTTATCTCCGAATTCGATCTCCTTCTTGCCGTCGCCGTTGTAGTCGCCCATGGCCTCCTTGAAGGCATCGTCAAGCCTGTCGTAATCTGCGCCGACCATGGCCTGAGGACCCGTGTAGAGCACGGTAACGTCGGAGGGAACGTTGGTCAGAAACTGAACGAGGAGAACGACGCCGATTATGACCGTCATAATAATAAGGCCCGCGTGCCACTTGTGGAGATACCAGAAGTTCTCAAGCCTTCCCACCTTTTTCTGAGGCAGGTGGCTCTCGTGGGGATTGAGGTTCTCCTCTCCCTTGCCGCGAAGGACCTTCATGGCGTTGGAGTCTTCTATTTCAAAGTTTTCGTCTGCAATAAATTCCTGCTTTTTCTTTTCAGCCATATTCTCATACTTTCCTTAAAGCTTTTTTCTATTCTACCATTTTCAAAAGGCTTTTTCAACAGTCATCTGAAATTTTACCTAAGGTTCATACCTTGGATTTTCAATTTTTGCAAATAGGGTCAAATATTGCCGAAAGGTTGGCTTTTTTATGACAAAATACAAATATTTTTTTAAATATCTGTGTATTTGAGGACAAAAATCTATTGAAATAAAAAGCATATGGGAGTATAATATATAATAAAGTATAGTGTATCGTCGGTAAGTCTTACCTTTTTTCGGGACAAGGCTTTCGGCGCTGTGCTTGAAGCCCTGCTCTTTTGGGAAAACGTTTGCGGCGAAAGGTTAGGTGTTTATATGATGTTCGGACAGGAAGGCAGTGTTACCGCGTTCCTCTTTCACGAGGGAACGGAGCACCATGCATACAGATACCTCGGCTGTCACCGTATGGATAACGGATACGTTTTCCGCGTGTGGGCGCCCTCGGCGGCAAGGGTCTTCGTTGTGGGAGACTTCAACTGCTGGAGCGAGGACGATCCCATGGAGAGCCTTGAGGGAACGGGCTTCTGGGAATGCACCGTTCCTCATTCGAGAATAAGTGAGGGCGGGCTTTATAAATTCAAGATATATACGGCAGATAAGGTGCTCTATAAGGCAGACCCCTTCGGAGCCGCAGGCGGCTCCTTCGGCGAGAGCGCATCCGCCGTTTTCGATCCCCAGACCTTCGAGTGGCGCGACAGCTGCTGGATGGAGGGGCGAAAAAGGATGTGCGCCGACGGCGGAGCAAGATACGTCCCCGTCAATATCTACGAGGCTCATCTTGCATCGTGGATGAGGATGGGCGATGGCTCCGTTATGAGCTATGAGCAGATAGGCAATGAGCTTTGCCCCTATCTTTTGCAGATGGGGTATACCCACGTGGAGCTGACGGACGCCCTTTGCGATAACGAGGCAGGGGAGATATCCTCCTTCTATGCCCCATCGGGCCGCTTCGGCAGCACGCGGGATTTTATGCTCCTTGTCGAAATGCTCCATAGAGCGGGTATCGGCGTTATCCTTGATATGGATATCTGCAATTTCGCCTTGGGAGAGGCCGGTCTTTCCCGATTTGACGGCAGCTGCCTCTTTGAGATGAGCTCCGCCGCCAAGGATGAAAAGAGGCTGGATCTTTCAAGAAGAGAGGTAAGGTCCTTCGTTATCTCAAACGCTCTCTATTTCGCAGAGCTTTTCCATATAGACGGATTGAGGATAAAGCGCCTTTCCGAGCTTATCTATAACGAGCACGGCAGCGTGGACCGCATGAGGGTTGCTCTCATCCGCAGCCTAAACGAGGTGTTGCGCGAGCACTATTGCGACGTGTTCACCGTTTCCGAAGACGACCTTTCGGGTATGCGCGCCGTCACATCAACGGCCGCCGACGGACTGGGATTTACCTTCAAGTGGGACTCCGTCTGCACCAAGGATACCCTCGCTTTTGCGGCTATTCCCCTGAAGGACCGCGAGCGTCATATCAGCGAGCTTTCCGCTCCCTTGCGCCACGCCTTCGGCGAGGCGGGAGTGATGACTCTCTCCCTTTCGGATATAACGGAGGGTAAGGGCTCGTTTATATCAAAGATGCCCGGAGATTACACTCAGAAATTTGCAGGCTGTAAAGCATTCTTTGCTTATATGATGACCCGTCCCGGCAAAAAGCTCAGAGCTCAGGGCTGTGAGATAGGTCAGTTTGATGAGTGGTCAAGAGAGGAGAGCGTTCAGTGGTTCCTTCTTGATTACGAGGCCCATGCAAGGCTTCAGCTATACGTTGCAAGGCTCAATCACCTTTATCTGAAAACTCCCGCCCTATGGGAGCAGGATTGCACCCCCTCGGGCTTTATCCTCGATATGGCGGCAGGCGGCGTTCTTGCCTACAGAAGAAGAGATAAAAACGGGTGCGAGGTGGTAACGGCCATTAATTTCAATCCCCATAGGATGACCTCCTACGCTCTCGGCGTCGGCTACGGCGGCGAGTATGAGGAGCTTCTCTCCTCGGATAGCCGCGAATTCGGCGGCGAGGGAATTGAAAACGGGGTGAAGGTGGCCTCTCTTTCAAAAACGGGAAAAACCCCCTATTCCATAGCAGTTGATCTGCCCCCTCTGGGAGCTGTCATACTTAAACACAGATAATAAAAATTTTATATATTCAGGAGGATCTCATAGTGTTCAAGAAAAAAGAGTGCGTGGCTATGCTGCTCGCAGGTGGTCAGGGAAGCCGACTTTACGCACTTACTCAAAAGGTTGCAAAGCCTGCTGTTCCCTTCGGCGGTAAGTACCGCATTGTAGATTTTCCCCTTTCAAACTGCACCAATTCCGGCATTGATACGGTAGGCGTGCTCACTCAGTACGAGCCCCTTGTTCTCAATGATTATATCGGCAACGGTCTTCCTTGGGACCTTGACCGTACATACGGCGGCGTAAAGATCCTTCCTCCCTATCAGGGCGCGAAGGCGGCCGACTGGTATAAGGGCACTGCAAACGCTATCTATCAGAACCTTAAGTTCATTGAGAGATACGATGCAGAGTATGTTCTTATCCTCTCCGGCGACCATATCTATAAGATGGACTACGCTAAGATGCTCAAGTTCCATAAAAAGAGAAACGCAGACTGCACCATCGCAGTTCTCGACGTTCCGATCGAGGAGGCAAGCCGCTTCGGTATCATGTCCGTAGACGAGGACTCCAAGATCTATAAGTTCGAGGAGAAGCCCAAGAACCCCGAATCCACAATGGCTTCCATGGGTATCTATATCTTCACAAAGTCAAAGCTCGTTGATTATCTCACCCGCGATGCTCAGGATCCCGAATCCTCCAACGACTTCGGTAAGAATATCATCCCCGCAATGCTTGCAGACGGCCAGAATATGGTAGCGTATCCCTTCGAGGGCTACTGGAAGGACGTTGGAACCATCTCCTCTCTTTGGGAGGCAAATATGGACCTTCTCGGCGAGAAGCCCGAGTTCAACCTTGATGATGAAAAGTGGAGAATATTCACCCGTCACGAAATTCTCGCTCCTCAGTACGTAGGCGCGGGTGCAGAGGTAAAGAACTCCATCGTGGCAGAGGGCTGCGAGATCTTCGGTAAGGTTGAGAATTCCGTTCTCTTCCCCGGAGTAAAGGTGCTTCCCGGCGCCGTTGTACGCGATAGCGTGGTAATGGGCGGCTCCGTTATCGAGGAGGGTGCTCTTGTCAGCTACTCCATCCTTGATACAAACGTTGTTATCGGTAAGAATGCCAAGGTCGGCGGTGAAAAGGGCGACTCCGAGGGCGTAGCCGTTATCGGAGATGCCGAGGTAATTGCCGAGGGCGCAAACGTAGGTGCGGGTGTTATGATACCCGACGTAAGAAAGTGAGGGTAAAATAATGACTGCAGCAGGATTGATCTTTTCCAATATCCACGATAAGTGTATCCCCGAGATGACCTCCCGCCGTACAATGGCATCCCTTCCTTTCGGCGGAAGATACAGACTCGTAGACTTCACTCTTTCCAATATGGTAAACTCCGGCATCAATAAGGTCGGAATAGTAACCCATAATAACTACCGTTCCCTTATCGACCATATCGGTAACGGTAAGGACTGGGACCTTGCAAGAAGAAGCGGCGGCATTATGATCCTTCCTCCCTTCATCACTGCATATGAAAATCCCCGCGCAAACCAGCTCTATACTACCCGCCTCGAGGCTCTTATGGGCGTTCGCGAGTATATCACTCATTGCGATGAGGACGTTATCGTTCTTTCCGACAGCGACGTAGTATGCAATATCGACCTTTCCGACGTTATAGACAGCCATGAGGCTCAGGGCGCAGACCTCACTCTCGTAACGAAGAGAATGAAGGTAAACGCTGAGAAGAGCCGCGGCTCCAAGGTCATCGTATATTCCAACGATCGCGGCGTTATCACCGATTTCGTTGAGAGCACCCCTCTTATGACAGAGGAATACGACGTCAGCACAAACATTATGGTATTCACAAGAACCTTCCTCATCTCTCTTCTTGATAATGCCATTTCTCACGGTTACACAGAGTTCTATCATCAGGCTCTCCCCTTCGTAATGCCCACCTCCAAGCTCTGCATCTATCGCTACGAGGGCTATTACAATGCCATCTCCAGCCTTGAGCATTACTTTGCGGCTAATATGGAGCTTCTTTGCGGATGCGTTCGCGGCGAGCTCTTCGGCAACCGTGAAAGACCCGTATACACAAAGGTCCGTAACACAGCTCCCACAAAGTACGCAGAGGGCGCAAAGGTTGAAAACTCCCTTATCGCCGACGGCTGCGTTATCGAGGGTACGGTTGAAAACTCCATTCTCTTCCGCGGCGTTCACGTTAAGAAGGGAACAACGGTTCGCAACTGCATCATGCTCCAGAACTCCGTAACAGGTGAGAACGTAACTCTCAACTGCGTTATCGCAGATAAGAACGTAGTCATCCGTGATGACAGAGTTCTCTCCGGTAGTGAAAATCTGCCCTTCTATATTGCGAAAGGAAAGATGATCTGATGAAGAAGATTCTTTATGTCGGCAGTGAGTGTATGCCCTTTGCCGCAACAGGCGGCCTCGGCGACGTAATGGGAAGCCTCCCTCAGGCACTCAAGGCTAAGGATCCCGAGGGCTTTGACGTTCGCGTTGTCATTCCTCTTTACGAGGCTGTGAACGATACGTGGAGAGCCCAGATGAAGCAGGAGGCAGTGTTCACCGTGCGTCTCGGCTGGAGAGAGCAGTATTGCGGCGTATTCAGCCTTGAGAAGGACGGCGTCACCTACTATTTCATTGATAACGAGTATTATTTCAAGAGAAGCACTCTTTACGGTCATTACGATGACGGCGAGAGATTTGCATTCTTCAGTCTTGCCGTTCTTGAAATGTTCCCTCATATCGGCTTCTATCCCGACGTTATCCACGCAAACGACTGGCAGTCTGCCCTGACGGTAATTTATCTCAACGTTCATTTCAGATGCGTTTACGGTTACGATTACATTAAAACCGTATTTACGATCCATAATATAGAGTATCAGGGCAAATATAATATGTATATCCTCGGCGACGTTTTCGGTATCGATAACTGCCATATTCCTCTCCTTGAGTGGGGCGGCTGTATGAACCTTATGAAGGGCGCCATCGAGTGCGCCGATAAGGTAAGCACCGTAAGCCCCAGATATGCAGAGGAGATCCAGACCTGCGAGTATGCGCACGGCCTTGAGGACCTTCTTCGCGGAGTATCCTTCAAGCTTTGCGGCATTCTCAACGGTATCGATTATAAGTATTACGATCCCCATGAGGATACTGAGATAGCAAAGAACTATACCTGGAGAAGCCTTAAGGGCAAGACTGCCGATAAGACTGCTCTTCAGGAGGAGCTCGGTCTCCCCGTAAGAGAGGACGTTCCCATGTTCTCCATCATCTCCCGCCTCGTTTCCCATAAGGGAACAGACCTGGTTCGCGAGATCGGCTTCAGAATGATGGCAGAGAACGATTGCCAGCTCGTAGTCCTCGGCACGGGCGACGTTCAGTATGAGGAGTTCTTCAAGGCTCTTGAGCGCGAGTATCCCACAAAGGTGCGCGCACTTATCAAGTATGACAGAGCACTCTCCAAGCGTATCTACGCTGCAAGCGATTTCTTCATCATGCCCTCCAAGAGCGAGCCCTGCGGTCTCTCTCAGATGATCTGCTCCCGCTACGGCGCAGTTCCGATCATCAGAGAAACAGGCGGTCTCTACGACTCCATCAAGGGCTATTGGATAGACGGAGATAAGATCTGCGGCAACGGATTTACGTTTGCAAATTATTACAGCGAGGAGCTTTATGCAAAGATCCGCGAGGCTCTCGCCGTATATGCTGACAGCGAAGCAATGAAGAAGCTTCAGCAGAAGGTAATGAAAACAGATTTCTCATGGGCAGTATCCGCAGATGCATACGCTGCTCTCTATAACAATCTGTAATTATAAAAAGTAGGAATTAGTAAAGGAACAATCATAGGTATGGAAATCAAACCCGGCGTAAACGAAGTAAAAGCAAATATTGAAACAAAGCTCTCACGTTATTTTGGCTGCTCGCCCGAAGAGGCAACCAAGGACCAGCTTTATAAGGCGTGTGCAATGACGGTCAGAGATATTCTGACCGAGAAAAGACAGGCTTTCAAGCATAAGGTAAACAAAAAGGGCGCAAAGCGCGTTTACTATATGTGCATGGAGTTCCTTGTAGGACGCTCTCTTAAAACAAACATCTGCAATCTTTCTCTCACCGGCGAGTATGAAAGTGCTCTCAAGGAGTTCGGCGTAACTCTTGAGGACCTTTATGAGTGTGAGCCTGACGCCGGCCTCGGCAACGGCGGTCTCGGCAGACTTGCCGCTTGCTATATGGACTCTCTCTCCTCTCTGGATTATCCCGCAACGGGCTTCTCCATCTGCTACGAATACGGTCTCTTCAAGCAGAAGATCATAGACGGTATGCAGATCGAAATGCCTGATAACTGGCTCCCCGGCGGTGAGGTATGGCTCGTTCCCAGAACGGACAGGACCTTCCGCGTTCGCTTCGGCGGCCATATCCGCGAGAAGTGGGATAACGGCAGACTTGAGATCATCTACGATAACTGCGAGGAGATCGAGGCCGTTCCCTACGATATGATGATGAGCGGCGCAGACAGCGAGGCTGTATCTCTTCTCCGTCTCTGGAAGGCAAAGGATATTGATAACTTCAATATGAACCTTTTCGCAGAGGGCGAGTATTCAAGAGCTCTTGAGTCAAGCGTTAATGCGGATATCATCTGCAAGGTGCTCTATCCCGCAGATAACCACTATGACGGTAAGATCCTCAGACTCACTCAGCAGTATTTTATGGTAAGCGCATCCTGCCAGAGCATCATCCGCGATCATATGGCAGTATACGGCACCATTGATAACCTTCCCGATAAGGTGTCCGTTCATATCAACGATACTCATCCCGCGCTCTGCGTGCCTGAGTTTATGCGTATCCTTCTCGACGAGTATTGCCTCGATTGGGACCGCGCATGGGATCTGGTTTCCAGAATGACCTCCTATACTAACCATACAGTCCTCCCCGAGGCTCTTGAGACCTGGAACGAGGACCTCTTCCGCCTCAGACTTCCCAGAATCCATCAGATCGTCAAGGAGATCAACGAGAGATTCTGCAAGCAGGTCTGGGAGGCATACCCCGGCAACTGGAACAGAATTTCCGAAATGGCGATCCTCGCAGGCGGCGTTGTAAGAATGGCAAACCTTGCTATCGTAGGCAGCCATCATATCAACGGCGTTTCCGAGATCCATTCCAATATCCTGAAGGATATCACCTTCAGAAACTTCTGCAGAATGTGGCCCGAGAAGTTCGATAACGTAACTAACGGTATCGCTCATCGCCGCTGGCTCACATACTCTAACCCCGGCCTTGCAGGCCTCCTTTCCGATTGCATCGGCGACGGCTATAAGAAGAACCCCACAGAGCTTGCAAACCTGAGAAAGTTCAAGGATGACAGCGCGGTTCTTGAGAGCCTTGCCAAGATCAAGAAGGAGAATAAGGAAAGCTTTGCAAAGCATTATTTCGAGAAGACGGGCATCCTCCTCAATACGGATACCGTTTTCGACGTGCAGATCAAGAGACTTCACGAGTATAAGCGTCAGCTTCTTAACGCAATGAATATCATTGATCTGTACCTCCAACTGAAGGAGGACCCCAATGCAGACGTCCTTCCTCAGACCTTCATCTTCGGCGCAAAGGCCGCTCCCGGATACAGAATGGCAAAGGAGATCATCCGCCTTATCTGGAATATCGGTGAGGAGATCAATAAGGATAAGAGAATTTCCGAAAAGCTTCGCGTTGTATTCCTTGAGGACTATAACGTAACAACTGCAGAAAAGCTTGTTCCCGCAGCAGAGCTCTCCGAGCAGATCTCTCTTGCAGGTAAGGAGGCAAGCGGCACGGGCTGTATGAAGCTTATGATAAACGGCGCGCTCACTATAGGCACGGCAGACGGAGCAAACATCGAGATGGCAGAGGAGGCAGGAGAGGGCAATCTCTTCATGTTCGGCCTCACCGCTCCCGAGGTTGAGAATATCCGCTCCATGGGCTATCACAGCGCTGACTATTATAACAGAAACGAGAGACTCCAGAAGATCGTGAACAGATTCTCTCAGGGCTTCAACGGCCAGTCCTTCTCTCATATCTCAGAGTATCTTCTCGTTTCCGATCCCTTTATGTGCATGGCAGACTTCGAGTCCTACAGAAAGATGCATAAGGAAGTGAACGACCTTTATCGCGCAGATCCCACAGAATGGAACCGCAAGTCTCTTATGAATATTGCGGGAGCCGGCAAGTTTGCTGCAGACCGCTCCGTAGGCGAGTATGCAGACAGGATCTGGAATATCGAAAGAATGACAGGTAAGAAATAATCGTTTTTTACGGGGTAACCGATGCTTTTAAAGCTTCATGATGAACTTACGGCAAATGCCGAAATTACACTTGAAAAATTTATCGGTACGGAAAACGCTTCGCTTCGCGGAGCGTTTTCCCAATCCGAGAAGCTGACCTTCAGGGCCTGCGTTCCCTCCGTTTTCGGAGTGAGGGACGTTGCTCTGCGTATCCGCCGCGACGGCGGGGCAGGGTGGGATATTCCCTTTGATCCCAAGGGAGAAGGGGAGTTTTGCCTTGAGGTGGACCTTGGCGCGCTGGGTGAGGGACTATACTGGTATACGGTGGTGTTCCTTCGCGGAGAGCAAACGCTGTTTTGCGATTCCGTGGACAACGTGCATTTTAGACTTTTGACTAAAGAAGGCGCGTATTTCCGCCTTCTCGTATATGAAAAGGACTTTACCACTCCCGAGTGGTTCCGCGGCGCGACCATGTATCAGATCTTTCCCGATCGCTTTGCAAAAAGCGGCAAGGTGGAGAGAAGGAGCGATTGCGTCTATGAGGAGGATTGGGATGCGCCCATCTCTCAGTACGGAGCATATCCGGGAGCAGACGTAAAGAATAACCTTTTTTATGGGGGCGACCTGTACGGTATCTGCGAGAAGCTCGATCATCTGAAGAGCCTCGGAGTGACCGTCATATATCTGAACCCCATTTTCAAAGCATACTCCAACCATAAATACGATACCGGCGATTATATGACCGTTGATGAGGCCTTCGGCGGAAGGGAAGCCTTTGAGACCCTCGTTCGCGAGTGCGATGCAAGGGGAATCAAGGTTATCCTTGACGGCGTCTTCAATCATACGGGAGAGGACAGCCGATATTTCGATAGGTACCGTCGCTACGGCGACGGCGCATACGGAAATCCCAGATCCCCTTATCGCAATTGGTATTGCTTCGGCTCCAATGAGGATGATTATCTGTCCTGGTGGGGCATTCGCATACTTCCGAAGCTCAATCACAGAAACCGTGCCTGCCGCAGGTATTTCACCGGCGAGACGGGTATCGGCGCAATGTACGTGAGAGCGGGCATCGGCGGTTGGAGGCTGGACGTTGCAGACGAGCTTTCAGATGATTTTCTCGATGAATTCCGCGAGTCTGTAAAGGCGCAAAATCCCGATGCCGTAATCATCGGCGAGGTATGGGAGAATGCGGCGGATAAGATAGCGTATGGCAAGAGACGCCGCTATTTCAGGGGCAGACAGCTTGACAGCGTTATGAACTATCCCTTCAGAACTGCTTGTATCAACTTTGTGAAAAACAGGGACGGCGAGGAGCTTGCCGCTACCCTGACGGAAATATATTCATCTTATCCCAAGTGCGTGTGCGACAGCCTTATGAATATTCTCGGCACCCACGATACCGACAGGATTTTGACGGTGCTTGGCGATGAGACCTACTCCGCTCTTTCAAACGAAGAGCTTTCCACCCATGCGATGACCGAGGAGGAGAGAAAAGAGGCAAAGGCCCGTCTTAAGGTGGCCTCTCTTATCCAGTATACGGTCTACGGTGTTCCAAGCCTCTATTACGGAGACGAGGCGGGAGTAGAGGGCGGAAGAGACCCCTTCTGCCGCCGCACCTATCCCTGGGGCCACGAGGACGAGGAGCTCCTTTCCCACTATAAAAAGCTTGGCGAGATGAGGCAGGACCCCGTGTTCTCAAAGGGCGATTTCAAGGTCCGCGATTTTGGCGAGGGCTATATTATATATGAAAGAAGCCTTGGCGAGAGAAGAGTAGCCGTTTTGGCAAACGTGACGGACGAGGCGATAGATACGGGTATCTGCGGATACGATATCATCAGCGGAGAGCGCTTTTTCGGGACGGTGGCTTCCATGTCCTGTGTTGCCGTGGAATTGCAGTTGAATTAAGGCAATAGTATTGCAAAAAGCTTTGAGCTTTGTTATAATTGAAAGCTGAGGATGTGAGAATTTTGGAAAAAAGATTCAGCCTTGCCATATTTGATATGGACGGAGTATTGGTAGACTCCGAAAGAGCCTTCAAGCACGCCTGTCAGGATGCTCTCCGTCAGTGGGGAGTGGAGGCTGAGCGCGAGGAGTTCACGCCCTATACGGGTATGGGCGATATACTGTATATCGGCGGTGTATCCGAGGCCCACGGCGTGCCCTATACTCTTGAGATGACCGACGTTTCCTATAAGCTCTATGCCGAGTATGCAAAGGAAGAGCTTTGCGTTCTCCCCTGGAGCCGCAGGATAATAGAAAAGCTCTCGGAGAGCGGCTACGAGATAGCCGTTGCTTCAAGCGCGGGGCTTTTCAAGGTGGAGACCAATCTTGCCTGCGTCGGCGTGGATACGGCTCTTTTCAAAACCATAGTCACGGGAAGCGACGTGGAAAAGAAAAAGCCCGCCCCCGATATCTTTCTCACGGCGGCGGCAAAGTGCGGCCGCGCCCCCTCGGAGTGCCTTGTGTTTGAGGATGCAATATCAGGTGTCAAGGCAGCAAAGGCCGCAGGTATGTTTGCCGTTGCGGTGACCACTTCCTTTACGGCAGAGGAGCTTTACGGGGCAGGCGCAGATTTCGTCTGCGATGACCTTATGGTGGCCTTTGATAAATTTTTCAGTTAAAAATCTGTATTTACATAGAAGGAAAAAATCATGGAAATCTTTGAAAGAAACGACAAGCGCACTCATTATTGCGCCACACTTTCCTCCGAGAATATCGGCGAGAGAGTAACCGTTCTCGGCTGGTGCCAGCGCCAGAGAGACCTCGGCAGCCTTATCTTTATAGACCTTCGCGACCGTACCGGTATCGTTCAGCTTGCTTTTGACGATAATACTGACCGCGATATCTTTCAGAAGGCGTTCACAACGAGAAGCGAGTACGTTCTCTGCGCAAAGGGAACCGTACGTCCCCGCGGCGAGGGTGCGGTAAATAAAAATCTCCCCACAGGTGAGATCGAGATCGCAGTAGATGAGTATAAGGTGCTCTCTCAGGCTCTCACTCCTCCTTTCCCCATCGTTGAAAACTCCGAAACAAACAGCGAAACAAGACTGACCTACCGTTATCTTGACCTTCGCCGTCCCGATATGCAGAGAAATATCTTTGCTCGAAGCGAGATCACAAATATCGCAAGAAACTATTTCCGCGATAACGGCTTTATCGATATTGAAACACCTACTCTCATCAAGCCCTCTCCCGAAGGCGCGAGAGACTATATCGTTCCCAGCCGTGTTCATCCCGGATGCTTCTATGCTCTTCCTGAGTCTCCTCAGCTTTATAAGCAGCTTCTTATGTATTCCGGCTTTGACCGCTATATCCAGATCGCAAGATGCTTCAGAGACGAGGACCTCCGTGCTGACCGTCAGCCCGAGTTCACTCAGATCGACCTTGAGATGTCCTTTGCGGATGAGGAGGATATCATCGCTGTAAACGAGGGCTTCATCAAGAAGGTATTTGATGACTTTATGAAGAAGCCTCTTGAAACTCCCTTCAAGAGAATGACGTATGCTGAGGCTATGGAGAGATTCGGCTCCGATAAGCCCGATACCCGCTTCGGCCTTGAGCTTTGCAACATTTCCGAAGTTGTTGCAGGCTGCGGCTTCGGCGTATTTGCAAATTGCGTTGCAGGCGGCGGCAGCGTTCGCGCGATCAACGTGCCCGGCGGCGCAAAGATGGCCCGCAAGGAGATCGACTCCCTCGTTGAGTTCGTAAAGACCTACGGCGCAAAGGGCCTTGCATGGTATAAGAATGCAGAGGGCGGAGCTTCCTCCTCCTTTGCAAAGTTCCTCACAGAGGATGAGGTCAGCGCTATCCTTGAAAAGACGGGCTGCGCTGTGGGCGACCTTCTTTTGGTTGTTGCAGATAAGAATACCGTTGTGTTCGACTCTCTCGGCGCTCTGCGCTGCGAGGTAGCCAAGAGAATGGGCCTTATAGATAAGTCAAAGTTCAATTTCCTCTGGGTAACAGAGTTCCCCCTCTTCGAGTATGATGAGGAGGAGGGCCGCTTCTATGCGAAGCACCATCCCTTCACAATGCCTATGGAAGAGGATATGGATAAGATAGATACCGATCCCGCAAGCGTTCGCGCAAGAGCATACGATATCGTTCTCAACGGTACGGAGCTTGGCGGCGGTTCTATCAGGATCCACACAACAGAGCGTCAGAAGAAGATGTTCAATACTCTCGGTATCGACGATGAAACGGCAAACGAAAAGTTCGGTTATCTCCTTGAGGCCTTCAAGTACGGCGTTCCTCCTCACGGCGGTCTTGCCTTCGGCCTTGACAGACTTGTAACTCTCCTTCTCGGCCTTGAGGATATCCGCGAGGTGATCGCATTCCCCAAGGTTCAGAATGCATCCGAGCTTATGTCCAAGTGTCCCGCTCCCGGAGACCCCAAGGCGCTTGAAGAGCTTTGCATCAGCGTAAATATCCCCGAAAAGGAATAATTAAAAAAACGGCGGCGTTAGTAGGTTGGTCTTAGGGATAAGACCAACCTACAATGAAATAGATTTGCGATGCAAATCTGTGATATTCGTCTTACGACGAGTGAAATAGGCTTCGCCTGTGAAATATTTTCTTCGAAAATGTTAAGGAATAAAAAATA
>JAZQAS010000083.1:0-17859 GCA_045545335.1 Candidatus Avispirillum sp. | reverse complement strand
CGATATCTCTCCGGAGAGATATCTTTTTAGAATGTTTGAATCCTTTGCGTTGATCTCGCCGTCGTGGTTAAGGTCGGCAATGACGAAAAGCTCGGGATCGTCAAGGGTCATCTCTCCCGAAACGTAGCGCTTCAGAAGGTTTGAGTCCTTGGCGTTGATCTCTCCGTCAAGATTAACGTCGCCTGCGGTGGGAAGGAAGAATTCAAAATGCCAGGATACCTGGCCCTCGGGGGTGAGCCAGAATCTTTTGCCGTCGTAGGTACCCACGCAGATAATAACGGTGTCCCCCTCGGAAACGGTAACGGAGCAGGAGCCCTCAGCTCCCTCTTCTGAGAAAACGTTTGTGGTAGAGTAGCCGCTATCGGTGTTTGTGATGGAGTATACCCATCCGTCGGCGGTGGTTGAGTCTATCTCAAAGAAGAGCCTTCCGCTTCCGATGGCGGTGTAGGTGTAGAAAACGTGACCCGAGTATTCCTCGGTAACGGTTGCTGTGTGCTCGCCAAGATCAATGACCTGGGGGTTTTCAAAGGATCCCTGGGGAGTAAGGAAGGAAATATCGGAAACGAGGATGATATCGAGCATAATATCGCTGTCCGAGTAGTTTTGTATCTCAAAGAATTCGCCCTCTGAGCACATGGGAGCGATCATAGCGCCTCCCGAGTTCGGGCAGAATTGGGGCTTTCCGCCGTAGCAAAGCTGAAAATCCACGCTCGTCTCGTAATTCTCGTCCGTTGCCATTGCGATAACGTAAGTGCCGTCGGGATAGCTTGCCTGAAAATGCAGGCTCTCTCCCGCAGGGACGGAATAGGTAGAAAAATCGTAGTCATCGCAGAAGAGCATATAGGGTAGCTCCTCGCTTCCGCAAAGCTCGGGTGCGGCGGGGTCTGTCTTTAAGAGAGAAGCGTATATCTGCAGAGGCTCTTCGTAGAAGCTGTAGATAAGGTAGAAGTTGTCCCGTTCGTTAAGCCGGAAGGTAACGAGGCCGGTGACGGGATCGGGCATGATGATATCCTCGCCGTAGAAAACGCAGTAATCTGTTTTGAAAGCTCCGCCTGCGTCGAGAGCATAGAGGCGAACCGTGGCGTTATGGGCCGTTTCTGCCATAACGCAGATAAAGTCTCCGGGGGCCAGGGCCGCGTGATAAATGGCGTTTTCGGCTCCGAGGGGCGCGATATAAGGTGCTTCGGGGCTTCCGTCCGCTTCATATTCGGGCTCGGTCGAGGTAAGGATGAGAACGAAGGTAACGCCGTTTGTCTTTCCCGTGTTGGCTACCTCGATCATATCGGAGGAGCCGTCTGTTTTCAGAGTGAGAATGCCGTCGCTGTCAGGCTTGTAGTCCTTGCTGTTGTATCTGATGGAAAAAGCCTTGTACGTGGAAAGGTCGGGGGCAATCGCCATGCAGGTGACCTCGGAGTTTTCATAAACGTCAAGGGTAAAGTAGTCGCTGAAGTCGCTGCTGCCCGTGCCGTCCAGCACGCAGAAATTTCCGTTATAGTTGTCGCAAACGAGAGAGCGGGGCGTTTCCTTGTGGCCCGTTGCTTTCTTAACGCTTGCGGGGTCTGCAAAGTAGAAGCAGGGGAAAAGGTATGCGCTTTCCTCGTCCACCTCCATGTCGCCGAAGAGATAGTAGCCAAGCTCTCGGTCCTTGTCGTACCAGCCGTTGGCCTTTCCCACGTCCTTCAGAATGAACGTCATATGAGGGTCAATAGGATAAACACCAAGCCTCGGGTCGGCGTAGAACTCGTAATCAAGGTACATTCCCGAGTAATCGGTCTTTGAAATATAAGAGCCGCTGTCGGAAAATCTGACGTAGCGCAGAGCGCCGTTCATAGCCATTCCGTAAAGGTCTATGTAAGGGGTGTTGTAAATATCAACGTAAAGAACGGGACCGTCGATGCTGTCAAGATGAGCGTAGTTCCACCTGTCCCAAACAACGGTGTGGGGCTCTGTAACGTCAACGTAGATGCGCTCCGCCTCCTCGGAAACGATGAGGTCGCATTTTCTGTAGTCGTAGTGCTGCACCTTTGTGAACTTGCTTTTGAGCTGTGTGGGTATCTTGTAGTCCGATACCTTTTCAAGCTTTAATGTAAAGCTCTCCGCTCCCGTAACGCCGATGAGGTATTTCGCCCCAACAGAGGTGGCGGTAAAGGTGTAGGAGTTTGTCTCGGGGTCGTAATCCGTGTTATCCGTATCGTCATATCGAAAGCCGATAGTGCCGCAGTAGCTTCTCAGCTTTGCCGAGGGTGTGTCGGTGGTCACTTTGTAGGTGCCGAGCTCCGCTTCGCTCTCGGCCGTGAAATAATAGATGGATACGGTGTGGGGATCGGCATTTGTGATCGGGTTTTCGCCCTCGGTAACGAATTCGCCCGTCAGAACGCTGTCGCTGTAAGCAAAAACGGGAATTGCCCCGAGAGAGATCATAAGGGATAAAATAAGAGCTAAAAGCTTTTTCGGTTTCATTGATGTGCTCCTTTTCTTTGTTATCTGCTTAAAGTATATCAAATGGGTTTCTTCTTGTCAACACAAAGTCCCGCCCAAATACCACCGAAAGATGCCAATATACCACAAAAATTGCCACGGCGCCCTCTGTTTGACAAAAGCTACAATATAGTGTATAATATTATGTTGGAAATCAACTAAACCGAAAGGATACAGCATATATGCCGAGATTTTTTGTCAGGGCTTCTCAGATAGGACTTCGCGATGACGGCAAAAAGACCGTTCTCATCGTTGGCGACGATGCCCTCCATATAACCAAGAGCCTCCGTATGAAGGAGGGCGAGCAGGTAACGGTCTGCGATATGGCGAGAAGGGAATACGAGTGCTCCGTTGTATCCGTGGGAGAAGAGGTTCTCCTTTCGGTGGAGAGCGAGAGAGAAAGCGATACCGAGCCCCCCTATAAGGCAACTCTTTATCAAGCTCTTGTCAAGGGAGATAAGTTTGATACGGTGGTGCAAAAGGCGGTGGAATGCGGAGCTGCAAGGATAGTCCCCTTCATCTCCGAGAGATGCGTCGTCCGCCTTGATAAAAAGGATTGCGAAAAAAAGAGGCTCCGCTGGCAGCGTATAGCAGCAGAGGCCGCAAAGCAGTGCGGCCGCGGCATCATCCCCGAGGTCTCAGGCCTTCTCACCTTCTCAGAGGCGGTCAGCGAGGCGGCAGAGGCGGATATCCCCCTCTTTTGCTACGAGGCTGAGGATGGGCTCACTCTCAGAAGCGCCGTTGAAGGGGCAGAGAAGAGGGAGTGTGTCAGCATAGTTATCGGTAGCGAGGGCGGCTTCTCCGTTGCCGAAGCTGAAAAGGCGAGAGCGGCAGGCCTTTTGAGCGTTGGCCTCGGCAAGCGTATTTTGAGAACGGAGACCGCATCCGGCTTTGTTCTTGCATGCATTTCCTATGCTCTTGAGCTTTAAAGGACAGTTTTTTCTGCTCTTTTTTGTCATAATTTGGATAAACTTATGATATTTCACAAAAAAAGTCCGCATTTTTATTAAAAAATGCAAAATGCCTATTGAAAATTGACAAATTATATAGTAAAATATAGTACAGGTTACACAAGGCACTTAAAAATAGATAATAATTACATTTAAGGAGTATTATATTATGGCAAACCGTTTGTTCCAGGGCATTATCCATCAGATGACAGATACCATTGATCGCACTATCGGTGTTATCGACGAAAACGGTATCATTATTGCTTGCAGTGAGCTTGTAAAGATAGGTGAAGCGCGTCAGGAGGCAAAGGATGAGCTTACATACACAACAGGCACAGTGACAGCAGGCGGTTACACATACCGTCCTATCGGCCAGGGCACAAAGTGGGAGTATTCCGCTTTTGTTGAGGGCGAGGACAAAATGGCAGAGAAGGTAGCTTCTCTCCTTGCAATATCCCTTTCCAATATCAAAAATCTTTATGATGAAAAGTATGACCGCAATTCCTTCGTGAAGAACATCATTCTTGATAATATCCTCCCCAGCGATATTTATATCAAGTCCAAGGAGCTCCGCTTCAATACCGAGGAGGCAAGAGTAGTATTCCTCATCAAGTTCCTCACAAAGACAGACGTTCTCCCCTTCGATGCGGTCCAGCATATCTTCCCCGATAAGTCAAAGGACTATATCATCAGCGTAGGCGAGCACGATATCGTTCTCGTCAAGGAGCTTGCTCAGGGCTACGATACCAAGAAGATCGAAAAGATGGCAAAGACCATTGCAGATACCCTCAACTCCGAGTTCTATGCAAAGGTGACCATCGGTATCGGTACCGTTGTTGAGAACATCAAGGACCTTGCCCGCTCCTATAAGGAGGCTCAGGTAGCTCTTGAGGTAGGTAAGGTATTTGATAATGAGAAGAATATCGTTTCCTATGAGAACCTCGGCATCGGCAGACTTATCTATCAGCTTCCCACAACTCTCTGCGAGATGTTCCTTCAGGAGGTGTTCAAGGACGGCTCTCTCGATAATCTTGACCGCGAGACCCTTCTCACCATCCAGTGCTTCTTTGAGAACAACCTGAACGTTTCCGAGACCTCAAGAAAGCTCTTCGTTCACAGAAATACCCTCGTATACAGACTTGAAAAGATCCGCAAGCTCACAGGCCTCGATCTCCGCGAGTTTGACCACGCTATCACATTCAAGGTAGCTCTTATGGTAAGAAGATACCTTTCCACAAAGCCCTCTAAGTATTAATCGAAAAATCATTCTTGAGAAAGGCTAAACTTTTCCTATGATCGATTTAAGAAACGTTAAGAAATCCTACCCCAACGGCACAAGCGCCCTTGACGGTGTGGATCTTCATGTTGACGACGGAGAGTTCGTATTTATCGTAGGTCATTCCGGCGCAGGAAAGACCACGATGATGAAGCTTCTTCTCCGCGAGGAGGCTGTAAGCTCAGGCTCTCTCATCGTCAGCGGATATAATCTTGCAAAGATCAAGAACCGCGATATCCCCTATTACAGACGCGAGCTTGGCGTAGTATTCCAGGATTTCCGTCTGTTCCCCACAAAGACCGTGTATGAAAACGTGGCCTTTGCAATGCAGGTGGTCGGAACTCCCCGCTCCATGATAAAGAGAAGAGTTCCCGCTATTCTCACAACGGTGAACCTTGCCGATAAGATGAACTGCTTCCCCCGCGAGCTTTCCGGCGGTGAGCAGCAGAGAGTAGCCCTTGCCCGCGCCCTTGCGAATAACCCCAAGATCATCATTGCGGACGAGCCCACGGGTAATATCGACCCCAAGATGAGTATTGAGATCATGAATCTTCTTATGAAGATCAATAAGCTGGGTAAAACGGTCATCGTAGTAACCCATGAAAAGAACCTCGTAGACTATTATAAGCAGAGAGTAGTAATACTTGACGGCGGTAAGATAGTTGAGGACAGAGTGGGAGGTATGTTCAGTTGAAAAAGCAGGTAACTCCCAGAAACCGTTACAGCGTCACCTTCTTTTTGAAGCAGGCCTTCACAAGCCTCTGGCGTAACGGAGTAATGTCAGTAGCATCCGCGGCGGTGCTCATGAGCTGTCTCGTAGTTCTCGGCTCCTTCGTTCTTCTCGTTGCAAACCTTAACAGAAACCTTGATAATATCGCAAAGCTCAACGTTATCATGGTATTCTGCGAATACGATCTTGACGATAAGGAAGTAGAGAACGTAGAAAAGGATATCAAAAAGCTCACTAACGTAGAAAAATGCGTTCATATAACAAAGGAAGAATCTCTGGAAAAGCTTAAGGAGGAAAGCGGCGGCAGCGATATCTATGATGATATGACCGGCGAAAATAACCCCCTTTGCGAATCCTTTGAGGTCACCTATGCAGACGATGAAGAGACCGAGGTATTCAACCTTGAGGCCGAGCTGAGATCAGTCGAGGGCGTCCGTAAGATAAACAGCGTTTATCAGACGGCAAAGACCATCGACGATTTCAAGAACGGTATCATGCTCGTGTTCATCCTATTCCTCGTTATCCTCTTTGTGGTAAGCTTCTTCGTAATCATCAATACCATCAAGCTCTCCGTCTATGCAAGACGCCATGAGATCACGGTAATGAGATACGTGGGCGCCACCAATACCTTCATCACTCTCCCCTTTATCTTCGAGGGTGTTATCATCGGTGTGGTAGCAAGCATTGCCGCATATATCATTGAGGTTCTCATTTATAATTATATTGTAACAACAGGACTCGGAGAGGTCTCCTTCGTAAGCCTCATCAGCACACAGAGCGCTGTGCTTCCTCTTGCGGCGGGCTTCCTTTTCGTCGGTATCCTCACCGGCGTTATCGGAAGTGTGGCTTCTCTCAGAAAATACCTTAAGTCTTAACTGAAAGCGCGTAGCGCAGGAAAGGAGCAGACTTAGTGAATATCAAAGCTAAGCAGAATATAATAAGAGTGATCTCTGCGTGCATGGCAACAGTCCTCTGCTTCGGCCTTTGGCTTGCATATCCCGAGAGCGTGCAAAAGGTCTCGGCAAGCGCAAGCATCAGCCAGAAGCAGGATCAGCTTGCAGCTCTTGAGCAGCAGCAGCAGGAGCTTCAGAATAAGATCAACTCTCTCTCTAAGGAAGAGAAGGAGCAGAAGTCTTATAAGCAGGACCTTGACTATCTCGTCAGCACCGTAAATTCCAAGATCGAGACCGCAAACGCTCTCATAGCAGAGCTTGAGGCAAAGGTGGAGGAAACGGAGAAGGCTATCGTAGAGCACGAGGAGCTTATTGAAAAAACTCAGGAAAAATTTAAGGAGCGCCTGCGCGCAAACCATGAGGCGGGAGCAGAGAACTATTTCTCCATCCTTGTCGGCGCCGCAGATATCGGCGATTTTCTCTCAAGAGTTGAGAGAGTAAACGCAATGCTCGAGTATGATAAAAACCTTCAGAAGCAGTATAAGGCTGAGAAGGAGGAGCTTGAGACTCAGAAAAAGGATCTCATAGCTTCAAAGGAGCTTCAGGAGAAGACCCTTTCATCTCTCAAGAAGGATAAGGCGGAGAGTGAGCGCCTTGCCAAGGAGGCTGAGAACTATATCAGCACCCTTCAGGCAGATAAGGCCGCATATCAGAAGCAGTATAATGCGGCAAAGGCCGCAGAGGCAGCGCTGGATGCAGAGATCACAGCCCTCCTTCAGTCCCTCAAGCAGCAGAACAGCCAGCAGCAAACGGCAAGCGGCGCGTATATGTGGCCCCTCCCCACAGGCAGAGGATATATCTCCTGCCGGTTTGGCGGTAAGGACCCTAACGGCGCACCCCACTACGCGGTGGACGTAGCTCAGATCGGCTACGGCTGTCCCATCTATGCGGCAAACAGCGGCACCGTTGTAAAGGCTGAGTGGCACTATAGCTACGGCTATTACGTGCTTATCGACCACGGAGGCGGAATTGCAACTCTCTATGCCCATTGCTCAAGCCTCTCCGTAGGAGCGGGCCAGACGGTAACAAAGGGCCAGACCATTGCAGGAGCGGGCAGTACGGGATTTTCCACAGGCGTCCATCTCCATTTTGAGTTCAGAGTCAACGGTCAGAAGGTCAATGCCCTCAATTATATGACGGCAGGCTGCTGACGGCCTTTGATGTTATTCGACCCTTGAAAGGACTATATTTGTAATATGTCAGATAATAGATTTCCCCGGGATGGGGAAGAGCCTGTTTTGGAAAACGGGCAAAGCCGCTACGTGCTTCAGAGCGAGGCTCCCGTAAGACCTCCCGAGCATACCGCGAGAAAAAAGAAGAAGAGCCGCGGCCTTCCCGTGGGAGCGGTATTCGCCATTGGGGCGCTGTGCATCGTTGCAACCTTTATGGTCACCTACGTGGTGCTCACTCAGCAGTATGCAAAGGAGATGCGCGAGCAGCTTATGGGCGGCGAGGGCTCTCCCATCAGCAGCGCAACGGCAAAGCTCAATCTTATAGAGGATATGCTAAAGGATGAGTATCTCTATGAGATAGACGATGAGGCCGTTCAGAACGGTATCCTCAAGGGATATATGTATTCCATCGGCGATACCTATGCCGAGTACTTCACCAAAGAGGAGTTTGAGCTCCTCATGCAGGACACAAATGCAGAGATGCAGGGCATCGGAGTAAGCGTCGTGTATAATTCCGAGTACGGGGCTATACAGATAATCTCCGTGTTCCCCGAGTCTCCTGCGGCGAAGGCGGGAGTAAAGCCCGGCGACCTTATCGTGTATCTCGTGAAGGACGGCGAAAAGAAAAGCGTAGCCGAGCTTGGCTATTCCATCGCTCTCACAGCCCTTCAGGGCAAGGCAGGCACCTTCGCCGAGTTCACGGTGTACAGAGGTAAGGACCTTGGAGAGAGCGTTGAGTTCTCCATTGAGAGAAAGGCAATAACCGAGTATACCGTAGAGTATAGAGTCCATTCCATTGATAAAAGCGTGGGAGTGATAAGAATATCCTCCTTCGATTCCAAAACTCCCGAGCAGTTCAAGGCGGCAGTTGAGGATCTTAAGTCAAAGGGATGCACAAAGCTCGCGGTGGACGTAAGATATAATCCCGGCGGCGAGCTCATCTCCGTTTGCGAAACTCTTGATATGCTGGTCCCCGAGGGCCCCGTTATCAGAACCGTTGATAAGAACGGAAATGAGGAAACGGTGTATACCTCAGATGCAAATGAGACCGATATGCCCATCGCCGTAATAACGAACGGCAGCACCGCAAGCGCGGCAGAGCTTTTCGCATCCTGCCTCAGAGATTATGAAAAGGCTGTGCTCGTCGGCGAGAATACCTTCGGCAAGGGCAGTATGCAGACCATAAAATCCTTTGGCGACGGATCGGGCTTCAAATATACCTATAGATATTATTGTCCCCCCTTCTCCGATAATTTTGACGGAGTAGGCATCGCTCCCGACGTAGAGGTGATCCTCTCCGAGGAAAAGGCGGCAAGCTTTTATACTTTGACCGACGCTGAGGACGTACAGCTGGCGGCGGCGGTAGCAGAACTTAATAAGTAATATTTGAAAGGATATAAAGGAAATGGCAGAGACAAATTTCACACTTTATACTAAAGAAGGTTATCAGCAGCTCGTAGATGAGCTCGCATATCTGAAGGACGTAAGAGTACCCGAGATCAAGGTTCAGCTTGCAGAGGCAAGAAGCCACGGAGACCTTTCCGAGAACTCCGAGTATGATGAGGCAAGAGATGCGCAGGCAAAATGCTATGCCCGCATTGCCGAGGTAGAGGAGCTCATCAAGCACGCGAAGATCATTGATGAGTCTGATTTCAAGGCAGGCATCGTAAGCATCGGCAGCCTTGTAAAGGTATATGATAAGACCTTTGATGAGGAGTGCGAGTATACTATCGTAGGCTCCAATGAGGTAAATGCATTCCTCAATCTCATCACCGACCATAGCCCTATCGGCCAGGCTCTTATGGGCGCAAAGGCAGGCGAGACCGTTAAGTATACAGCTCCCTGCGGCGAGGTAGAGCTTGAGGTCCTCTCCGTAGAGAGAGCAAAGAAAAACTGATAGTTTTTCAAGAGAAGAGATAAAAGAGAAAAGAGAAGAGAATAGGAACAAAACCGCTTAGGCGGTTTTGGTTCTTTATTAAACTATACTGTAGGGGCGACCGTTGGTCGCCCGTATATGAGAAAGAAGAGAAAATAATATGGCAGATAATATGCAGAAGGACCTTGGCGAGCAGGTGCTGATCCGCCGCGAAAAGCTTGCGGCTCTTCAGGAGGCGGGCAAGGATCCCTTCGTTATCACAAAGTTTGACGTCACACATCACTCCGTTGACGTAAAGAATAATTTTGAAACTCTTGACGGCTGCACCGTAACCGTGGCAGGCCGCCTTATGTCCAAGAGAGTAATGGGCAAGGCATCCTTCTGTAACGTGCAGGACCTTCCCGGCAGCATCCAGTCCTACGTTTGCCGCGATTCTCTCGGCGAGGAGGAGTATGCCGCATTCAAAAAGCTTGATATCGGCGACCTTGTGGGCGTTGAGGGTAAGGTTTTCCAGACAAAGACCGGCGAGATCTCCATCCATGCAGAGAAGGTAACTCTTCTTTCCAAGAGCCTTCAGGTCCTCCCCGAGAAGTTCCACGGCCTTACCAATACGGATACACGCTACCGCCAGAGATATATCGACCTCATCATGAACACAGAGGTAAAGGATACCTTTGTAAAGAGATCAAAGATCATTTCTGCTATCCGCCGTTACCTTGACGGAGAGGGCTTTATGGAGGTTGAAACTCCTATGCTCGTTTCCAATGCAGGCGGCGCTGCAGCGCGTCCCTTTGAAACTCACTATAATGCTCTTGACGAGGACGTAAAGCTCCGTATCTCTCTTGAGCTTTATCTTAAGAGACTTATCGTCGGCGGTATGGAAAAGGTATACGAGATCGGCCGCGTTTTCCGTAACGAGGGCGTAGATACGAGACATAACCCCGAGTTCACTCTTATGGAGCTCTATCAGGCGTATACGGACTATCACGGTATGATGGACCTTACTGAGAATATGTTCCGCTACGTTGCCAAGGAGGTCCTCGGAACGACCACCATTACTTATAACGGCATCGAGATGGACCTCGGCAAGCCCTTTGAGCGTATCACAATGATCGACGCTGTAAAGAAGTACTCCGGCGTTGACTTCAATGAGATCGCAACCCTTGAAGAAGCGAGAGCGATCGCAAAGGAGAAGGGTGTAGAATTTGAGGAGCGCCATAAGAAGGGCGATATCCTTAACCTCTTCTTTGAGGAGTTCGTAGAGCATAATCTCGTTCAGCCCACCTTCGTAATGGACCATCCCATTGAGATCTCCCCCCTCACAAAGAAGAAGCCTGAGGATCCCAATTACGTTGAGCGCTTTGAGATGTTTATGAACGGCTGGGAGATGTGTAACGCATACTCCGAGCTTAACGATCCCATCGATCAGAGAGAGCGCTTCAAGGCTCAGGAGGAGCAGCTCGCGCAGGGAGATGAGGAGGCAAACACAACAGACGAGGACTTCCTCTATGCTCTCGAGCTTGGCATGCCCCCCACAGGCGGTATCGGCTACGGTATCGACAGACTTACAATGCTCTTAACAGATAGCCAGTCTATCCGTGACGTTCTTCTTTTCCCCACACTCAAGAGCCTTGATGCACCTGCAAAGAAGGAAGAGGCGTCAGAGGAGGAGAAGGAGGAGGAGGAGGCAATTGATTTCTCAAAGGTCGTTATCGAGCCCCTCTTTGAGGATTGCGTCGATTTCGAGACCTTCTCAAAGTCCGATTTCAGAGCAGTAAAGGTAAAGGCGTGCGAGGCTGTAAAGAAGTCAAAGAAGCTTCTCCGGTTCACTCTTGATGACGGCACGGGAACAGACCGTACCATCCTCAGCGGTATCCACGCATACTATGAGCCTGAGGAGCTTGTAGGCAAGACTCTCATCGCAATCACAAACCTGCCCCCCAGAGCAATGATGGGTATCGAGTCCTGCGGTATGCTTCTTTCCGCAGTCCACTCCGAGGAAGGCGAAGAAAAGCTCAACCTCATTATGGTATCAAACCGCATCCCCGCGGGCGCAAAGCTTTATTAATAAAAACATATTAAAGAAGAAAACCTCCCTTGCGGAGGTTTTCTTCTTTTTTGCATTTTTTTGATTTGAGAAAACAAAAGATATGCTCTGACCCCAAAATCCAAATTTTGTCCCAATAAAAATCCTTGTTTCAGACATAAAGAAATTGATTTTTTTTTACAATACAGTATAATGATTTTAGACGCTTATTATTGAAAAGCAATAAAGAATGTGATACAATTATCCTATAATATCATCGGGAAAGAGACGTATGAAAAAAATAGATCCAACAGTAAAAAAGGAAACCGTTTATATTGCCGTATTCGTGGTGATATTCAGTGCTTTGATGCAGTCAGTATTTTTGATGATAGGAAAATGGAGCCTTGAGGTGCTGTTTGGCAATTTGCTCGGCGCTTTTGCCGCAACGGTGAATTTTCTTTTGATGGGGCTTACTGTTCAAAGCTCCCTTGAAAAAGAAGAAAAGGATGCTAAAAATCTTATAAGGCTGTCTCAGACAGGGAGATTGTTTATGCTGTTTGGCGTTGCCTTGATAGGATATCTTATTCCGGTATTTAATATTGTTGCAACAGTTTTGCCATTCCTTTTTCCGCGGATAGCAGTAATGCTCAGGCCTTTAGCGGATAAAATAAAAAGGTAAGCTTTTTTGAATCGAGGTGAGATAATGCAAAAAACTTCTTGGCGCTTTAAGCTTGCAGATGCATTTTATATAACGCTTATGGTATTGCCGATCGTGCTTGCAATAATCCTGAGGGTGCTTACCAAGCTCCCGAGCGAGGGAATATCCATAACGGGAGCTCAGATATATTTTTCAATAAATATGCCCGTGCAGGATTTTGTTATAACTGAGTCACAGATTAATTCGTTTTTCGTAATGATCATTATAACGGGCGCCTGCCTTTATCTGACTCACGGTCTCAGCGAAAAATGTGAGCTCAAAAGGCAGCACCTTGCGGAGCTGATAGTTGAGAAGGTCGATGGCCTTGTCAATGAAAATATGGGTGAATACTTTAAAGGATTTTCTCCTTTCATAATAGCGATGATGGGGCTTTCGGCTGTGTCAAGCCTGCTTTCGCTGTTCGGCCTTTTTCCGCCAACGTCCGATATTAATATAGTAGGTGGCTGGGCGGTGCTTGTGTTCTGCCTTATAACCTATTATAAGATGAAGGCCGGACCCTGGGTGTATATGAAAGGCTTTGCACAGCCCGTCGCTATACTGACACCCATAAACATTATAAGCGAGGTGGCGACCCCTGTGTCCATGGCCTTCCGTCATTACGGAAACGTGCTGTCAGGAAGCGTGATCTCAGTCCTTCTGGCAACAGCCCTCGGAGGGCTTTCGTCAATGGTTCTTGGAAAGCTTCCGGGCTTTCTTGCAGATATTCCCCTTTTCCAGATAGGAATACCTGCAGTGCTCTCAATATATTTTGACGTATTCAGCGGTTGCCTTCAGGCATTTATCTTCGCAATGCTTACAATGATGTACGTGTCGGGCGGATTCCCTGCAGATGAATATGAAAAAAGAAAAGCCAAAAAAACAAAAAAAGCAAAAAATAATATATAAATAAACGGAGGAAACAAAATGGAACTCGCAATAGGAATAATACTCGGCTGCTGTGCTCTCGGCGCAGGTCTTGCAATGATAGCAGGTATAGGCCCCGGTATAGGAGAAGGAAACGCAGTAGCAAAGGCCTGCGAGGCAATTGCCCGCCAGCCTGAGAGCAAGGGCAGCGTAACAACAACGATGCTCATGGGATGTGCGATCGCAGAAACAACAGGTCTTTATGCCCTTGTTATTGCGATACTGCTCATCTTCGTTGCACCTAACCTTCTTGTTGATATTCTTGTAAACACTATCAGCTCTCTGTAATCACAAAGAGAAAAAGGAAAGATTATGCAAACACTTGA
This sequence comes from Candidatus Avispirillum sp., assembly GCA_045545335.1. GTDB lineage: Bacteria > Bacillota > Clostridia > Oscillospirales > CAG-272 > Avispirillum. The sequence continues at coordinate 4,451 of JAZQAS010000083.1, read as the reverse complement.
TGTAATTTCTGTCAATATTTGGCAGATGGTCGCATCTCTTCTGAACCTTGTTTTGCTGTTTTTGATAGTAAAGCACTTTCTGTATAAGCCTGTAAAAAAGATGCTTGCCTCCCGCAGGGAAAGCATTGATAATGAGTATAACGAGGCTGAAAAGGCAAAGAATAAGGCCCTCAGCGATAAGGCGGCTTATGAGGAAAAGCTTCTCTCTGCAAATGAAAAGGCAGATGCCCTCATCAAAAATGCCGCCGATATAGCAAGCGCCCGCGAGGCAGAAATGCTCTCAGAGGCAAAGGCAAAGGCAGAGAGCATCGTCAAGGCAGCAGAGGCCGATGCCGTTCTTGAAAAGAAAAAGGCAGAGGCAGATATCAAGCGGGAGATCGTGGAGGTTTCCACCGTCCTCACGGGCAAGCTCCTTGAGCGCGAGATATCCGAGGCAGATCATAAGAAGCTTATCGACTCTGTGATCGATGAAATAGGTGCAGAATAATGATGCAGCTTGACAAAGAGTATGCAGTAGCGCTGTTTGAGCTTTCCCTTGAGGAGGGAGAGCAGGAAAGGATAAGAGAAGAGCTCGCCGCCGTAATGCAGGCGGTAGAGGAGAATCCTCTTTTTCTGCCGATGCTGTCCACCCCCGCCATCTCTATGTCGGAGAGGCTTTGTGTCATAGACGATGCTTTTGCGGGCCGTCTTTCCGAGCATACGGTATCCTTTTTGAAGATACTTTGCGAGGAGGGAAGAGTGGATATCCTTCCCGATGCCGTCAGCGAATATGATGAGCTTGTCCGCAGATATGCGGGTCGCCTGAAGGTACGGGTAGTCTCAGCCGCTCCCCTTTCTGAGGAGCAGAAGGAAAGGCTTGAAGAAAAGCTTTGCAGTGCTCATAAAAGAGATATAGAGGCCACCTATAGCGTGGATCCTTCAATTATCGGAGGTCTCGTGGTGGAGACCGAGGATAAAATATACGATGGCTCCCTTAAGGGGCGCCTGCGTAGCGTAAAGGATGTGATGAACGGATGAATAAGCCCTGGGAGATCAGCGGTATCATCAAAGATCGGATCAAGAATTATAATTCAAAAATAGAAATGACGGAAACGGGCAAGGTCATCCTTGTGGGCGACGGAATTGCCAGAGTATACGGCCTTCGCAATTGCGTTGCAAACGAGCTTCTGGAATTTGAGGGCGGCTCCTTCGGCGTTGCTCAGAACCTTGAGGATGAAACTGTTTCCGTAGCTATCCTTTCGGATAAAAACGATATAAGAGAGGGAACCGTAGTCAACAGAACGGGCAAGGTAGTTTCCGTTCCCGTAGGCGAGGGCCTCCTCTCAAGAGTAGTCAATGCCCTCGGCGAGCCTATTGACGGTAAGGGCCCCATTGAGTATTCGGGCACCCGCCCCATAGAGTCCGAGGCTCCCGGCATTATTGAGAGAAAGAGCGTTTGCGTTCCCCTGCAGACGGGCATCAAGGCAATAGACAGTATGATCCCCATCGGCCGCGGTCAGCGCGAGCTCATCATCGGCGACAGACAGACGGGTAAAACTGAGATCGCTATTGATACCATCATAAATCAGAAGAATACGGACGTTATCTGTATCTACGTTGCCATCGGTCAGAAGAGCACCTCCGTGGCTCAGCTTGCAAGCGAGCTGCAGAGAAACGGAGCAATGGAGAGGACCATCATCGTTGCGGCAAACGCCTCCGAGAGCGCGCCTCTTCAGTATATAGCTCCCTATTCGGGCTGCGCTATGGCAGAGTATTTCAGAGAGCAGGGTAAGGACGTTCTTATTATTTATGATGATCTTTCAAAGCATGCGGTAGCATATCGCGCCCTGTCCCTCCTTATCCGCCGTCCCCCCGGCCGCGAGGCCTACCCCGGCGACGTATTCTATCTCCACTCCCGCCTTCTTGAAAGAGCGGCCTGCGTAGATGAGAAATACGGCGGAGGTTCCATAACGGCCCTTCCTATCATAGAAACTCAGGCAGGCGACGTGTCTGCCTATATCCCAACCAACGTTATTTCCATAACGGACGGTCAGATATTTTTGGAAACAGAGCTTTTCCATTCAGGCATAATGCCTGCAATAAACCCCGGTATCTCCGTGTCGAGAGTAGGCGGCTCAGCTCAGCTCAAGGCCATGAAAAAGGTATCGGGCGAATTAAAGCTCCTCTATTCCCAGTATCGCGAGCTCAGAGCCTTTGCTCAGTTCGGCAGCGATCTTGATAGCGATACCAAGGCCCGCCTTGCCCTCGGCGAGAGGATCGTTGAGGTGCTAAAGCAGGGCAGAAACGCTCCCGTGCGCGTAGGCTGTCAGGTGGCTATCGTGTATGCCGTTATCAAGGGCTATCTTGATAGCATTGAGGTAAAGGAGGTCCGCGAATACGAAAAGAGGCTCTTTGCCCTTCTTGAAAATAAGTATGGCGATTGGCTCTCCCGTATAGAGGCGGGATATTATGAAAAAGAAGATGAGGAAAAGCTCAGAGAGATCCTTTCGGAGATGAGATAAGCCATGGCAGGAAATACGAAAGCGCTGAGAGTGCGCATTAAAAGTGTAACCTCCACCCTGCAGCTGACAAAGGCAATGGAGCTCGTTGCCTCATCAAAGATAAGAAAAGCAAGCGAGGCTATGGTAAGGGTAAGAGAGTATTCAAGAGCCCTCGACAGCACCGTGGATCTCCTCACCCGCGAGCGTGAATGCGAGAAAAGCCCCTATATGCAAAAGCGTGACGGGGGAAGAGCGCGCATCATAATCATCGCAGGCGACAGAGGCCTTGCAGGCGGCTATAATGCAAACGTTTTCCGCCTTGCGAGGGAGTATCCCGAGGCTGAGTTTATCCCCATCGGAAAAAGGGCCTGCGAAAAGCTTTCCTGCCCCATACTTTCAAGCGAGCATTATTCCTTTGATGATGCCTATGTCCTTTCAAATAAGCTCTGCGGGGATTTTGCCCGCGGCGAGTTTGACAGACTCGGTATCATATGGACCCGCTATCGCTCCGTAATGACTCAGGATGCTACCCTCACGTGGATCCTCCCCTTTGAAAAGGGAGAAGAGAGCGAGGGGAGCAGCTCAATGATATTTGAGCCCGATGAGCTGACGGTGCTCAATAGCTTTGCCGTGGAATACGTGGCGGGCAAGATAGTCGCGGCAGTGCGGGAGAGCTTTGCCTCAGAGGTCAGCGCAAGAAGAATGGCAATGGATTCCGCAGGAAAGAACGCCCGTCAGATGATAGACGAGCTGCAGCTTGAATATAACCGTGCCCGTCAGGGTGCAATCACTCAGGAGATAACAGAAATAGTTGCCGGCAGCGGCAGTTAATGAGGTGAATGGTTTGACAGAAAAGAGAATAGGAAAGGTCTCGCAGGTAATGGGTCCCGTAGTGGACGTCCGCTTTGCGGAGGGGGAGCTTCCCGCCATATATAATGCGCTGACCGTTCCCATAGGAGAAAAAACGCTGACCGTAGAGGTAGCTCAGCATATAGGAGATAATACGGCGAGATGCATCGCCATGTCCTCCACCGACGGACTGAGAAGAGGCGAGAGCGTAACGGATACGGGCGCCCCCATCAGCGTACCCGTTGGCCGCGAGACCCTCGGCAGGATATTTAACGTTCTCGGCGACGTGGTGGATAACGGCGAGGAGGTAGAGGATTGCGAGAGATGGAATATCCATCGCCCCGCTCCGGAATACTCCGAGCTTGCAACGAGCGCCGAGATATTTGAAACGGGTATCAAGGTAATCGACCTTATCTGCCCCTATTCCAAGGGTGGAAAGATAGGCCTCTTCGGCGGCGCGGGCGTTGGTAAGACCGTTCTTATTATGGAGCTTATCAATAATATCGCAAAGCAGCACGGAGGCATCTCCGTGTTCACGGGCGTAGGCGAGAGAACGCGAGAGGGAAACGATCTCTATAACGAGATGAAGCAGTCCGGCGTTCTTAAAAATACTGCCCTCGTGTACGGACAGATGAACGAGCCCCCCGGAGCGAGAATGAGAGTAGGCCTTTCGGGCCTCACCGTTGCGGAGTATTTCCGCGACAGAGAGGGACAGGACGTGCTCCTCTTTATAGATAATATCTTCCGCTTCACTCAGGCGGGCAGCGAGGTTTCGGCCCTTCTCGGCCGAATGCCCTCAGCAGTAGGCTATCAGCCCACACTCGCCAATGAGATGGGAGCGCTGCAGGAGAGAATAACCTCAACGAAAAAGGGCTCCATCACGTCTATTCAGGCAGTATACGTGCCTGCCGATGACCTGACGGACCCCGCCCCCGCAACCACCTTTGCCCATCTTGATGCAACAACGGTGCTTGCGAGAAATATCGCGTCTCAGGGTATCTATCCCGCAGTAGACCCCCTTGAATCCTCAAGCCGCATCCTCTCTCCCGATATCGTCGGCGAGGAGCATTATGCGGTCGCAAAGGAAGTACAGAGGATACTGCAGAGATATAACGAGCTTAT
>JAZQAS010000082.1:0-46584 GCA_045545335.1 Candidatus Avispirillum sp. | reverse complement strand
AGCATATAATATAAATGCGTTTTTTGGCAAAGAAAGGAATGACAAGCTTGCTGAAAAGATTTCTAAGCTATTATAAACCCCATAGGCTGGTCTTCACCCTTGATATGCTGGCCTCCTTCACCGTTTCCATGATCGGTATTTTTTATCCCATCCTCACCCGCAGTATGGTGGGCGAATTTACAAGCGGCGGAAGGGATTATAAAATAATCGTTGGCGGCGGCATAGGCCTTCTCCTCCTTTACGTTATCCGTATGATGCTGAACTATTTTATTCAGTATCAGGGTCACGTTATGGGCGTTAAGATGCAGGCACAGATGCGAAGAGAGATGTTTGACCATCTTCAGAAGCTCCCCTACAGCTATTACGATAACCACGATACGGGCAAGATAATGTCCCGTATGACAAACGACCTTTTCGAGGTCAGCGAGCTTGCTCACCACGGCCCCGAGAACGTTATCATCACAAGCATCACCGTGGTTGCCTCCTTCATCTATCTGGCAACCGTTAACTGGATACTCACCCTCGTTATCTTCATCTGCGTACCCTTTCTCTTTCTCATCGCCCTCCTTCTCAGAACGAAGATGCGCGATGCATTCAAGAGAAGCCGCGAGGCCGCCGCAGAGATAAACGGCGCCCTTGAGAGCAGCATCACGGGCATCCGCGTAACGAAGGCATTTACAAACGCGAAGGTTGAGCGGGAAAAATTCGAGGTGGGCAACGTTGAGTTCGTGGAGTCCCGCAAGGATGCATACCGCTCCATGGGTCAGTTCCACTCCTCAACCTCATTTATCACCAACGCCTTCAACGTGGTCGTTCTTATTGCAGGCGGTATCTTCCTCTTTATGGGCAAGATAGAGATCGCGGATTATTCCGCATTCATCGTATCCGTCAATCTGTTTCTCACCCCTATGACCACCCTCATCGGCTTTATGGAGCAGTATCAGAACGGCGTTACCGGCTTTTCAAGATTTCTTGAGATACTTGCAGAGACCCCCGAGGCAGACCGCGAGGGAGCAAGGGATATGGAGAACGTTCAGGGCCATATCCGCTTTGAGGGCGTTACCTGCGACTACGGAACTGACGTTGACGTGCTTTGCGGAGTTGACCTTGATATAGAAAAGGGCAAGACCTTTGCCCTTGTGGGCCCCTCCGGCGGCGGAAAGACCACGATCTGCCATCTTATCCCCCATTTCTATCCCGTTTCGGGAGGCAGGATACTTATAGACGGCACCGATATCAGAGATATCACTCTTGAGTCGCTCAGACGGAGCATCGGTATCGTTCAGCAGGACGTTTACCTCTTCAATGCAAGCGTGAGAGAGAATATCCTCTACGGTCGCCCCGACGCCACCGAGGAGGAGATAGTTGAGGCTGCGAAAAGAGCAAATATACACGACTATATTATGCAGATGCCTAACGGATACGATACGGAGATCGGCGAGCGTGGAGTGCGCCTTTCCGGCGGACAGAAGCAGCGCCTCAGCATTGCGAGAGTGTTTTTGAAGAACCCGCCCATCCTTATTCTTGATGAGGCAACGAGCGCTCTTGACAATACGACGGAGATACTTATTCAGGAGGCTCTGGACGAGCTTTGCCGCGGCAGAACGACCATCGTCGTTGCCCACAGGCTTTCAACCATCAAGAATGCAGATGAGATCGCCGTTATCGACGGCGGAAGGATCACGGAGCGAGGAACACACGATTCTCTTATGGCTCTCGGCGGCGCATACGAAAAGCTCTATACCCAGCAGTTCCGCCATCTTTGATGTTTTGCGTTTGCATAAAACGCATCTTCAAGAAACAATTTTAGGCAGCCGCATACGGCTGCCTTTTTCTTTTCAACAGAAATTTTTCGGGTGTCTGCGAGTATATAGATTCCGCCGTGAAAGCCTCCCTCCGAGAGGGAGGGGGACCGCGGCGGGGTTCCCCGAAACGAATGAAATGAGTTTTGGGGGTTCTCGCGTTGGCGGTGGAAGGAGCCTGCGCGACTTTGGGTTTGAATTAGCTTTATTGTAACGCGCTCTCCCTCAGTCGCCTACGGCGCCAGCTCCCTCCCGGAGGGAGCCTTTGGACGCGCCCGTGTATCTTTAGGGGTATGGGTTTTGCCCGAAGCCTTTTGTAATACAAAGGCGAAACTTGCGCGATAAAAACATAAAGAGAGAACAATGCGGAAAGAAAAACCGCTTTGCTCTCTCTTTTTCTGCTTTTAGTGATATTCTTTGCTTTCGCAAAGAGTGATATGATTGCTATCGCAATCGTGATATTGAAGCCTTGCGGCTTCAGTGATATTCTATTCGCCTAAAAGCTCGCGCAGCGAATATCACTCGGCGTAAGCCGAATATCACTGCGAAGCAATATCACTCGCCGCAGGCGAATAGAGTTGGCGTGATACTCCGCTAAGAGTATCACGCCTACGTTCGCCGTGCTTTTTGTATGCGATAGTTTATCAATACTCTGCCTTGCAAAGGGCAACGGTGAGGTCGATGGCCGCCTTGATATCCTTTTCGTCGGCACACTCTACGGGGGAGTGGATATATCTTGTGGGAACGGAGATGCAGCCTGCGCGGCAGCCCTCTCCCGCAAGCTGCATGGATGCGGTATCCGTGCCGCCGAAGGTGAGTATCTCAAGCTGATAGGGTATCTTGTTATCCTTTGCGCAGTCCTTCATCTTTTCAACGAGGCCTGCATCGCAGATGGCAGACTGATCCTTGATCTTGATGGCCGCGCCGCCACCAAGCTTAACTGCCATAGGCTTTGAGCCCTGCGCGTCGCCCGTATCGGTAACGTCGATGGCAATGCCGTAATCGGGGGCAACGGCAAAGGCTGAGGTGCGGCTTCCGCGGATGCCCACCTCCTCCTGAACGGTGAATACGAAGGTAACGTCGTTCGTAAACTCAGCGCTTTTCTCAGCCGCCGCCATAAGGATGGCGCAGCCAATCTTGTCGTCAAGAGGGCCGCCGGAGATGCGTCCTCCCGCAAGGCCGGTCACGTGGGAGCGAATCGCGAAGCAGTCGCCTATCTTAACCAGGCGCTCGGCCTCCTTTTTGGATTTTGCGCCAAGGTCAACGACGAATTTGTCCGCCTTATAATCCTGAGCCTTGACCTCCTCCTCGGGAACGATAATGCCAAGACGTCCGTTCTCAAAGATGACCTCGTTATATGCTGCGGCCGTAAAGTTTATGCCGCCGACGGGGGCAAAGCGAACGTAGCCGTTGTCCTCGATATAGGTGACCATAAAGCCTATCTCGTCCATATGGGCGCAGAACATAAGCTTTTTGCCCCGGCCCCTCTTATGGCAGATAAGGTTGCCGAGGGCGTCTGTTCTGACGGAGTCGAAATAGGGGGCCATCTTCTCTGCGATATATTCGCAAAGGCGATGCTCGTGGCCCGAAACGGAAAGTATTTTAGTAAGTTCTCTGAAATATTTTATCATATCAATTCTCGCTTTCTGCCAGCGCCCTTACAGTTTCAAGGGCAAGACGGTACGTGTTTTCAAAGTCGCTCTCGCGGATAACGTTTGAGGCGGTATGGATGTAGCGGGAGGGAATGCTCATAACGGCGCATTTAACGCCCGCGCGGCTCTTATGGATATGGCCCGCATCGTTTCCGCCCGAAACGTATTTCTTTATCTGGCAGGGGATATCCTTCTCGCGGCCTACCTTGAAGATAAGGTCGTTCAGGTCTTTATCGTATATGGTGCTTCTGTCCATAAGGGATATTGCGGGGCCGTCTCCCTGCTTTGCGACGGTGGTATGAGGGGGCACCTCGCAAACGTCTGCCACGGCGGTGGATTCAAAGATGAGAGCGTGATCGGGGTCGATTACGAATGCGGCTCCCCTTGCGCCCGAAACTCCAAGCTCCTCGCGGCAGGTGAAGGCGAAATACATATCAAAGGGCAGGGTATGGCGAATGGGGTAGAGCTCCTTCATAAGGTCGCACATAACGGCGCAGCCCGCGCGGTCGTCTATGGCCTTTGCCTTTATCATTCTGCCGCCTTCGCCGAACTGAACGAAATCGCTCTCAAAGGTAGCGTAATCGCCGACAGCAACGGACTTTTCCGCCTCCTCACGGTCTTTGGCTCCGATATCTATATAGAGCTCCTCCGCCGGGAGGGCGTTTTCCATATCGTCTCTTTTAACGAGATGTATGGGCTTGACTCCGAAAACTCCGCGGACCTGCTTGTCGGCCTTTCCAACGAGAACGCGGCGGGAGGCCATGATCCTCGTATCGGGGCCGCACATGGAGGCGACCTTCAGGGTGCCGTCCTCGCTGATCGCTTTTATCATAAAGCCGACCTCGTCCATATGGGAGGAGAGCATCAGCCTTTTCGTTCCCAGAGCGCCGCCGCGGCCGTTACCCTCGATCTTTGCGATAACGCCGAGAGTGCGGTTTGGGATAAGGCAGTCGTAAGAGCCTTCAATATTTTCAAGTATCTTTTTTGCCACGGGGTCCTCGCAGCCCGAGGGGCCGAAGGTGAGGCAAAGATCGCGAAGAAGGGCCTTGCCCGAAAGCTTTTCACACATATCTCAGCTCTCCTTTCTCAGAAAATACGCTGCTGCTCTTTAAAACCTCGCCGAAAAGCTTTGCAGTCGCTTCAACGTCGCCGAGCTCAACGGCCTCGTTGTAGGTATGCATAGAGCTTATGGGAATGCTGACAACGGCAGTGGCGATGCCGTCGGCAACGAGGGAGAGCATGGTTGCGTTCGTTCCCGTGTCCGTTGCGTCAACGGTGAGGGAGTGGGGGATATCTCCACTCTTGCATATATCAATGATGCTGTCGGTAAAAGGTCTGTCAGTAACTGCGGAGAGGGAGATAACGGGGCCGCCTCCGAATGCGCCGGATTCCTCTGCCTTAACTCCGGGGGCCGTCGCGAAGGTAACGTCGCAAACGATTGCAAGGTCGGGGCGGATAGCGTAAGCTGAGCTGGAAGCTCCGTCGGCCATGGTAGCCTCCTCGCGGGCAGAGAGGGTAACGTAGAGGTCTGCCTCCATCTCCTCAGAGGAAAGGGAGGCCGCCGCAAGATAAGCCGCGGCGCAGCAGGCCTTGTTGTCAAGGCTTCTTGAGCAGATGCGCCTCTCGCCGAGGGTGGCGGGCTTTTCGTAAAATCCGATGGGAGTGCCGATATCAACGAGGCCTTCGAGAGTCTCCTTGTCGTAGCCCGTGTCTATTCGTATATCGGAAACGGGCTTCGTTTTCTTCCAGTCTCCCGCCGCCTGCAGATGAGGGGGCGTGGAGGCGATAACGCCGTAGAGGGTCTCCTTGCCGTAGATGAGCACCTCGGCGGCAGGGAGGATTCGCCTGTCAAGGCCGCCGATGGGGGCAACGGAGAGAAAGCCTCCGTCGAGAATGCCCGTCACTATCATTCCGATCTCATCGAAATGGGTGTCTATCATAAGGCGGGGGGCGTTTTCCTTGTTGCATTTTTTGATGAACACGTGTGTGCCCGAGGAGTGGAGGAAATAATCGTCAAAGGGCTCGCGGTAAAACTCAAGCAGAGCATCCCTTCCTCTTTCCTCGTGTCCAGAAACGGACATAACGGACACAAGCTTTTCTATGATCTCGTGGGTATTAAGCATTTCTTTTCCTTTCTCAGAGGGCTGAAACTATCTCTTTAAAGTATTCTCCCCGCTCTTCAAAGTTCTTAAAGGCGTCAAAGCTTGCGCAGGCGGGAGAGAGGAGAACGCAGTCGCCGCGCCGGGCGCTTTCGTGCGCCTTGAGCACTGCCGCCTTGAAATCCTTCTCGCAGATAAGCTCAATGCCGGAGGAGGGGAATTTTTCGTTTTCAAGAAGAGAAGCCTTTATTTTTTCCATCGTCGCTCCCGTGAGCACAACGGTCTTTATATTCTTGCAGTTGACCAGCGCTTTCGCCAGGGGCTCGAAGGGGATATTCTTATCGTATCCTCCGCAGATTATGCGGATGGGGGTGGTGATGGCGGAGATGGCCGCCGCGGTCCTCGTGGGGGAGGAGTCGATAGAGCTGTTGTAGTAGCGAACGCCATCCTTTTCCGAAACGAGCTCAAGGCGGTGGCGCACGCCCTTAAAGGTGCGGGCAACTCTGAGCGCGTCCTCGGCCGTGGCAAAATCAAGGGTCGCGGCAACGGCGGTGCAGTAGTTTTCTGCGTTATGGTCGCCGGGCAGGAGGATATCGGAGCGCTTCATAAGCTCTCGCTCACGTCCTTCCCTTGAGAGATAGAGCATCATCGCTCCGTCCTTCATATAAACGCCGCCCTCGTAGTCCTTTAAAAACTCCTCGGGTATGGGGTCCTTTGAAAACCAGATGATGGGAGAGGGGCAATCCGCAGCAAGAGCGCGGCAGACCTCGTCGCCGTAGTTCAGAACAGCGCGGCGGCAGCCCTTGAGTATTCTTGCCTTTGCCTCTATGTATTCCTCCATTCCCGTGTGCCAGTTCAGGTGGTTGGGGGTAACGTTTTTGATAACGGCAACGCAAACGGGGGCGCTTGCCGTCATAAGCTGAAAGCTTGAGAGCTCTGCGGCAACGACGTCGTCCTCATTCATATCAGCAATGCGGTTGAGAAGGGGCTCGCCGATATTTCCGCCGAGAAAGGCCTTCTTTTCGCTACCCTCAAGGGCAGACCTTAAGATTTCATAAACGAGGGTGGTGGTGGTGCTTTTTCCGTCGCTTCCCGTAATGCCGATAACGGGGCAGGGGGCCTTTTCCAAAAAGAGCTCCATCTCACCCGTAACGGTGATACCGTCCTCTCTCGCCTTTTGGAGAACGGGGATATCGGGGCGAAATCCGGGAGAGCGAAAAACGAAATCGCCCTTCATTTCGGAGAGATAGTCCTCCCCAAGGGTAAGAGTGGCGCCGAGGGCAGAGAGAGCCTCGCCTGCCTCTCCCAATTCCTCTTTCGTCTTTTTATCGCGGACCTCAATTGTCGCTCCCATTTGGGAGAGCATTTTTGCAAGAGGCATATTGGAAACTCCCGCACCCAGGAGTATCACCTTTTTTCCTTTGAACATAGGGGAAAGATCTACTGTCATAAAAGCTTTCCTTTCGCATTTCATATTATTCTACCTTCAATTATATTACCTTTTTGCCTTTTATGCAACGGATTTTTAAAATTACTGAAAGAAGATAAATAATCTTTGACAAAAGAGGCATTTGGTGGTACAATATACTTTGTATAGTTATCTGTAAAAATAAAGTCGGTGATATAATGAATGAAATAAATAATTCTCCCGAGAAAAAAAGGCCATCCCTTCGCCTTGGGTGGGCGGCGGCGCTGTCCGTGGTCTGCATCGGTCTTTGCGTTCTTTGCGCTTTGGGCTTTGGCGGAGTTTCAGGTCTTTCTCTTGCGGCTGTCTGCCTCGCATTTCTCTTTTTATCGGATAAGAGATGGGCGTGCTATGCCGCAGTTCCCGTCTCCGTCCTTCTTTCCTTTATCGCTTCGGGGAGCATCGAAGAGGCCCTTTTCATTTTGCTTTGCGCGCCTCTTGCCCTTTGCCTTGTGTATTGCATCGCCTCAAAAAAGAGCCTTTCCGTTTCACTGGTGATAATGACGGTGGCGGTCATCATATCAATGGCCCTGCTTATGGCCTATTCCGTAACCGAGCTTTACGGAAAGGGAATAGCCGAGAGCTTTCTCTCCTTTGGCCGCGAGTTCAAGGCAATGATAGTGGAGTCCTTCAGGTCCATAAGCTATATAGGCAAGGATAAGGAGCTTTTCGCCCTTTCCGATGACGTGGTAGAGTCTATGACAGAGGCCATCATCATGATAATGCCCGCAGTTGTTGTTGTGGTCTGCGAAGCGTTGGCCTTCGGTGCCCTCTGGCTTTGCCGTCTCCTTTGCCGCATTTTCGGCTTCGGAGTGTATTTTAAGGGCAGGGAATGGAGAGTGGAGCTTTCTCTTCCCATGGCGGCGCTTTTCCTGCTTTCCTATATGGTGGCGGCCTTTGCCCCCTCGGGAACGGTGCCCTCCTATGCGGCCCTCAATCTTGCATATATCATTATGCCCGCCGCGGTCATCGCCGGCGCCGGCACCCTCTTTGGCAGGCTCGGCTTTTTCAAAAAGGGCATCATCCCCAAAAGCACGAAGATCATATTCATCGTTGCCTGCGCCCTCACTCTCTTTATGTCCCCCTTCTCCGTCTTTCCCCTTCTTGCGGTCATCGGATGCGGCGCGGTCATATGGAGGGCTGTGTTTGAGTATCTGAAGAAACGCCGCGAGGAAAACGGCGGCGATCAATAAAACTCCTATCCTGAAAGGAGATAGCTTATGAAGAATAAGCAGTCAAGCTTTTTCGTTTCGGCTGAGACCGTGTTCTCAGCGGTGGCGGCACTTGCCCTTCTTATCGTAAACGCGGTGTTGTTTGCGTATACGAGGGTGCATCCCGCATTCACCGCCGCATTTTCAGCCGCAATATATATTGCAGGGGTCTTTGCCTTTCTGTTCATCAGAAAGAGCGCCCTTAGAACAAAGAAGAGAAATCCCATCCCCGAAACGGTGAACGTGCTTGCAGGCGCCGTTGTGGACCTGCCTCATCCCGCCTTCATCTGTCCCGAGGAGGAGGATATCATAATCTGGAGCAATAAAGCTGCCGCTGAGCTTTTCAGCGTGAAGCGGGCCCGCTTCTCCGAGCTTTTTGCAACGGTGCCCGATTCGGGAAATGCTATCCGTCTTGAGGCAAAGGGAAGGCGCTATTCTCCCATCGCCTATACCTCCGAGGGGGCAGACGGCAGAGTGTATAAGGTGTTTATCATGCACGACGTCACCGAGTACGATGAGGAAAAGAAGATCCTCGAGGGCAAGGAGAGCGCCGTTGCTTATATCACCGTTGATAACCTTGATGAGCTTCTCAACTATGAGCAGGAGGATTACAGAAGCGCCTCCGGCGATACGGAGAAGATACTTCGCGCCTGGGCCGTTGAGGCAGGGGGCGTGCTCAAGGAGTATCAGCAGGATAAGTATATCTTCGTTTTCGAGCGCTCAAGGCTTGAGAGCTTTACCAGGAGCGGCTTTGATATCCTTGATAAGATAAGGGATATCCGCGTAGGCGAAAACAGCATTCCCATAACGGTATCAATGGGCATCAGCGCCGCCGACGGAACACCCCTTGAGAGAGAGAAGGCGGCTCAGTCCGCTCTTGATACCGCCCTTCAGCGCGGCGGCGACCAGGTGGTGGTAAAAAGCGATAATTCTCTTGATATCTTCGGCGGTAAAACGAAGATACCTCAGAAGAGGACTAAGGTAAGGGCGAGGGTCGTGGCAAACGAGCTTATCTCTCATATCTCTTCTTCCTCAAACGTTATCATAATGGGCCATAAGTATGCGGATTTCGACGCCTTCGGCTCCTGCGTCGGCCTTGCCCGCCTTGCAATGTTCTGCGGCGTTCCCGTCAATATCGTCTCCGATCTTGATGATTCAAATCTTGACCGATGCCGTGGCTGGCTTGCAGGCGAGAGGGAATACGAGGGCGTGTTCTGCACGGCAGAGGAGGCTATGGACCTTATCAATTCCGATACCCTTCTCATTATTTCGGACGTAAACAATAAATTCCAGTTTGAGGATAAGCGCCTCTTTGAAAACTGCGCGAGGGTGGCCATCATTGACCATCACAGAAAGACTGCGGAGTTTGAAAAGGAGCCCCTCATCACATATATAGAGCCTGCGGCAAGCGCGGCCAGCGAGTTGGTCTGCGAGATGCTTGAGCAGGTGCTCCCCTCCGATGAGCTGAAGGCCAAGGAGGCAGACCTGATGCTGGCAGGCATCCTTCTTGATACTAATCAGTTCAAGAAGAATACGGGAACGAGAACCTTCTCTGCCGCCCTCTATCTCAGAGGCATCGGAGCAGACGTGGGCGAGGTTCAGGAGTTCTTCAAAACAGAGCTTTGCGATTTCCAGAGGGAGCTCAAATTCCATTCAAACGTTGAGATATACAGAGATATAGCGGCAATAGCAACTGCCGAGGGCGAATGCACGGTGAAGGATAAGATCCCCGCGGCAAAGGCGGCGGATAAGCTGCTCACCGTTGAGGGCGTAAAGGCATCCTTTGCCATCGTTCCCATCGGAGGCGAGGTCCATATCTCCGCCCGCTCCACGGGAACGGTAAACGTTCAGCTTCTTTTGGAAAAGCTTCGCGGCGGCGGACATTTCGATTCCGCAGGCACCCGACTTGAGGGTGTCACCACGGCGGAGGCTGTTGAAATGCTGAAGGCGGCAATAGACGCCTATCTCAATGAAAATACACAAGCAGGCTAAAAGGCAAAAAGAAAGGAAAACATATTATGAAGGTAATGCTTTTACAGGACGTTAAGGGACAGGGCAAGAAGGATCAGATCGTCAACGTATCCGACGGATACGCAAGAAACTTCCTCTTCCCCCGCAAGCTGGCAATAGAGGCAGATGCGAAGGCCCTTGCAGATGCAAAGAATAAAGAGGATGCAAAGAAATTTAAGATCGAGCAGGACCGCGCGGCGGCAAAGGATATTGCAGAGCGCCTTCAGGGCGTCAGCGTAAAGATCAAGGCAACTGCGGGAGCAGACGGCAGACTTTACGGCAGCATCACCACCGCAGACGTTGCAAAGGCTCTCAAGGAGCAGACCGGTATCGAGATAGATAAGAGAAAGATCGTTTCCGACGGAGCTATCAAGGCCTTTGGCACCTATACTCTTGACGTCAAGCTCTATCCCGAGATCCTCGGCAAGATCAATCTCGTAGTTTGCGAATAAGGAACGGATATAGATGGATAATCATATCGACAGAAAGCTGCCCTTTTCCCTTGAGGCGGAGCAGTCCGTTCTCGGCTCGGTGCTCATAGACCCTCAGGGGCTTGATACCGTCACGGGACTTATAACGGCAGAGGATTTTTATCTTGAGGAGCATAAGAGCATCTATTCTGCAATGCAGGGTATGTACCTCAAGAGTAAGAATATAGACGTGGTCACCCTTATTGATGAGCTGGTTCATCAGGGTGTCTATGATGAGGCGGGCGGCAAGGAGTATATCAGGCTCATTGCCGAGACCGTGCCCACGGCGTCGAATATCAAGGATTATGCCGAGATCGTCAGAGATAAGGCCATAACCCGCTCACTCATCGAGGCCTGCGAGGACGTTTCCTCTGCGGCATATGCCGAGGAGGATGAGGCGCAGAGGCTGGTTGAGCTTGCGGAGAGCAAGATATACGCCATCGCCGAGCAGAGAGAAAATAAGAATTTCGTAGAGATCAAGGATGCGCTCCTGCAGGTCTATGCAAATCTCCAGCTTCTCATAACCAATAAGGAAGAAACGCTGGGTATGCAAACGGGCTTTTCGGGCCTTGATAGAATGATCGTTGGAATGGGCAAATCAGACCTTGTTCTCGTAGGCGCCCGCCCCGGTATGGGTAAAACTGCCTTTGCTCTGAACCTTGCGGTATCTGCGGCAAAGAGAACGGGCAAGGCCGTTTGCATCTTCTCTCTTGAGATGTCTGCAGAGCAGCTGGTCACCCGTCTTCTTTCGGGAGAGGCTCTTGTAGATAATATGAAGCTTCGCTCGGGCGAGCTTTCCGACGATGAGTGGCAGAGGCTTGCCCACGCATCAAGCGAGCTTTCCGAGACCCGCATACTTATAGACGATACCTCGGGCATCACCGTTGCCGCAATGATGGCAAAGCTGAGAAGAGTCAAGGATCTTGGACTCGTTGTGGTAGACTATCTCGGTCTTATGCAGTCTGAGCAGAAGAGAGATAACCGAGTTCAGGAGGTAACGGAGATATCGAGAAACTTAAAGCTTATGGCCAAGGAGTTCAACGTGCCCGTTATCTGCTGCGCGCAGCTCAACCGAGGAACAGAGTCAAGAACGGGTAACCGCCCCATGCTTTCCGACCTTCGAGATTCGGGTGCTATCGAGCAGGACGCGGATATCGTAATGTTCCTATACAGAGACGAGTATTATAATAAGGATATGGATAATCCTCAGACCACCGCAGAGGTAATAATCGCAAAGAACCGTCACGGCTCAACGGGCACGGTCAATATGGGCTGGCTCGGCCGATATACGAAGTTCGTCACCCTGGACGAAAACGCAGAGCATAACGCATAATGCTCGGAAAGGAGTTGCTATGAAGGATATATACGTTGCCTTTCTCTCATCCAACTATTGGACGGGAGCGTTCATCAGGCAGTTTACGAGATATAAGTTCAGCCACGTGGTCCTTTCCGAAACGCCGGATCTTGAGAAGATGTATTCCTTTGCGAGAAAGTATAGAAATACTCCCTTCGTGGGCGGCTTTGTTATCGAGCTTCCCTCAAGGTATTTCGTCAGCGAGAAGAAGGTACCCGTTAAGGTCTGCAGGCTGTCTCTTTCCGACGAGGAGTATGAAAAGGTAATGGCCCGCATTGCAAGCTTCAAGCAGACTCCGGATCAGTATAAGTATAATTATTTTTCCGCCCTTGCCTATTGGTTCAAGCGTCCCTATCGTAAGAAGGATGCGTTCATCTGCATAGAGTTCGTGCTTTATGCCCTTGGAGTTGATAGATTTATGACCATCAAGGAGCTTGAAAGGCTTCTCAGCGATAGCGTGGTCTATGAGGGCACCATGGACGAGCTTATAGCCGAGAGCGCAAAGCAGGCAGGCGGCGACGATTATTTTGAAAAGAAGTCCATGTGGTTCATGGTCAAGAATTTCACAAAGGATATCGCCCATCTTGCAAAATCACCCCACGAATAAAAACCTTTTGGGTTTTTATTCGAGTGAAAAGTGAAGAGAGAAAAGAGAAGAGAAATTGTAGAAAACCGACGGTCTCCGTCGGTTTTTTGCTTATTATTTTAAAATGAGGTTACGGCTACAAGCGAGGGGAAGGCTCAAGACAAGTCCTTCCCCCAAAGAATTGGGGGAAGGTGGCTCCTTAGAGTGAGGTTAGATTATTGCTTTCTATATTTCCGGCTGGTGACTTTAAGCTAAGACAAACTATATGGGGGAGACGGATGAGGGTTTGCTATCTGGACAAGAACTGTCTTTCAAATTAAGTTGAGCAACATTTGAAAAATAAATTTAAAACTATTCTCCTATGCCTCGCATACAGAAATATTTAACATCGGTTCGCACCCAGGTAGCAAACCCTCATCCACCGCAAGCGGTCCCCCTTCCCCCAGTTCTTCGGGGGAAGGACTAAACACAAGGCACTCCCCTACGGGCTTGCGTGAATTTTTTGTATACCGTTCATTCTCACGCGAAGGAAAAAACTCCGTATCTCTATTGAAAACGGGGAGAAAATGCTGTATAATATTCTATTATAGTAAATTACCCCTAAGGAGCATATATATGGAATACTATTTTTCTGATAAAATGAAGGCGCTGAAGCCTTCTGCTATACGTGAGATATTCAAGAGCATGGGCGACCCCGAGATGATAAGCTTTGCCGCGGGAAATCCCTCTCCTCTTTCCTTCCCCGTGGACGAGCTGAAGAATATCGCCGCAGATATTTTTGAAAACTCTTCAACTGCCGCACTTCAGTACAGCGTAACGGAGGGATATCCCCCTCTCAGAAGCGCTGTCAGCGAAAGAATAAAGGAAAAGTTCAATATCGGCCGCGATGGCGATATGACTATCATCACCTCAGGCGGACAGCAGGGAATGGAGCTTGCCTGCAAGGCTCTTTGCAATGAGGGCGACGTTGTTATTTGCGAGGACCCCTCCTTCATCGGCTCTCTCAACTCCTTCCGCTCCTGCGGCGCTAAGACCGTGGGAATCCCCCTCGGCGATGACGGCATCGACCCCGAGGAGCTTGACCGCGTGCTTTCAAGTACGGAAAGAGTGAAGATGGTGTATCTCATCCCCACCTTCCAGAACCCCGCAGGCATCACAACGAGCCTTGAAAAGAGAAGGGCTATCTACGAGGTCTGCGTAAAGCACTCCGTTATCATCGTTGAGGATAACCCCTATGGCGAGCTTCGCTTCGCAGGCGAGGATATCCCCACCATCAAGAGTATGGATACTGAGGGCATAGTTATCTATTGCTCCTCCTTCTCAAAGATACTCTCCGCAGGTATGCGCGTCGGCTTCGTTTGCGGCCCCGAGGCAATTCTCCAGAAGATGGTGGTTGCAAAGCAGGGCGAGGACGTCCATACCAATATCTTCTTCCAGATGCTCTGCCACCGCTTTATGACGGAATGCGACCTTGACGGCCATATCGCAGGCATCAGAAAGCTCTACGGCGAGAAATGCAACCTTATGCTCTCTACCCTTGACCGCTGTATGCCACAGTGCATCAAATACACCCGTCCCGAGGGCGGCCTCTTTATCTGGGTAACTCTTCCCGAGAGCATAAAGATGGCCGATTTCGTAAAGAAGGCCCTTGAGAATAAGGTGGCCGTAGTTCCCGGAAATGCATTCCTTTGCGATGAGGCGGGAACCATCAGCGCCTTCCGCATAAACTATTCCACTCCCTCCGATGAGGAGATAGTCCGCGGCTGCGAGATACTCGGCCGCGTTGCCCGCGAAATGCTTTGAAAGTGAGGGACTATGATGAATATATGGCACGATATGCCCGAAGGAAGGGTCACTCCCGACAGCTTCTCTGCAGTTATAGAGATATCCCGCGGCAGTAAGAATAAATATGAGCTTGATAAGGAAACGGGCATGCTCCGCCTTGACCGTATCCTCTATACCTCCACCCACTATCCTGCAAATTACGGCTTTATCCCCCGCACCTACGCAGATGACTTTGACCCCCTTGACGTTCTCGTCATCTGCTCCGAGTCCATCCTCCCCATGACCATCGTTGATTGCTATCCCATCGGCGTTATTAAAATGATGGATGGCGGACATATGGACGAAAAGATAATCGCTATCCCCTTCTCAGCGCCCAACTACAATAAGTTCAAGTCTGTTTATGAGATACCTCAGCATAAGTTTGACGAGATGAAGCACTTTTTCTCCGTCTATAAGCAGCTTGAGGATAAGGACACCGTAGTGGACGAGCTGGCAGGCCCCGCTGAGGCAAGAAAGATCATCGCCGATGCTATCGAGCATTATAAGGAAGTATACGGCGCGAGATAAGAAAGGAATAACGCTTTGTTTATAGATAAGATACAGATTTACGTTAAGGCAGGAGCAGGCGGAAACGGCGCCGTCTCCTTCAGACGTGAGAAGTACGTTGCAAAGGGCGGCCCCGACGGCGGCGACGGCGGAAACGGCGGAAACGTCATTTTTCAGGTAGACGACGGCTTCAATACCCTCCTCTCCTTCAGATATAAGCGCAAGTTCATCGCCGAGCCCGGCGGCAACGGCGAGGGCGCAAAGCGCCACGGAAAGAACGGTCAGGACGTTATCATCAAGGTCCCCCGCGGAACGATCATCCGCAATGCCGAGAACGAAAAGATCATCAAGGATATGTCAGACGGAGAGCCCTTCGTCGTATGCAAGGGCGGCCGCGGCGGCTGGGGCAATAAGCATTTTGCAACCCCCACCCGTCAGATCCCCCGTTTTGCAAAGAACGGCCTCCCCGGCGAGGAAAAGGAGATCATTCTTGAGCTTAAGATGATCGCAGACGTTGGCCTCGTCGGCCTTCCCTCTGCGGGCAAGAGCTCTCTCCTTGCGGCGGTGTCTCAGGCTCGCCCCAAGGTTGCCGATTATCATTTCACAACTCTTGAGCCATCCCTCGGCGTTGTAAATACGGGAGGCGACCGCGGATTTGTAATGGCGGATATCCCCGGCCTTATCGAGGGCGCCGCTGAGGGCGCAGGCCTCGGCCACGATTTCCTCCGTCATATCGAGCGCTGCAGACTTCTTTTGCAGGTGGTTGATATCTCGGGTATCGAGGGCAGACTCCCTGCAGACGATTTTGATACCATCTCTCAGGAGCTTGAGGAGTTCTCTCAGGAGCTTGCAGACCGTCCCCGCATCATTGCGGCAAATAAGTGCGATCTTATTTTGGAGGACGATGAGAATCTCAAGTCTCTCAAAACTCTTGCCGAGGCTCTCGGCTATAAGGTATTCCCCATATCCACCGCAACGAGAGAGGGTATTCCCGAGCTTCTGCGCGAGATAGAGAGAATGCTTCTTGAGCTTCCTCCCATCACCGTTTACGAAAGCGAGATCACCGAGGAGGATACGGATACCTTTGAGGAGGCCCGCCCCGAGGATACGGTCATCGAGAGAGACTCTGCAGGCGTATACGTTTGCACGGGCAAGTGGCTTGAAAAGCTTTGCGGAAGGATCAATTTTGACGATCGCGAATCTCTCATGTATTTCCAGAAATCTCTTAATGACGGCGGCATCATCGAAAAGCTCCGCGCCGCAGGCTGCGTTGAGGACGATACCGTCCGTATGTTTGATATCGAATTCGATTTCGTTGATTAAAAGATCCAAAGGGCTGTCGCACTCGCAAGGACAGCCCTATTTGGTATGTTGAGCTTAAATTGGGGTTTGACGGTCAGATGCACTAATGTAGGGGAGGATATCTGTCCCATACAAATGCGCTCTTTCATCCCCCTCCCCTCAAGCCAAAATTTGAAAATCAGTCGTTTATAAATGCTCCCCCAAAAACGAGAAAGGAGAAAAATATGGCTCTTCCCGAAAGATTTAAGGAAAGAATGAAGGATATATTAAAGGATGATTATCCCGCCTTTTCAGAGGCATTTGAAAATGAGAGCGCCGTCAGAGCCTTGAGAGTGAACACTCTGAAGGCAGACCGCGAGACCTTTCTTTCCAATGCAGGGCTCAGCCTCTCTCCTCTTCCTTTCTCGGAAAACGGCTTTATCTTTAAAGAAGAAAAGGTTGGCGGCCATCCCCTCCATCATGCAGGCGCGTTCTATGCTCAGGACCCCGGAGCCATGTGCAGCATTGCGGCGGTGGCCCATCTTGTAAGGGCCGATATGAAGGTGCTTGACCTTTGCGCCGCCCCCGGCGGAAAATCGACCTTTCTTGCTTCTCTCGCCCCCGAGGGCGCTCTCCTTTCAAACGAGATAGACCGCTCCCGCGCGAGGGTCCTCCGCTCAAATCTTGAGAGGATGGGCGTTGCCCGCGCAACTCTCACAAGCACTGACAGCGAGGATATCGCCTCCTCCTTCGGCTCCGTTTTCGATTTCGTTTGCGTAGACGCTCCCTGCTCGGGAGAGGGTATGATGCGAAAATACGAGGAGGCCGTTCTGGAATGGAGCGAGGAGAACGTTCTTATGTGCGCCCGCCGACAGGCGGAGATACTTGAAAACGCCAAGAGGTGCACCGCCCCCGGCGGATATCTGCTCTACTCCACCTGCACCTTCTCCCTTGAGGAAAACGAGATGACGGTGGATGCTTTTCTCAAAAGAAACCCCGATTTTTCCATAGTTCCCGTAAGCGAGAGCGTAAGAGCCGTCACCGCAGAGGGTATCAATTTTGAGGGAGCTGTAAACGATATGACCCATTGCCGCAGATTTTATCCCCATATATATCCCGGCGAGGGTCAGTTTCTTTGCCTTATGCAAAGGAGTGCCGAGAGCGAGGGCTATATCCCGAGGCAAAAGAAAAAGGCAAGGGAAAAGACCCCTGCCCCCACTCTTTCAAAGAGCGACCTTGCAATACTTGAAAAATTCTTTTCGGAAAATCTTGAGCTATCGTTTGCAGACCATAGCTTCTCCCTTCTCGGAGATACGGTCATGATGAGCGACGATCTGTTTTCCCATAAAGCGGCAATGGTCTGCGGCGTTGCCGTAGGCAGTATCGCAAAGAGCCGCCTTGAGCCCCATCATCATCTTTTCTCAGCCCTCGGCAAAAGCTTTAAGAGAAGGATAGAGCTCTCCTCGCGTTCGGCAAAGGCCGTGGCGTATCTTGCAGGCGAGGTCATAGATACGAATGAAAAGAACGGCTGGTGCGCCGTTCTTATCGACGGATGCCCCGCAGGCGGCGGCAAGATCGTCGACGGTAAGGTGAAAAATCATTATCCCAAGGGATTGAGGTCAGTGAAATGAGAGATTACGAAGGAACGGAATTTGATTTTGCAAAGAGATATATGGTGGCGGATGAGTATATTCTTTGGAAGGGCAAGCCCGGAAAGGGAAAAATATTTGAGCTTTCTGACCTTTATATAATACCGATCTCAATAGTTCTGTTTGTAGGACTCATCTGCAACGTTTACGTTAATATGCTTCGGGCTGATGATTCTGTTTCTGAGCGTATTATCATTGTGCTTTACGTTCTCATCGCATTCTATATACTGATCGGCAGATTTATACGCGTGTGGTTCATAAGGAGCAAATCATATTACGTCATTACAAACAGAAAGATCATAAGAAAAAGGATGGGGAAGATAGATACCCTGTCTTTGAGTAATATGCCGGCAATGGATGCCAAGCTCTATAAAAACGGATACGGTACCATAAGCTTCGGCAGAATAGGCTATTATAATAACAGAAATAGAGTTACCATACCTCAGGAGGTCGGCAGATTTTCACTTGAAAATATTGAGGAGGCCGCCAAGGTTCAGGATATCATATCAACTGCCTGTAACTCTCTGCAAGCAAAAGCAGAGTAAAGTAATAAGGCTACAGGATGAGCGAAGGACTTGGCTTGAGCCTTCCCCCATGATTGGGGGGAAGGTGTCACCGATGCAGTTGCATACGACTTAGAGCAAACGATATTCTCAGAGATAAACGTGAAACTATTGTTGTCTTCACAGACGGTGACGGAAGAGGGTTGCTACCTGGGCGCGAACCGATGCTAAAAATTTCTGTATGCAAGGCATAGGAGAATAACCATAAACTGTTAATCAAGTACTGCCCAACTTGATTTGAAAGACAGTTCTTGTCCGGATAGCAACCCTCTTCCGTCTCCCCCATATAGTTTATCTTAGTTTAAAGCCATCAGCCGGAAATATAGAAAGCAATAGTCAAGCCTCAGTTTAAGGAGCCACCTTCCCCCCAATCATGGGGGAAGGCTTTGATTAGGTCAACGCCTTGCTTATAGCCGTATATCGTTAAACCTCATTTTTAATAAAAAAGGGGCTGTCGCATTTTGCGACAGCCCCTTCATTTTCTCTTCTCTTTTCTCTCTTCTCTCTTCACTCATAAAAAAAGCCCCAAGGGGCTTTTTTTATGCTTTTATTGAATCTACGACCTCGTCGAGAAGCTCAGTTTCATACTTTTCTGAGAGAGACGTTTCATACTCGGAATAGGTCTTCTGTGTGAGAGATTCGGTAGCGTCTTCCTTCCATTTAAGGTCGCCGTCGCCAACGAAGTAAACGGTGTAATAATAGCCCGTATACTTGAAGATGCCCGTGTCGCCCGCCGTTCTTTCCTCCTCAAAGAGCCACTTGAGCATCTCGTCGGAGATACCCTCGTGGGCCTTGGAAACGCCCTCAAGCAGGCCGCCCTGAAGGTTCGTTGCGGTGTCCTCGCTCTCGTTGTATGCAAGCTCGCCGAAGGAATGCTCCGTAGCCTCGCCCTCCTGCCACTTTGTGAGAAGGCTTTCTGCGTGCTCCTTTGCTCTGTCTGCCGTCAGATGAGTTTCGACCTTTGTAACGATGTAGCGGATATCCTTAGTAACGTAGTCCTGAAGATAGGGAGCTTTAATGAGGAAATATACGGTATACTTACCGTTGACCTCATTTGCGTCAACGTAGGTGTCTGAGTCCTTTGCCTCTCCCGAGTAGGCCCATTTGGAAAAATCGCTGTATTCGTCGCTGTATGCGTAGTAGCTGTAGTATTCCTCGGTGTCTACTTCGCTTTCGGAGATGTTCTTCGTTTCGGTGAGATACTTTACGATAAAGTCCTCAAAGCTTTCGGCATCCTTTATCTCTGCAGCCTTGGCGGCAATATTCTTCGCATCCGCGTTGTCATCCTCGCTGAAGGTGAACTTTATGTAGTCCGTGCAGTAGAAATACTGGGGATACTCCTCAACGTGAGCTGCAAGATCATCGTCGGAGAAATCGTAGCTCTTGATGATGCTGTCGTAATACTTGAATGCGAGAGCCTCCTTCTCCATATAGGAGCGGAGCACGTCGCTTGTAACGTCGCTGTTGAAAAGGTAGGAGAAGAACTCGGCCTCGGTATAGTCGTAGTTCTTTGCGTAATCCTTGTAGGACTTAACGCTGTCCTCAACGGCCTTAATATCTTCTTCGGTAAGCTCCATTCCCGCTTCCTTTGCCGCCTCAAGAAGGGTGAGGATGGTCCTCATATAATCGGTGGAGAGCTCTGCGATGTAGTCAAACCAGGTAACGTCGTCGTAGTATACCTGATCCTTGAGGGATGCGGAGGTGTCGATATTGTACATATCGATGCTGTCCTGATTTTCATATCTGAAATCGTTGTAGTTCTGATAGAAGATATAGGATACCTCTGCGCGGGTAAAGCTGAAGTTCTCGCTCTTGATTGCGATATCGTCGCCGTTGTAGGGGGAGGTCTCTCCGCCAACGATCTCAACGTCACCGTCGCCCGAGCAGGATATAAGGGAAAGCGCAAGAATGATACCCATAATAAGGGCAATTATCTTTTTCATAAAAATCGGCCTTTCAAATTAACTGTTCTAACATTATAACATCTAAATCATCATTTTTCAACATGGATATTGAATATTTACAATTGGTAAAACGGATTTTGAAAAAACTCATTGAACTTATGTTCGTTCGGTGGTAAAATAATAAAAAAGGAAGGAGGGGATAGATATGGAAAAGACCTTAACTCTTGCGTCTCCCGTAACGGCGCTGAGGGGCGTTGGCGCTCAGAAGGCTCAGTCTCTTGCAAGGGCAGGGATATATACGGTGGGCGATCTCGTTCATCACTATCCCCGCGCATATCAGAACAGAGGGGATATCATAACCGTTGCAGATGCGGCGCTCCTTTGCAGAACGGAGGAGTCCGTGCCCCCGTCCGCCTTTATTCTGACGGTGGCAAGCGAGCCGAAGGTGGCAATGGTGAAAAACAGAATGACCCTTTTAAAGTTCAAGGCCTTTGACGAGAGCGGCGTTCTTGAGATAACCTATTTCAATCAGCCCTTTTTGAAGGACGTGTTCCACGTTGGGGGAGTATTCCGCTTTTTCGGCCGACCCTCCCTTTCTGCGGGCAGGGTGCAGCTTGCAAGCCCCGTCCACGAGATATATTTTGAGGATAAGCCTCTCCCTCCCATCGTTCCCGTTTATCCTCTTTCTCAGGGCATCGGCCAAAAGCTTATGCAGAGCCTTGTGAGAGAGGCGTTGAAGATCGCGGCGACCTGCCTTCGGGATCATCTCCCGCAGGAGATACTTGAAGAAAACGAGCTTTGCACCCTTGCATATGCTCTCAGAAACGTTCATCTCCCTCAGAGCACGGATGCCCTTGAAACGGCAAGGCGGCGCCTTGCCTTTGACGAGATATTTATGCTCTCCCTTGCAATGGGCTCTCAGCGAAAGGAGCGGGAGGCCGAGGGAGCGCCCGTCTTTGAGGATAGGGACATTTCGTCCCTTCTCGCGGCCATGCCCTTTGAGCTGACGGGGGCCCAGAATAGGGCCGTTTCGGAGATATCGGCAGACGTTTCAAAAACGGTGCCCATGTGCCGCATCCTTTGCGGAGACGTTGGCAGCGGTAAGACCGCGGTAGCCGCGGCGGCGGCCTATATGGCGGCAAAGAACGGATATCAGTGCGCTCTCATGGCGCCCACGGAAATACTTGCAAAGCAGCATTATCAGGACCTTTCGGAGCTGTTTTCATCCCTCGGTATGGAAACGGCGCTCCTTTGCGGCTCAATGACCGCCGCTGAGAAGAAAAGGGTCAAGGCCTCTCTCGTGTCCCCCGATGGGCCGAGGATCGTCGTCGGAACCCACGCGCTCCTTTCCGAGGGAGTGGATTTTTACAGGCTCGGCCTTGTCATAACTGATGAGCAGCATCGCTTCGGCGTAAATCAGCGCGCCGCGCTCAAGAATAAATCAAAGGGAGCTCATTCCCTCGTTATGAGCGCAACTCCCATCCCGCGAACTCTCTCCCTCGTTATCTACGGCGACCTTGACGTCTCCCGTCTTGACGAGATGCCCCCCGGCAGGCAAAGGGTTGGCACGTTTCGGGTGGACGAGAGCTATCGCGCCCGTCTTCTCGGCTTTATCAGAAAGCAGAGGGACGAGGGCCATCGCACCTATATCGTCTGCCCCGCCATTGAGGAGGCGGCGAAAAGGGAGGAGGATAGCGAGGAGATGGCAAATATCCTCCTCATTCCCGATAGGAATGAGGGCGAGCCACCCCTGAAGGCCGCAGTTCAGTATGCAAATGAGCTGACGGCGCTCCTGCCCGACCTTAGGATAGGGTTTATCCACGGAAAGCTGAAAACTCAGGAGAAGGATAAGGTGATGGATAGCTTCGTCAGAGGCGAGCTTGACGTGCTGGTCTCAACAACGGTCATAGAGGTAGGCGTAAACGTTCCCGAGGCCACCCTTATGGTGGTTGAGAATGCGGAGCGCTTCGGCCTTTCTCAGCTCCATCAGCTTCGCGGCAGAGTAGGCAGAGGAAGGGCGAAGTCCTATTGCATTCTCGTTTCCGATTCAAAGAGCGAGACCTCGGCGCGCCGCCTTGAGATAATGTGCAAAACGGGCGATGGCTTCAAGGTAGCGGAGGAGGACTTAAAGATGCGAGGCCCCGGCGATTTCTTCTCCCGCGACGGAGAGTTCCGTCAGCACGGAGGAGTGGAGATGCCCTTTTCCTCGTCACTTGAGGGGGATAGCATCGTAACGGGTGCCGTCAGCGCGGCAAGCCGCGTTCTCGCAGCCGATCCCGAGCTTTCAAGCCCCCGCCATCAGCTTCTTTCTCTGATGGTCTGTGAGATGCGAAGAAACGCAGAAAATACCATCAGCTGAGAGTATAACGAAAATTCCTTTGGAAATAATAAAAAAGTAATGATCATGAAACGGCTGTCTCATACAGAGACAGCCGTTGTTATTCAAATTACGGCTTGACGGAGGTATGCGAAACCGGCTATCTGTCATCCTGAGCGGAGCACACGCCACAGGGCGGCGTTTGCGAAGTCGAACCATCCCTTAGGATGGTGCCCGCAGGGCAGGATCTACGAACACTCATCGATAATCTCTATCAAATTTCGTAGATCCCGCTTCGCGCCCTCCCTAAGGTCGGGTTCGACTCCGAAAACATCATACTATGATGTTTTCTCCGCTCAGGATGACATATCAAGGGACTTTTGCAATTCCTATCTCCCCCATAAACCGTAATTTGAAGAAAACACGTCAAAAGGGCTGTCAAAAGATGCGACAGTCCCGACAAAACAAACGAGGTACACTTTGATATTTATTGATATTATTGCCGCATTTTTAATGGGCGCCCTTTCGGGAATGGGCATCGGCGGCGGAGGCCTGCTCGTTATTTATCTGACCCTTTTGCGCGGGGTCGGGCAGATAAGCGCCCAAGGGCTCAATCTCTATTTTTTCATATTCGCGTCCGTTGCGGCCCTTTTTGTTCACGGGGCAAAAAGAAGGATAGATTATAAGGCTGCTCTCCTTCTTGCTCTTTTCGGACTGCCTGCGGCTCTTCTCGGCAGCATGGCGGCACAGGGCAGCGATCCCCGCCTTCTCAGGGTGGCCTTCGGAGTGATGCTGGTGGCGGCGGGAGGAGTATCTGCCATACGGGTCCTGCCCGTATATATAAAAAAGAGAAAAGAAAAAGGAAAAAAGTGAAAAAAGCCCTTTACAAACCCGTTTTCTTGTGATATAATTGCAAGGCAATATCGGCGTCCCGGACGCAGGAAACTGTTCCTTTCAGAGGAATGATTCACCCGCCTCGCCTGAGACGACCGAGTGCAAATAAAATTTTTTATGAGGTGAATACCATGATCACAAAGGAAGAAAAGACCAGAATCATTGAAGAGTACAAGACTCATGAGGGCGACACAGGTTCTCCCGAGGTTCAGATCGCGATCCTCACTTACAGAATCAAGACTCTCACAGAGCACATGAAGGCTAACAAGAAGGACCACCACTCCGGCCGCGGCCTTCTCAAGATGGTTGGTCATCGCCGTAACCTTCTCGCATACCTTCAGAAGGTTGACATTGAGCGCTACCGTTCAATCGTTGAAAGACTCGGCCTCAGAAAGTAATTCCACTTTTAGCCGAGAGCCCAAAAAGGCTAAGTCGGGTTCGGCAGGGCTTTTTGTTCCTGCCGAAGCCTCTATTTTTGTAAAGACGCCTCCGGGGATTAGCAGTTAAATATTTTACTTTCCCCTTGAAGGTAACGTATTTAAGTGCTAAACCGTCGGAAGGCTTCATCTATATAAAATCAAGGAGAAAGCAAAAATGTTTGAGAATTATAAGACATTTACCTATGAGCTGGCAGGCAGACCCCTCGTAGTTGAGGTAGGCAAGGTTGCAGGTCTTGCAAACGGCTCTTGTATCGTTCGCTACGGCGAAACCGCAGTTCTCGCTTGCGCAACAGCAAGCGCTCGTCCCCGTGAGGGCATCGATTTCCTTCCCCTCTCCGTAGATTTCGAGGAGAGAATGTATGCAGTAGGCCGCATCCCCGGCGGATATCTCAAGCGTGAGGGCCGCCCCGGTGAGAAGGCTATCCTCACAAGCCGCGTTATCGACAGACCCCTCCGCCCCCTCTTCCCCAAGGATCTCAGAAACGACGTTAACGTTTCTCTCACAGTTCTTTCCGTTGATTATAACTGCTCTCCCGAGATCACAGCTATGATCGGCGCATCCATCGCTCTTTCCATCTCCGATATTCCCTGGAACGGCCCTATCGGCGGCGTATTCATGGGTATGACCGAGGACGGAAAGCTTATGGTAAACCCCACTCAGAAGCAGCGTGAGGACAGCGTTCTCGAGCTTACCGTTGCAGCAAGCCAGGAGAAGGTCGTTATGATCGAGGCAGGCGCAAAGGAAGTTTCCGATGAGGATATGTTCAAGGCTATCATGATGGCTCATGCAGTTATCAAGCAGCTTCTCGTGTTCATCAGAAATATCGTTTCCGAGGTTGGCAAGCCTAAGTTCACATACGAGTCCGGCGAGCTTGACCACGATATGTTCGACGAGATCTTCGCATACGTTGAAGAGGACGTTAAGGCAGCTCTCGATACAGACGATAAGAACGTTCGCGATGAGAGAATGGAGCCCATCCAGGATAAGGTTATGGAGGCATTCCTTGAGAAGTATCCCGACCTTGAGGTGGTATACCCCGAGCTCATCTATAAGATCCAGAAGAAGATCGTTCGTAACTGGCTTCTCGTTGATAAGAAGAGAGTTGACGGCAGAAGAATGGACCAGATCAGACCCCTCGCTGCTGAGGTTGGCCTTTTCAACCGTGTACACGGCTCCGGTCTCTTCACCCGCGGTCAGACTCAGGTAATGACTCTTGCAACCCTCGGCCCCATCAGCGAAGAGCAGATGCTCGACACTATCTGGGAGGAGCAGTCCAAGAGATATATCCATCATTATAATATGCCCGGCTACTCCGTAGGCGAGGCAAAGGCTTCCCGCAGCCCCGGACGCCGCGAGATCGGCCACGGCGCGCTTGCAGAGCGTTCTCTTGTTCCCGTTCTCCCCTCCGTTGAGGAGTTCCCCTACGCTATCCGTCTCGTTTCTGAAGTAGTTTCCTCCAACGGCTCCACTTCTCAGGGCTCCGTTTGCGGCTCTACTCTCGCGCTTATGGATGCAGGTGTTCCCATCAAGGCTCCCGTTGCAGGTATCTCCTGCGGTCTTATCACAGCAGAGGACTCCGATGACTTCATGACCATGATCGACATTCAGGGTCTTGAGGACTTCTACGGCGATATGGACTTCAAGGTAGCAGGTACACATAAGGGTATCACATCCATTCAGATGGACCTTAAGATCGACGGACTTACCCCCGAGATCATTGCAGAGGCTCTTGAGGTAACTCATAAGGGCCGTGACTATATCATTGATGAGGTCATCCTCAAGGCTATCCCCGCTCCCCGCGAGGAGGTAAGCGAGTTCGCTCCCAAGATGATCTCCATGAAGATCCCCACCGATAAGATCCGTGAGGTTATCGGTTCCGGCGGTAAGGTCATCCAGAAGATCACAGCTGATACCGGAGCTAAGATCGATATCGAGGATGACGGAAGCGTATTCATCTCCGCAGTTGATAAGAACGCTATCGCTGCTGCAAAGAAGATCATCGACGGTATCGTATTCGAGCCTGAGGTAGGCGCGATCTACGAGGGCGTTGTAACAAGGATCATCCCCATCGGCGCATTCGTTGAGTTTGCACCCGGCAAGGAGGGCCTCGTTCATATCTCTAAGCTCGATACAAAGAGAACTGAAAAGGTTGAGGACGTTTGCAATGTTGGCGACACCATGAAGATCAAGTTCCTCGGTGTTGACGAGCGCGGCAGAATGAACCTCTCCAGAAAAGACGCTCTTACAGCTGAAAACTAATAATTTAAGGGCTGTCTTTTGACAGCCCTTGTTTTTTTGATCTGTAAAGGAGATATGGTCGCTTTTTTGAAAAAAAGCTCCGCAAAAAACTTCAAACAAACGAAGAACTCCAAAGGCAAAAGGCTCTGCTAAAGAAAATACTTAAAAAATGAACGAGCTCATTTTTTAAGTATTTTCTTGCAGAGGAGGCGCTGAGCGCCGCAGTACTTCGTACTGTGTCCTTTTGCCTGCAAACTTTATTTATACCAATTTTTAAAGGTTTTTTGGGAGTGCAGAGGACTTTTTTACAAAAAAGTCCTTTGCATTAATAGCACTAATAAAGGATAATTTATGAATTATAATAAAGACCCGAGAAGGCAGGAGAACGGGTATAGCCCTCTTGGAGAGCCTCAGGTAAAGAGGAGATATACTCCCGAGGAGGCGGGCCACGAAAAGCACAGAAGGCCCGTCAGCCGCTTCTCCTATAACAGAAGGCGCCGTCAGCGTCCGAAGATAAACGGAGCGGTGGTCATTGCCGTTGCGGTTTTCTGCCTCATAATCGGCCTTTGCGCTTTTCTTCTCATAAGCGGCCTCACAAGGTCGGAGGGCAGGGACCCTGCAAAGGATAAGCTGACCGTAGATACGACTGAGTTTGTGACAACGGAGGACAGCCTCCCATATTTCACTCTCAGCGTGGACCGAGAGGATATACATAAGGGCAGCCTCATTCTCGTCAATTCCTATAATGAATATCTTTTTCCTCGGGAGATGGAGGAGGATATCATCAAAATAAAGGACTGTAAGAACGAGTATTACGGCGTCTCCTCCTATTCCACCTCCGTTGAGGTGTCAAAAACGGTGATAGACGTTTTCAATACCCTCACCGAGGATTATTATGAGGAAACGGGCTTTAAGTATCTGCAGATAAACAGCGCATACAGAAGCCGCGAGGCGCAGGAGACCCTGTACGCTCAGTATGAGAAGGACTACGGCGCGGATTATGCGGCGCAGTACGTGGCGGTCCCCGGTCAGAGCGAGCACCATACGGGCCTCGGAATAGACCTTAACGTAAACCGCGGCGGCACCATCTCCTACGTTGAGAGCGACGAGGATTGCGCGTGGTTTCGCGATAAATGTCAGGAGTACGGCTTCATCCTTCGCTATCCCAAGGATAAGGTCCACCTGACGGGAATAAACCACGAGTCGTGGCATTATCGCTACGTGGGCGTGCCTCACGCGCAGATAATGGAGGATCTGAATCTCTGCCTTGAGGAGTATACGGAGCACGTAAAGACCTATAGCTTTGACGGCATCTGCCTCGGATATTCCGAGGAGACGGGAGCCTTTGATATGAAGGCTGAGGAATTCTTTGAGAACGGCGGCACCATGATATATTACGTTGCCGCGGCCGAGGAGGAGAACACTCAACTCCCCGTCCCCAAGGATTGCGCGTATACTGTTTCCGGCAATAACGTAGACGGATTTATAGTCACCTGTACTAAATAAAAGCCTCGTTATAAATAAAAAACCTCTTTGCTCTATATGGAGCAAAGAGGTTTTTTGTGTATATTTATTTTTTATCAATGGAGAAAAACGCTTTCCACGCGTTGTCAAATACGATCTTCGGGTCGATGGCCTTGAGGTAGAGTATCTTTCTTCTGGTGGAGTCCTGAGCGTAGTAGCTGCCGTCGGCAAAAACGGGGGCGGGGATCGTCTCAATAGTGGCGCATTCGGGGCAGGAAAGGATCGCGGGAGGGCCGAAATCCCAGACCACGTGCACCCAGTCCTCCGCCTGATTATAGAGGTTGTAGGACCAGTCGATAAGCTCAAAGAGATAATCGCAGATGTCGTTATGTCCTTTAAGAATACAGAAATCCTCGTATTTTCCCTCAATAACGTGGGTCACGCACCAGGAGGGGCTGATAAGGAGGGGCACGTCAATATTGAGAAGGTGCTGGCCTGCCATATAGTCCTGGGAGAGATTGAAGTCGCAGGGGTTGGCGGTATTATAAAACTCGTTTGTGCCCTGCCAGATAACGCACATATTGTCCTTGATGGAGGGGTCGAGGAGCAGGGCGGAGACAACGTTGGTGATAGCGCCGATGCCTGCCACGTATACGGGCTCGTCAGACTCCTTCACTGTTTTGATGATGTTTCTCGCCGCGGGGCTGTCGACGGGCGCGCCTCCAAGCTCCGTTATGGTAGTGCGGCTGCCCTCAAAAACGGGGGTCTTGTAATCGGGGTCGATAAGGGAGAGCACCTTTTTGATCTCGGCATAGCTTTTCAGCATTCCGTCCTCATAGCCCGAGCATCTGTGGGGGTTATTGAAGGGTGCTGCGTTGACCGCTATAAGGTCTATATTTTCGGAAAGATAGCACCAGGTCAGGGCGAACTGATCGTCTATCTCGTTATAGGTGTCCGTATCAAGAATAAGCTTTTTTCTTCTGCCGCTTCTGATGTCGGCAAGCATTTCTTCTCTTGTCATAATAATCTCCATTATAATCAAAAAGGGCCCAAAGGCCCTTTTCGTTAGGTTTTAGATCAGTCAGTCCTTGTGAGAGAAGAGGGCGTTCCAGGTGCCTTCGTAAACGATCTCGCGGTTGAGAGACTTGAGGTAAAGCATCTTGTGGCGAGTGGAGTCAAAGGCGTAAACTCTCTGATCTGTGAAGATGGGGGTGGGAACGACCTCGATCTCGGCGCACTCGGGGCGGTCGAGGATCGCGGGGGCTGCAATATCCCAGATGGTGCGGATCCAATCGGGGCGGCTGCCTGCCTCAACGTAGCACTCCTCGGTGATCTGGAAAAGATAATCACAAACGCTGTTGTGTCCCTTAAGCTCTTCGATGAGGGCGTGGTTCGCTGTGAGAACGCTGGTAACGCACCAAGCGGGGCAGAGGAGGAGGGGAACTCCGCAGTTGAGAAGCATCTGACCTGCGGTGAAGTCCTGAACGAGGTTGAATTCGCCAAGGTTATTGGAGTCAAGCTGGTTTCCGCCGAGCCAGATAACGCACATATTGTCCTTGATGGAGGGGTCCATCAGAACAGCGCTTGTAACGTTTGTGATAGCGCCGATGGCGAGAACGTAAACGATCTCGTCGGAGCTCTTAACGATGTCGATAAGATTTCTTGCGGCAGGGCTGTCAACGATGTCGCCGGATACCTCGATGGTGGTGCGGCTTCCCTCAAGAACGGGAACGGTGTAGGCGGGGTCGAGAAGATTGAGAACTCTCTTGATCTCGTTATAGCTCTTTATCATTCCGTCCTCAAAGCTTTCGCTTCTGTGGTTGTGGAAGGGGGCTGCGTGAACTGCCACAAGATCAATAATGTCTGCAAGATAGCAGTAGGAGAGAGCATACTGATCGTCTATCTCATTGTAAGTGTCCGTATCGAGAACGACTTTCTTTTTTCTCGGGCTTTTGATATCCTCAAGGATCTCATATACTGTCATATTAAAACCAACCTTTCGAACAGTTTTTCTAATTCAATTATACAGAATTTGAAAAATAAGTCAATGCGTTTTGAAAATAACAAGGCCGTTTTTTTGTTACAATATACAGTGATTGACAAAAGGCGGCGCATATTGTAGAATATTATTAACAAAGGAAAGGGGGGATCGTATGAAACGGGCTGTTGCAACAGCGCTTTTTGTATTTTTGCTTCTTTCTCTCTTTTCCTGCGCGGGCAAGAGGGAAGCGACGGGGGATACTGATACGACCGCTTTGGAAACGATCCTCTCTTCCGAGACCGTTTTTGAAACGGAGCCTCCCGAGACTGACGACACCGCAGAGGAAACTCAGGAGCGATGGATGCCCATCTTCGAATGGGAAACTGACAGAAGCTCTTATCTGATCCTCGGCGACCCCGATCCCGTCCCCGAGACCGTTGCGGAGACCGAGGCTGTGACGGAGGCTGAGACTGAGGAGGAGACTACGGCAGAAACGCCCCTGTATTATCCAACGGTGTTTATGTACCACGCGGTGAACGATACTCCCTTCACTCCAAACGAGATACTATTCGTTCGCCCCTCCGAGCTTGAAGCGCAGATAAAGGCGGCTCTTTCCATGGGGTATGAAACGCTTTTTGCAGATGAGTTCGGCCCGAGGGAGGAGAAGGCCGTCATCCTCACCTTTGACGACGGGTATGAGGATAACTATACCTATCTGTTCCCCATTCTGAAAAAGTACAATGCAAAGGCAACGGTGTATCTCATAACGGATAAGCTTGATAAGGAGAATTACCTCAAGACCTGGCAGGTAAAGGAGATGGCGGAGAGCGGCCTTGTGCAGTTCGGCTCTCATACGGTGTATCATCCCTATCTTTCAAGGCTTGATGCAGATGGGGTGCGCTATGAGATGAGCGCGTCAAACAGCGTCATAGAGAGGATAACGGGCGAGAGGGTCAGGACTATCGCCTACCCAACGGGAGATTATAACGATACGGTGCTTGAGATCGCGCGGGAGCTTTATGATTTCGGCTATTCCATGGAGGGCGGCCGATATACGGGCAAAAAAGGGGAGGATGCTTATACGATCCCCCGCTTTGCCATTCTCCGCGGCGTCAGCGCAAAGGCTTTTCTCAAGTTCCTCTATTGATATTCGGCAAAAGCCTTATTTTACAATTGGCGAAAATGAATGAATGATAACAAAAGGGGCTGTCGCAAATGCGACAGCCTTTTCAGTAGTCAAATTGCGGTTTAGCGGGGAGATGCACCAATGTAGGGGAGGATATTATCCTCCAGATTACAAACGCAGATTAATTTTGACGCTTACGTCAGCAAACGAAACGAATGAATCAATTGTAGGGACAGGCGTACTCGACTGTCCGCGAACAGAAACGATATTTACAGGGAGACTATACGTCTTCAACGGACAGTCGAGGACGCCTGTCCCTACAATATATCCGTTCATTACTCCGACAAAATATAGGTATTCTAAATTGTCTGCTATCGTGCAGATATGAGGACGTGCAATGCACGCCCCTACATTAATGTAACTGCATATCTTCCAGCCAAACCAAAATTTGAAGAATAAAGGCTGTCGCTAAATGCGACAGCCCTTTTTTGTTAAAGATCATTTCTGATAAGGTCCTCGTAGGTCTCGCGCTTAACTGCAACGTAGTCGCTGCCGTCGCCGCGTATCATAACAACGGGAGGGCGGGGAATACGGTTGTAGTTTGAGGCCATGGAGTAGTTGTAAGCTCCCGTAACGAGAACTGCAAGATAATCCCCTCTTTCGGGGCGGGGGAGGCTAACGTCCTCCTGAATGATATCTCCGCTCTCGCAGCAGCGGCCTGCGATGGTCGCAACGAAGTCGGCCTCCTTGTCTGCCTTGTTTGCAATAAGGGCCGTGTAGTCAGACTCGTAGAGTGCGAAGCGGGGGTTGTCGGGCATACCTCCGTCAATGGAAACGTAGCTCTTGTAGCCGGTTATGGTCTTTACGCTGCCGACAGAGTAAACGGTAACGCCCGAGTCTGCAACGATGCTGCGGCCGGGCTCCATAAGAATGGCGGGCTTTGCAATACCGAGGTCTGTGCAAAGGCGGTCTATCTCCCCTGCAAGGCCGCGGATATTTTCGCGGTAGTCTATATGGGGGTCGGAGTCAACGTAGCGAACGCCAAAGCCGCCGCCAAGGTTGAGAAGCTGCGTTTCAAAGCCAAGGTCTCTTTTCAGCTCGGCGATAAAGGAGAGCATGATCTCCGCCGCATCCGCAAAGGAGGAGTATTCAAATATCTGCGAGCCGATATGGCAGTGGAAGCCCTTGAGGGCAACTCCGCCGAGAGTGAGGATATAGCGGCAAAGCTCCTTTGCCTGTCCCGTTTCAATGGCGGTGCCGAACTTTGAGTCCACCTTGCCCGTTGATATCTTTTTCTGTGTGTGTGGGTCGATGCCGGGGGAGAGGCGAAGGAGGATGCTCTGAACGATGCCCTTTTTGCCTGCGGTCTCGTTTATGGCGTTGAGCTCCTCAATATTATCGCAAACGAAGTAGCCAACGCCAGAGTCAATGGCAAATTCAATGTCGCGGTCCGTCTTGTTGTTGCCGTGGAAAAAAGCGTTCTCAAGGGGAAAGCCTGCGCTCTTTGCCGTGTAGAGCTCGCCGGGGGAAACAAGGTCAATGCCCATGCCCTCCTCGGCCATTATCTCGTAGATACGGCGAAAGCAGCAGGATTTGCTTGCAAAGAGGGGGCGGCTCCCTGCGGGAAAGAACTCCCTCATTGCTTCAATATAGGTACGCGCATTTTGTCTGATGCGCTCCTCGTCCATAAGGAAAAGAGGAGTGGAATGCTTGTCTGCAAGAGCGCAAACGTCCTGCCCTGCAAGGGTAAGATGGCCGCGCTCGTTTACGGAAAGATTAGTGTGTAGCATACTTTTTCCTTAATTGTTTACTAAGCTGTACATATTGTAGTGGCCCGCGCATCTGCCTGCGATGAAATGGGCTGCGCTGACAGCGCCCTCGGCAAACACCGCGCGAGACTCAGCGTTGTGCTTGAGGGAGAGGGTCTGGTAGTCTGTGGAGACGATGACCTCGTGCATACCGGGCTCGTTTCCGCAGCGCAGAGAGTGGATGCCTATCTCCTCGGGGGCGCGCTTTGCCATACCGTGGCGGCCGAAAACGTATTTCGCCTCGGGGCGCACCTCCTTGATGGTGTCTGCGATCATAAGGGCGGTGCCGCTGGGGGCGTCAAGCTTTCTGTTGTGATGCGCCTCAACTATCTCGATATCCGCATCGGGGAAGAGCTCCGCCGTGCGGCGGGCAAGCTGGCAAAGGGTAGCCACGCCGAGAGACATATTGGCAGAATAGAAAACGGGGATAGACCTTGCCGCCTCAAAGATGAGGGCCTTTTCCTCCTCGGTGTGACCCGTGGTGCACATAACGAGGGGAAGAGAGCGGCCGAGAGCGTAGGCTATGACCTCTCCCGAAAGGGAGTGGTGAGAAAAGTCGATAATAACGTCGGCCTCGCCCGTGTAGTCGCTGAGAGAGGAGTAGGGGCAGTCGGGTGCCATCTTGTCAACGGCGGCAACGATGCGGTCGCATTCGCTGTCCTTGAGGAGGTTTTTCACCTCAGCGCCCATTCTGCCGCCTGCTCCGTAAAGGATGATGTTCATATTCGACCTCGTTTGATTACTTGATAAGTCCGTGGGAGGCCATTATTGCATACATCTTCTCAGCCTTAGCCTCGTCCATTTCGGTGAGGGGGAGGCGGAGAGTGTTATCGCAAAAGCCCATCTTAGCCATAGCCGCCTTAGCGGGAATGGGGTTGACCTCGGAGAAGAGCGCGTCGATAATGGAGTGATACTTATACTGGAGGAGAGCCGCGCCCTGAATGTCGCCTGCGAAGAACTTGTTGCAGATCTCAACGGTCTCGCGGGGCATAATGTTTGAGAGAACGGAGATAGCGCCAACGCCGCCGAGGGCCATAAGGGGAACTATCTGGTCGTCGTTACCGGAGTAGAGGTCAAGCTTTTCGTGAACGTAGTGCATGGTCTCAACGATCTTGGAGAGGTTGCCGTTAGCTTCCTTTATGCCGACGATGTTTTCGTGGTCAGCAAGGATGCGGTACGTGTCGGGCTCGATGTTAACGCCTGTACGGGAGGGAACGTTGTAAAGGATAACGGGGGCCGTAGACTTGTCCGCGATCTCGGAGAACATTTTAACGAGGCCCTTCTGGGTAGCCTTGTTGTAGTAGGGGGTAACGACGAGAACTGCGTCAGCGCCCGCCTCGCAGGCGCAGCGTGTAAGGTCGAGGGCGTAGCCCGTGTCGTTGGAGCCGGTGCCTGCAATAATGGGAACGCGGCCCTGAGCGCGCTTAACGGCGTAAGCGATAGCCTCGCGGTGCTCGTCATCGGTGAGGGTGGAGGCCTCGCCCGTTGTTCCTGCAACGACGAGAGCGTTGATGCCGCTTTCTATCTGCCAGTCGATGAGCTTGCCGAACTGCTCGTAGTTGATGCCCTCCTCGGAGAAGGGGGTGATAAGAGCGGTAGCAATACCCTTAAAAATAGTCTTTTTCATATATTTACCAATCCTTTCAAAAAAGCAATTAAAAAAGCCGACAGCGGTCGGCAAACGAAAATTCCGATAGGAATTTTTCTGATAGCTCTCCGCGAAAAAGCGACAGTCGGAGCGATCTTATTCGCCCAAACCGGCCCAGACGTGACCAGCGTCTGCCCTCGGCACCTGCCCCTTTCCTGCAGACAACGGGGAGTCAGCCCTTACGTCTGCATTACTCTTGGCATAATGCACCTCTACCGATAAAAAATTATAGCACAAGAAAAAAGCCGTGTCAATAATATTATTAATTCTTTCTTAGTTTATATTTAAAGCATTATTGCCTGTAACCTACAGATTTGCTGCAAATATGCAAAAAAGTCTTCCATTCGTATTGTTTTTCGTATATAATATAAGTGGATCAGTGTTTGTATACTTGAAAGGAGGACCGTATGAAAAAACTTATATCTGTCATTCTTTGCTCGGCGATGCTTCTCGGGGTTTTCATAGCCTTTCCGATGCAAAGCCACGCGTACAGCGGCGGAAGAGGTACGGAAACAAGCCCCTATCTTATCAGTACTGCCAATGACCTTTACGAGCTTTTGAATATGATCGAAACAGAGCCGCTCCTTTGGTCAAAAAAGGTTTATTATGAGCTGATAAACGATATAACCATATCGCGGCCCATCTCGCCTCTGTATAAGACCTCGGGCGTGGGCTTCAATTGCTACGTTGATTCCTATTACGATCTGACGGAGGAAATGAACGATCTCAGCTTCAACGAGAGCTGGTATCCGAGCTTTCAGGAAAAATACGGCGATCTTTATTCCGTATATGAGCCCTACGTCAGTACCGTGGGCTATTTGGCAAAAAGGTATTCCCGTATTGACGACTCCGAGGAGCTGACTGATCTTGGTGAAAGACTTTTCCCCTCCCGGGGCGAAGGAGGATACACCTCCTACAACCCAAGCAGTACTTCCCGTGATCTTTACAGAAAAGTAGCTTTTACAGGCGTTTTCGACGGCAACGGCTATTCCATAACTACAAGAGGATACGTTTTCGGATTTGTAGAAAACGGGGCTGTTATCAAAGACCTTACCGTTAAGGGAAGCAACGCCGGCCTTGCTTACAGCGTAAGCGCTGACAGCACGGTCGCGGGCTGTGCTATCGACAGCGAATGGTCATATACAGACGACGTTTTCGCAGGTGAATATTTCCGCGATGACGGGCCCTACGGATATGATCTCTACAATGTATATGAAGTGATAAGCGGAGGTATCTGCTATAATTACGGCACAGTTGAGAATTGCGTGAACTATGCGAACGGTATTGCAGGCCTTGTGGGAACGAATTACGGCACGGTCAAAAATTGCATGAATTTCGGAACTGTTTATTCCCGTGATGCTGAAGAGGTTAAAAATATCGTTCCGAATATATCGAGTCCCTACCTGATTTGCTGCGACTGGCCCGTAAATCTCGCGATAGACAGGGGCGAAAGCTGTGTTGATCTTTCAAATTCCGAATATACTGCGGCTGACGATACGGTATACACTCTTGATGAGTGCGTGTCGGCAGGCGGAGACAAAAGTGCATTTGAGGGGCTTGATTTCCTTTGCACTTGGGTAATGATCGAGGGAATGCCCTATCTTCGCCGTCTTTGCGAAGCTCAGAAGGGCGACCTTAACTTTGACGGAGTAGTCAACGGCAAGGATGCAAATCAGCTTAAGGCCGTCATCGCTCACGGAACAGAAGGATATGATTACCGCACCTTAGCCGCTTTTGATATCAAGCTTGACGGCACCATAGACGCAAAGGACGCAAATATCTTAAAGCAGATGATAATTGGATAAGTAAAGCCCGCTTGAGCCCCATAAGAAGGCTCAAGCGGGTATCTTTTTGAAAAAAGTCTTCAACTCGTATAGTTTTTTGTGTATAATGTAAGTGGGTAAGTGTTTGTATACTCGAAAGGAGGACCGTATGAAAAAACTTATATCAACTATTCTATGCTTTTCTATCATTTTCGGAGTGTGTACGTTCTTTTCTGTTGTAGGTGCCTCCGAGGATGCTATGTACAGCGGCGGAAGAGGCACCGAGGAGGATCCCTATCTTATAAGCACCTCTCAGGATCTCACCGATCTTAAATGGAACATTATAAAAGACCCCGACGTGTGGAAGACCAAGTATTACTATAAGCTGACTAACGATATTGAAACCTCCGTCACTATTTCGCCCCTATACAGTGAAAATCGCTACTCGGGCTACCACAGCCTTGTATATTTGAGTGATAGCGAGGCCTCTGCTGAAAAGCTCGGTCAGTTGTATCTGCATGTCAGGACTTGGAGCGAATCTCAGGATAACGGCACCGTTAATTATTATCACGACAAGATCAAATTTGTCGGAAACGGTGACAGCTATTTCAACTGCTATTATTCTGAAGGCGATGCAGCCACTCCTCCGAAATATACGTACGATCGTAATTATGATTCCCGCTACGCGCGCAGTGCCGCATTCACGGGAGTGTTTGACGGAAACGGCCATACAATAACTCTTACGGGCAAGGATAAGTATCTTTTCGGCTTCGTTGAAAACGGCGCCGTTATCAAAAATCTTAATTTCAGAGGCGAGGATTCTCATTTCATATATTGCCTTGATAAGAGCACCGTATCTTCCTGCAGCGTTGTGACTGACGCTCCTGATTATCAGATAGCCTATAACGGCGGAACGGTAGTTGATTATCTCAGCATTTCCGAGAACGTTACCGATCTTATTTCTTCCGTCAGCGGCGGATACAGGCCTCTTGCTCCATTGGGCCAATACAGAAGCATAAGCAACACGGTGAATCTTGCGCCCTCATCACAAAGCGGAGCAGACGACGGATGCTATACCTATGACGAATGCGTGGCGGCAGGCGGCAACGAGGCCGCGCTTGAGCGCCTTGATTTTGAAAACGTCTGGGTAATGATAGACGGTATGCCCACTCTTCGCACGGCTTGCCCTAAGGGTGACAGTAATTTTGACGGTCAGGTAAACGGCAAGGATGCAAACGTTCTAAAGCAGTACGTTTCCCTCGGCACCTTTGATGCTGCGGAAAGTGAGATAGTTATATCCGACCTGAACTCCGACGGCACCATAGACGCAAAGGACGCAAATATCTTAAAGCAGATGATAATTGGATAAGTAAAGCCCGCTTGAGCCCCATAAGAAGGCTCAAGCGGGTATCTTTTTGAAAATATATTCCATTTGCATTGCGGTAACGTAAAGGATATGAGATTTAGATATTACCTCCCTCCCGTGGGGAGAGAATTGCCGCACGACCGCAACAGAGCGCGCACCGAATAAAATTTGATGCACGAACGAACAAAAAAGATACGCATTGGCAGGGGCGGCACACGACGACCCGATTATCTGCACGCGAAAGGAACATAATTTGATGAAGGTACGAACGCAAAAGATATACGATATTGTATGGACCAGCGTCCTCGAGGGGAACCCCTACGACGGTCCTAAACTAACGCTAAGCACTGTCGCTATGGCTATAAAATAAGTGGGAAGGCTCAAAATAAGTCCTTCCCCCGAAGATCTGGGGGAAGGGGGACCGCTTGCGGTGGATGAGGGTTTGCTACCTGGGCGCGAACCGATGCTAAAAATTTCTGTATGCGATGCATAGGAGAATAACTGTAAATGTATTAATCAAATACCGCTCAACTTGATTTGAAAGACAGCTCTCGTCCAGATAGCAAACCCTCATCCGTCTCCCCCATATTGTTTATCTTAGCTTAAAATTCTCAGCCGGAAATATAGAAAGCAATAGTCAAACCTCACTCTAAGGAGCCACCTTCCCCCGAATCTTTGGGGGAAGGACTTGGTTAGGTCAACGCCTCGTGCGTTGACGGAGCGGACACGTAAACTTAAAATTAAGTGTTACGTTACGTCCGCGTGGGGAAGGACTTGTTTAGGTCTTTGCCTCAGCAAAGGCAGAGCGGACTCGATAATTTTAAATTTAGAAAAGCATTACGTCTACAAGGCACAGGATAAACTTTGTTCCTCGCGTCAGCGAGGAATGAGCGGACACGATAGTTTTAAATTTAGAAAAACATTACGTCCGCGTGGGCAGGACAAACTTGGGTATTGACCTTTTTCCTGTCAGATGGTACAATATGGTATATAAAATCATGCAGGGAGGAGGGCTTGTTTTGAAGGCTTTCGGCGCTATAAAGGAGCGGGCTTTGTCGGTCGGATTTTCGGGCGGCGATCTTTTTGCTTCCTTTTGCTTTTCGTTCATCGTAGCCTCCTTCGTGTTCTGCCTCGGCGGCGATTTTCGCGATCTTGCCTACGTGCGCCAGTACCCCATCTTCCTCCCCGTTCTCATCTGCCTTTTCGCAACTGCGGCGGCCGTTGCGGTCACCCTCGCTCTCAGAACCAAGAGGGTGCTTGCGTGGGCTTTGCTGATTTCGGCAATTGCCTTATCTGTAACTCTCGTTGTTTATAATCATTCCGATATATATTTCAATATAGGCGTCGGCGCAGTGCTGGTCCTCGTTGCAAAATACGTAACGGACGGGGATAAGCTGGGCCTTTCCTTCGTTAAGATGAGCGAGAGGCAGTCCCTTATTTTCACGGGTTGCCTCGTCCTTTTGTTCACGGCGGCGGCCTATATACTGACAGCGGCAAAATACCGCGCCTTTTATCATTCAAGCTTTGATTTCGGCATATTCTGTCAGGCCTTTGAGGGTATGGCCGAAACGGGCCTGCCCTATACCACCATTGAGCGAAGCGAGTATCTCAGCCATTTCGCCGTTCATTTTTCTCCCTTTTTCTATTTGCTCCTCCCCGGCTATTTTATCTGGCGCAGCCCTCTCTATCTTCTTTTCTGCCAGAGCATTGGAATAGCTCTCGGCGCTTTTCCCCTTCGCCGTATCTGCAAGGGGCTGGGAATGTCGCCTGCCGCGTCCTTTGCGGTGGCGGCGTTGTATCTCGTTTTCCCAACGATGCTCAACGGCTGCTTCTACGATTTCCATGAAAACAAGTTCCTCTCGGTGCTTATTCTGTGGCTCCTTTGCTTTGCCGTTGAGAAAAAGCCCGTGGGAATAGTGATATTCGCCTTCCTCGTTCTCACCGTCAAGGAGGATGCCTTCGTCTACGTGCTTGCGGTCTGTCTTTGGATGTTCGTAACAAAGCGCTGCCGCATCCTTTCTCTTATCCTTGCGGCGGCTTCCGTCGGC
Organism: Candidatus Avispirillum sp.; assembly: GCA_045545335.1. Lineage (GTDB taxonomy): Bacteria > Bacillota > Clostridia > Oscillospirales > CAG-272 > Avispirillum. The sequence continues at coordinate 7,113 of JAZQAS010000082.1, read as the reverse complement.
TGGTTCTTCTTTGCCTGCTCAATGATACAGCTCTCGGGCGGCGAGATAATGTCAGGCAGATTTTCAAATTACGTTTCCGGCGAGGGCGGCAGCCTTTTGGATGCCGTTCGCACCTGCTTTATAGATATCGGCTATCTTATCCGCGAGGTGTTCTCGGGGGCCGATACGGAGGCCTTTAAGGAAATGACCTATACGGGGCAGAAAACGGAGTTTCTTCTCTGGACTTGCGCGCCTCTTTTGTTTGCGCCCTTTCTCAGAAAGCGCCCCTCGGAGCTCATCCTCCTTCTCCCAATTCTCGTTATCAATCTTATGCCCTCGTGGATGTATCAGTATGACGTGGATTTCCAGTATACCTACGGCACGGCGGCCCTTATCATATTCTCGGCAGTTCTCTTCCTTTCCGAAAGGGGAGAGGGAGCGCGCCGCTTTGTGCTGACGGCGGCGATCTGCCTTTCTGCAGTTTTTGCCCTCTCTCTCTTTTGGCCCAAGGCCTCCGGCTATACGGAGAGCTATTACAGCAATAAGGAGCGCTACGATGCTACGGCGAAGGCCCTTGAGGATATCCCCGAGGATGCATCCGTCACGGCATACGGATATATCGTTCCCCATATCTGGTACGTGGACGATCTCCACACCTGCCCCGAGTACTACGCGCCCCTTGAAAAAACGGATTACTATATCATAGATACCCGCTACGAGTACGATAAATTCACGACTCAGATGTACGGCGTTATGGGCGACGATTATACCCTTGAGAGTGAAGCGGGATATATAAAAATATTTAAGCTGGCGGACAGTAATGAAGGATAATATTCATAAGGATCACCGCAAAAGAATGCGTGATAAATACGAAAAACACGGCGATAGTGTTTTCGATACACATCAGCTTTTGGAGATGCTTTTGTTTTATTCCCAAAGGCGGACGGATACGAATGCCGCGGCCCATAATCTTTTGAGAGAGCATAGGTTCGGCCCTTTTGAGGTCGAGAAAAGCTCCGAGCTATGCGCGGCTGAGGGAATTGGCGAAAGAAGCGCCGAGCTTATCTCCCTTTCCGCAGATACAACGGTGAGGCTTCTCTGCGATATGATAAGCTCAAGCCCGATGGAGAGCGAATTTTCAAGAGAGCTGTTTATGTGGCTGAAATTTCGCAAAAAGAGCAGGAGATGCGCAGTTGCCCTTCTTCTTGATAAGGATCATAAATACGTGGATTGCACGACCCTTGCAAAGGGCAGAAGGATGAGAGCCGAGGATCATGCCGCAGAGCTGATCTCTCTTATGAAAGAGAGGGGAGCCGTGCTGGCGGTGATCGGTCATAATCATATAAATAACGATCCGCGCCCATCCCTTGACGATATGTTCTTAACGGAATATTTGGAAAATAAGCTTGCTTCGGAGGGCCTTTGCCTTCTTGAGCATTACGTTGTAACAGCCTCCGATTGCATCCGTTGCAGAGCGGAAAAATAAGATCGGACTATGCCCTCTGGCAGAATGGAGAAAAAATGAGAAAGCTTAACGAATATCTTGAGTGCGCCGCCATCGTGGGAACCCACGGCGTAAAGGGAGCGGCCCGTCTTGAAAACCGCTGTGATTCTCCTGCGGTCCTTGCAAGGCTTAAGAGAATGTATATTAAAAAAGGCGACGTATATAAGGAGATGACGGTGGTTCATTCCTCCGTTCAGAAAAATATGGTGCTCACCACCTTTGAGGGGGTTGAATCCGTTGAAGCGGCGGCGGCCCTTCGCGGCACCGTGCTTTATGCCGCCAGAGAGGATTTCCGCCTTCGCCACGGCGAGTATTTCTGGGCGGATATCATAGGCCTTCCCGTTATCGACGATGAAACGGGAGAGGTGTACGGCGCTCTTTCAAATATCCTCACCCCCGGCGCCCATCAGGTGTACGTGGTGAAGAGAGAGGCGGGAGAATTTATGATCCCCGCAGTACCCGAGTTTATAAAGGAGATATCCCTCGGCGAGGAAAGAGAAGAGGGCATCTACGTTAAGCTTATTGAAGGAATGATGGAATAAAAGAGAAGAGATAAGAGAGAAAAGAGAAGAGAAAAGGAATGAGATTTGACATAATGACCCTGTTTCCCGACCTTGTGAAAACGGTGCTTTCCGAAAGCATCATAGGCAGGGCTGAGAAGGCGGGGCATATTGAGATAAATACATATAATATCAGAGATTATTCTCTTGATAAGCACCGCCGTGTGGACGATACCCCCTGCGGCGGCGGAATGGGAATGCTCATGTCCCCTCCCCCTATCTATAATTGCTATGAGGCTGTAATGTCGGACTTAAAGGACGAGGATAGGATCAAGACCGTCTATATGTCCCCCCGCGGCACCGTTCTCAATGAATCGGTGGCAAAGAGGATAGCAGGTGAGTGCGACCGCCTCATAATCCTTTGCGGCCACTACGAGGGAGTTGACCAGAGGATAATAGATGAGATAATAGACGAGGAGATATCCATAGGAGATTACGTGCTCACGGGAGGCGAGATACCTGCCTGCATCCTTGTGGACTGCGTTTCAAGGCTTTGCGAGGGAGTTCTTTCCGAGGCCGAGTGCCACGAGGTGGAAAGCTTTGAGAACGATCTTTTGGAGTATCCTCAGTATACCCGCCCCATTGAATTTATGGGAAGACGTGTTCCTGATATCCTTCTTTCGGGCCACCACGCAAAGATCGCTGAGTGGAGGCTTGAAAGGGCAGAGGAGATAACGAGAGAGCGCCGCCCCGACCTTTATGAGAAATATGCTGCCCGCAAGGCTGCGAAGGAGGCTGAGAAGGCGGCAAAAAAGAGAAGAAGAAAGAAAAAAACGCCTGAAGCTGAGGGTGGTAAAAATAATGAATAAAGGTGTAAAGATCTTAATAACTATAGCTGCTGTCATTCTGATGTGGGCAATGGTTATCGGAGTTGTGCTGTTTCTTTCTGAAAAAAGAAGCACCTGCAAGGACGGACCGTCCCCGAGAGGCGAGCAGCTTGAAGAGCATTGGAACACAGAAACAAAAGACTGAGGAGGAAAAGCAATGCTTTGTGAAACCGTTTATTTGAGAGAAGACGATAAGGATATCCGTCTTGAGACCTATATTTCCAAAAAAGAGGGAGATATGTCCTGGGTAGGCCCCAGAGACTGTATGCTGGTCCTTCCCGGAGGAGCTTATAGCTTCCTTGCAGAGCGCGAGGCTGAGCCTGCGGCTAAGGCATTCCTCGCTGAGGGCTTCAACTGCTTTGTTCTCTATTATTCCATAGGAGAAAAGGCAAAGTTCCCCCGTCCCTTGCAGGACGTTTCTCTTGCCATTGCTCATATTAAGAGAAATGCAGAAAAGTATAATATCGATCCCGACAGGATCTTCGTTTGCGGCTTCTCCGCAGGCGGCCATCTTGCAGCGTCAACGGGCGTTTTCTGGAACGATCCCGAGGCGGCGTTTGAGGGAATGGAGCCCGGTGAGAATAAGCCTGCAGGCGTTGTTGTCAGCTACGGTGTTGCGACCCTTGGAGAGTATACTCATTTTGAGACCTGCCAAAACGTAACGGGCAAGCGCGAGCCCACGTGGGAGGAGCGTGACCGCTGGTCTCCCGATAAGCATATCGGCCCCGATACCGTTCCCATGTTCCTGTGGCATACACAGACAGATAACTGCGTTGATATCAGAAACGCGGCTATTATGACAAACGCCCTTATTTTTGCAGGCGTTCCCACGGAGGCTCATATCTATCCCCACGGCCCCCACGGCCTCAGCGCAATGAAGGCGGAAACGGGATACGTTGAGGCAGCCTGCCCCGATATCGACCCCCATATTGCTTACTGGGTAAAGAACTGCGCAAGCTGGACTAAGAAGGTATAACGCCAAAATGTCATCCTCCGCTCAGGATGACAGAAAGAGGAATGTATGCTTTGTAAAACTATTTACCTAAGAGACGACGATGAAAGTGTCTATCTGAAGACCTACGTCCGTGATGAATACGGCGATTGCCCGAAGAGAGACTGTATGCTCATCCTCCCCGGCGGAGGATACGAATTCTGCGCTCTCCACGAGGACGAGCCCGTGGCAAACTCCTTTTTGTACCGCGGCTTCAATTGCTTTTCTCTTTTCTATACCGTAGGCGAGAGGGCAAGCCTTGAGGTGAGCCTCAAGGACGTTTCCCGCGCTATCGCTCACATTAAGAGAAACGCCGATGAATATAATATAGACCCCGACAGAATATTCGTCCTCGGCTTTTCCGCAGGAGGACACCTTGCGGCATCCATCGGCACTCTCTGGGACCGTGATATCGCCGCATTTGAGGGAATGGAGTACGGTGAGAACCGCCCTGCGGGAATGGTGATATGCTACGGCGCCTGCACTCTCGGAAAGTATTCCCATGAGCTTAGCCGCAATTTCGTTTTCGGCAAGGATGAGCTGACCGAGGAGGAGATAGCTCTCTATTCTCCCGATAAGAATGTCAGCGAGAACACCTGCCCCGCATTTTTGTGGCATACGGCAAACGACCCCGTGGTCCACGTTGGCAACGCTCTCCAAATGGCCACGGCCCTTACTGATAAGGGTGTTCCCACGGAGGTCCATATTTATCCCTTCGGCCCCCACGGCCTTTCCGTCTGCCTTGACGGAATAGAGGAGGGAAGGGAAAACCGCGCCCTTGCTCACGTTTCACGTTGGGTTGAGGAATGCGCTCAGTGGACGAAGATAGTTTGAAAATAACTGAAAGGATATATAAAAATGAGCTTTAAGAAAGACTTTATGTGGGGCGTGGCAAGCGCCGCATATCAGATCGAGGGCGCCGCATTTGAGGACGGAAAGGGCCCTTCCATCTGGGATGAATATTCTCATATCCCCGGTAAGATAAAGGAGGAGCACAACGGCGACGTTGCCTGCGACCATTATCACAGATATAAGGAGGACGTGGCTCTCATGTCCGAGCTTGGCGAGGGCTTTGTCTATCGCTTCTCAATTTCCTGGGCGCGCATCCTTCCTGACGGTATCGGCGAAGTAAATCAGAAGGGTATTGATTTTTATAATAACCTTATCGACGAGCTTCTCAAGAAGAATATCACTCCCTGCATCGTTCTTTTCCATTGGGATTATCCCCTCGCTCTTTATAAGAAGGGCGGATGGCTCAGCGATGAGTCAAGCGAGTGGTTCAGATACTATACGGAGGTTTGCGCAAAGGCCTTCGGCGATCGCTGTAAGATGTGGATGACCTTCAACGAGCCTCAGTGCTTCCTCGGAGAGGGACACAAGAACGGTAGCACCGCCCCCGGAATAAAGATGTCCACAGGCGACGTTATCCGTATGGGTCATAATATGCTTCTCTCCCACGGCAAGGCCGTAATGGAGATCAGAAAGCACGTTGAGAACTCCATCGTGGGTTACGCTCCCTCTTGCGACGTTTGCGCTCCCGCAACAGACAGCCCCGAGGACGTTGAGGCGGCAAGAGCGCGCTACTTCTCCTTTGACGAGGAGTGGTGGATGTGGTCCGTTTCCCTTTGGTCAGACCCCGTAATGCTCGGTCACTACCCCGAGGAGGACCCCATATTCCAAAGAAAGTTCAAGCCTGAGCTTCCCGCGGGATACGAGGATGATATGAAGATAATCTGCCAGCCCCTTGATTTCTACGGACAGAATATCTATACGGCGTCCCATTGGAGATCGGATGGAAATGGCGGCGCTCTCTGGACCCGTCTTCCCACGGGCACTGCAAAGTCCACCAATAACTGGCCCCTCACTCCCGAGGCGCTCTACTGGGGACCCAAGTTCCTTTACGAGAGATATAAGACTCCTATCGTTATTACCGAAAACGGCATGGCCTGCCACGACTGGATAAGCGTTGACGGAAAGGTCCACGACCCCAACCGTATCGATTACATAACCCGCTACCTGAGAGCTCTCAGAAAAGCATCGGAGGAGGGCGCAGATATCAGAGGCTACTGGTATTGGGCGCTTCTTGATAACTTTGAGTGGGGCGACGGATATACCCAGCACTTCGGCCTCGTTTATATGAACTACGAGACCCTTGAAAGAACCAAGAAGGACTCCTTTGATTTCTTCAAAGAGGTCATCGCAACAAACGGAGAAAATATTTAAATAAATCAGAAATCCGCCGAGAAAATCGGCGGATTTCATTGTTATAAGCGGCTTTTTTGCAGCCTATTTTTCATTCTTGCGAAGCTTCGGGATAAATTTGTGGGCGATCTTGCTTTTTCCTCGGTTCTTGATATAGAAAAATCCGATAATAGAGAAGATAAGCGCTCCTATAAGGTTCACTATCATATCCTTCATGGTGTCTATGATGCCAACGTCAAGATAGCCCGCAATGCCAAGGTCCGAAAGGGTGACGACACTTCCGTCAGCGCAGGTCAGGGTAACGGAGGCGATATCCTTAACGGATATGACCTGGTTACTTTTCGTCGGGTCAAGGGAAACGGAGCCGATGGAGGAAATAACGTAGTCCTTTTGCATATCAAGGCCGAAGAGCATATCCATGGAAAACTCAAATATCTCCCAGACAGCGGCAACGGTCATTGAAAAGCAAAAGGCAACGACGGCCATATAAACGGGCGAAACTTGGAATTTGAAATGCTCGTTTCTGTTGAAGATATCAAGAAGAGCGAAGCCGATGGCGGCGGCGAGAAAGCCCGTAACGGTGTGGAGCATGGCATCCCAGAAAAAGACCTTCTGATAAAAGCCGGAGATCTCTCCAAGTATCTCCGCCGCGAAAACGAAGAGCAAAACTATCACCTCAAGGGTCTCGGGCAGCTCTATTCCGAAGTTTTTCGTAACGAAGGCGGGGAGCAAAAAGAGAATGAGGGAGAGAATGCAAAGAAAGAAGTTCTGATAATCCCCGCGGATAAAGGAGTAAGCGCCAACGCCGATAACGAGAAAGCGCAAAATAACGTAAACGGCAAAGGTAGCCTTGTGATCCTTTATTTCATTGGCGTATCTTTTCAAAAATCTCGGTTTATTCCTGTCCATATTAATACCGTTCCTCATATTGATAAATAGATTATATCTCCCATATGTATATAAATCTTTACACAAAAATGAATAATTGGGCAAGAACGAAAAAAGGCTGTCGCATTTGCGACAGCTTTTATTCTTCAAATTTTGGTTTGA
>JAZQAS010000081.1:0-6336 GCA_045545335.1 Candidatus Avispirillum sp. | reverse complement strand
ATCACATTGCGTTAGCAATATATTACATTTCCCTCGGGAAATATATCACTTTCCCGTAAGGGAAAATATCACCGGCGGTTGCGATGATCCCTTATCGCAACCGCCTTTGTCCGCCGTTTTTTCGTATAAGTAAAAGCCTCTTGATTTTAGAGGATATTGCTGTTATAATAGCTTTATGATTTTATGAAAAAACAGGTGACTGAAATGAAAAGAATTCTCTCATTGATTCTTTGCGCTTGTATGCTTCTTTCCTTTGCGGCTTGCACCGCTAAGGGCGACGGTGATGATACCACCGCGGCGGATACCACCGATAAGGTGATAGAGGAAACGAAGAAGGAAGAGCCCAAGGAAAAGTATAAGGATATCCTCTCTCTTGAAAAGCTCAATGGTATCTCAAAGATCAGCGAGACCTCCATCGGACTTGATAACGTTCTTGCTTTTTCCGTAAGATATAGGCTCAACGGTGTAAGCGAAACCGCGTTTATCACAGCGCCCCTTGATTATGAAGAGAAGAATTGCCCCGTAGTTATCAATTATTGCGAGGGAAGCATCTCTCCCCGAGATGATGCAAGACTTTTTGCAATAAACGGCTTTATCGGCATCACTCTGACGGAGAACGAGGATAGCTACGATCTCGGTGATAAGGAGGCCGCAAAGGCAGGCTTCTTTGCAGATATCCTTGCAAAGGCCGCTTTCTCAAAGGAGAGCAAGATATTCGTTGCAGGCAAGGGCCTTCGCAGCGTTTGCGCTTTCTCTGCGGCAAAGCTCCTCGGAGATAAGCTGGCAGGCGTTCTCTGCGCAGATCCCGTAGCAGACCTTGCAAAGCAGTATAGCGATAATAGGACCTCAAGAGACGTGTGCTTCGGCATTATCGGCGCAAAGCCTGCTGTAAACGCAGAGGCTTACGACAGCCGCTCCGCAGTAAAGTTTGCAGATAAGCTCCTTTGCCCCGTTCTTCTTATAACCTATACTGAGAACGCGGATTATGCCGCAACTCAGGGCGAGGCGCTCAAGGCAGTTCTTGACGTGGCCAAAAAGAGCGTGACCTACGTCTGTGTTGAAGGCGAGTCCGTCGGATTCCTTTCTCAGCAGGCTGAGGAAGCATTCTATAATTTCATTAAGAAATAATAAAAAAGCTGTTGCTTAAATGCAACAGCTTTTTTTGAAAACTAAGCTTTATTTGAGGCCGAGAAGCCTCTTTGCATTGCCCGCAAGGATAAGCTCGCGCTCGGAGTCCGTGATGGAAGGGTCCAGCGTAACTGCACCGATGTACATTGCAGGATTGCAGGTAGGGTAATCGGAGCCGAATATGAATCGGTCGGCGCCGCACATATCTATGCCTGCTCTCAGCATACCGTGGCGGAAAACTCCGTAGCCCGAAAGATCGAGATAAAAGTTTTCGTATTTTTGCATCAGCTCAACGTGGCGCATAAAATCGTGATATTCGCCGGGGTGCGCGGAGACCACCTTGAGGCGGGGAAGCTCCTTTGCAAGAATGCCCTGAGGGTAAACGTCTCCGCTGTGGAGGGAGACGGTCATCTCGTATTCCTCGCAAAGCTTCAGTATCTCAATAAGGTTCTTGCCTGCGTATCCGTCGTCCTTCTCGCTCCAGTTGTCGATGTAGGGAACGAGCTCGCCCACAAGGGAGACACCGAGGGAGTGCATACGCTCAACCTCCTCAAGAGACTGGCGAACGAAATCCGGATGAACGTGAAAGCCGGGGATATAAAAATCTCCGTAGAGTTCCCGCAGAGCGAGGGCCTCGTCGTTGTTTTGCTTCACCTTGTCCCAGTAGGTGCCGTATTCGGGCTCCCAGGTGTATACAACGCTTCCGCAGATGCGGGATACCCCGAGAGATCTCATAAGCTCAAGGGTATACTTGGCATCCATCGGGATAATATCCTTGTGGTTGCAGATATTGGTCTTTGGGCGAAGGAAGGGATGGGTGTGAAAATCTATTATCTCAAAGTCCATAGCTTTTTCAGTCGCAGCAGGGGTCGTCCTTCACCGCGACGGGCGCGTCGGGAGCAGGGGGAGTAACGTCGCCGAGACCTGAGGTCTCAGAGAACATAACGTCTCTCTTAACAGCGTTCACCGCATCTGTGGGAACGATGATCTTGGATGCTCTGCCGTTGGACATCTTAACGAGAGCCTCGTATCTCTTAAGCTCGAGAACCGCCTCGTCAGCTCCTGCCTCCTTGAGGGCGCGGAGTCCGTCAGCCTCAGCCTTCTTTGCAAGGTAGATGGCGCGGGCCTCACCCTCTGCTCTTGCGATGCGGGCATCGCGCTCGCCCTCTGCGGCAAGTATCATAGCCTGCTTGTCACCCTCGGCTCTGGTGATGGCAGCCGCCTTGTGACCCTCAGCCTGAAGGAGAGTTTCTCTTCTGTCGCGCTCTGCCTTCATCTGCTTTTCCATGGCGTTCTGGATCTCCGCGGGGGGAATAATGTTCTTCAGCTCAACTCGGCCGACCTTGATGCCCCACTGGTCCGTAGCCTCGTCAAGAATAGCTGTCATCTTTCCGTTGATGGTGTCGCGGGAGGTGAGAGTACCGTCAAGCTCAAGCTCGCCGACAAGGTTACGGAGTGTTGTTGCCGTAAGATTTTCAAGGGCGGAGATGGGGTTAACTGCGCCGTATGCGTAAAGCTTTGCATCGTAGATGCGGAAGTATACAACGGTGTCTATCTGCATCGTAACGTTATCCTTTGTGATAACGGGCTGAGGGGGAGAGTCAAGAACCTGTTCCTTGAGTGTGATCTTTTTGGAGATCCTTTCAAAGAAGGGAATAAGGTAGTGGAGACCCGCTCCCCATGTAGTGCGGTATTTACCGAGAAATTCGATAACGTATTCCGTTCCCTGAGGAACGATTCTGAAGCCGCTGACAAGAATGATGAATAAGGCAATTGCCAAAGGGATGAAAAGGTATTCCATAACAGTACCTGACCTTTCTGAAAATTTTTTAGGAGTTTCATCCTTTGTATATATTATAACCGAAAAAAGAGTCTGCTTCAATAGCTTCTTAATTAATTATTAATCCCATACATCCGCAAAATATAACAACTGGTTATTGCAAAAAAAGAAAAAGAGTGATATAATATTATGAATGCTTAAACGAATTTTCGTATCAGACCTAAAAACCATTGTATTCCCAAAAGGGAGAAAGGTGTTTTATGAAAAACTGGTTTGTTTTCAAAATGGATAAGGACCCGAAGCATATGATAATATACGGAGCTATCGCACTTCTTTTCTGCGTGGCGTCTTTGCTTCTCTCCGTATTTTGGGTGACATCCATCATCAGCGCGGCAATTCTTTTCTTTATCCTTCAGTTCAGAATAGAGTTTACGGATAAGTTCCCCGTGTGGATACAGAACGTGCTTGTGGTCGTTCTTGCGCTTATCGTGTTTATTCTCATGCAGGTGACCATCTCCTGCGGAATATTCCTCATCGGCATATTCAAGTTTATAATGAACGTTGTTCTCGTTCTGGGAGCAACAGCGCTTCTCTGGGCACTCACGGGCAAGATGAAGGTAGCGGTCATCGCCGTCACCGTTCTCACTCAGGTCCTTGCCGTTGCCGACCATCTCGTGGTTCAGGCGAGAAGCTTTGAGATCCAGTTCTCCGATTTCGCCTCTCTTGGAACTGCGGCGCAGGTTGCCGATCAGTATAGCTTTGAGCTCTCCGAGGTAACAAAGATCGGCCTTATTCTTTCCATCGTGTTCATCACCTTCCTTGTGATGACGAAGTTCCCCAAAAAGGAATGGAACTGGAAGCAACTCACCTTCTGCTTCGTATCCGTTGTCTGCGCGGCTCTTTGCGTGGTCATCGTATACACTCAGATAGGTGCCTCCGTCATCGCATATCAGGATAAGTACTGGAAGTACCGCGGAAGCGAGAGAAACGGCTTCTTTGTAAATATGATCTATTCCGCCTCCGCAACGAGAGTCCTCGTTCCCGACGGATATGAGGATGAGCTTTTGAAGTTCCAGCTTGACGAGTATCTGGACGGCTTTGAGGAGGATGGCGATAAGGGCGAAAAGAAGCGCCCCAACGTTATCGTTATCATGAACGAGACCTTCTCAGACGTGCATCATATCACAGAGTATATGGGCGGCGAGATGAATACGGATATTGAGGTAACTCCCTTCCTTGATTCTCTCAAGGACGAGGCTCCCAATATCATCAAGGGCCATGCTCTTTCCTCCGTATACGGCGGAAACACGGCAAACTCCGAGCTTGAGTTCCTCACGGGCCTTTCCATTCAGTTCATTCCCAGAAATACCGTTGCGTATAACCTGTATATGAACGAGGGCAACAGCTTCACCCTTGTTGATTCCTTCAAGCAGGCAGGCTATAAGACCGTTGCCATCCACCCCGAAAACCCCACAAACTGGTCAAGAGATAAGATATACGATTACTTCGGCTTTGATGAGAAGTATTTCAAGGGCGATTTTGAGCCCCTCGGCGAGGATGACCTTTTCAGAACTCACGTAAGCGATGCTTCTATATATGAGAAGATCATCGAGCTTTATGAGAATAAGGAGGAGGGAACACCTCTCTTCAACTTCACCATCACAATGCAGAACCATTCCGGCTATTCAACCATCGGCTTTGATTACGGCGTTGAGATCGAGGGAATGAATAAGTATACGGGTATCAGAGAGTATCTCACCTCCATCAATAATTCCGATACAGCCCTCAAGGGCCTTATCGAGTATTTTGAGAAGGCGGATGAGGAAACTGTCATCGTGTTCTTCGGTGACCATCAGCCCTCCCTTTCCAATATCGCCGCAAAGTTCTACGGCCTTAAGGATGACGATCCCACCCTTAGCCAGCAGGCGAAGTACGTGGTTCCTTATTTCATCTGGGCAAACTACGATATTGATACCGAGAGAGAGACCGAGCTCACCAGCATCAACTTCCTTTCCTCTTATCTCAGAGACCTTGTGGACATTCCCGAGACTGATTTCCAGCGCTTCGTTGATAAGATGAACACTGAGGTAATGGCGATAAACGCTATGGGCTGGTTCGATTATGATTATAATTTCCACGAGTCAAGCTACTCTATTCCCGAGCTTAACGAAACGCTTAAGCTTTATAGCTTCCTTCAGTACAATATGCTTTATGAAGAGAACGGAAAGGTGCGAAGCATCTTTGAGGTGCCCGCAACGGCAGACTGAGTATGTTTGAAAAGGATTATACCGTGGTCAGAATAGAAGGGGAGTACGCATATCTTCGCGATGAGAGCGGAGAGTGCGAGGAGGAGCTTTTCATAGCCCTCGCCCTGCTTCCCCAAGGGGTTGATGAGGGAAGCCGACTTCATTATGAAAATTTCTCATATGAATTGATCTGAAGAAGGCGCAGAACAAAAGCCGCAAAATATATAAAATTTATATTAAAGAAAAAATAAATTTAAAAAGTAGAAATCCGCCGAGAAAATCGGCGGATTTCATTGTTATAAGCGGCTTTTTAGCCGCGAATTGTCCCTCTGTCGTACCTTTGTACGCCGACGACGGACAATTCACGGCTTCTGCATCCTTCTCGACAGACCGCTTTTTTGCTCAAAACGGGCTATAAGTTCCAAAAAACTGTTAACTTGCACAAATTTAGGGTCTTTTAATTTATAAGGCGAACAATAATGATTTACAACTTAACGGTTGAAAAAATCAGATTAAAATGATACAATTCAAGTAAGATGGCATATTGTCCAAAGTATGCTAATAATTATTACAGGAGGACAAAATGAGAAAAATAATTTCTCTTGCATTGGTAGCAGCTATGCTTCTGTGCGCAATGGTGATCAGCCCTGCCGCTACCGATGACGTTCTTGACGCAGGTAACGTCAAGGCAACCGCTCAGTACTTCGGCGGTCAGCTCGATTATACCGAGCTTTACGGTACGTTTGCAGACGGTATCGTGCCCGGCGATCCCACGACCATCAAGGATGGCGATGCATCTAAGGGCGTTCTTAATCTGGACGGTCTTATCAGCGAAGGCGAGTGGACAGACGTTGTTTACCACATCTCCAGCGAGTACGCTGTAAAGAACGCGGGTAACGACTACGCTCCCAATAAGCTTTTTGAGGGCCCCTCTGCCGAAAACTCCTTCTTCTTCTATAAGACAGTAGCAGATGATCAGGGCAGACTTTCCTCTCTCGCTCCCGATGATGGCCTTTCCTACGATATCCGCTTCATGTGGGACGAGGACTATCTCTACGTTGCAGTTGAGACTACTGACGTTGACGGTATCGTTAACATTGGTAACTCCGCAGTTGGCGGCAACTGGGACGGCGACGCATTCCAGTTCCGTGTAGACCCCAACGGTCCTAACGCTATTACCGG
>JAZQAS010000080.1:0-14635 GCA_045545335.1 Candidatus Avispirillum sp. | reverse complement strand
CTCGTCGTAAGACGAATATTACAGATTTACATCGCAAATCTATTTCATTGTAGGTTGGTCTTTTCCCTAAGACCAACCTGCTAAAGGGAGGTTTCTGTAATTATTTCAAGAATTTTATAAATTCCTTTTTGACTCTTGAGGTGAGGCTTATAACATCGGCAAGGGTCCAGAGGAATACCACCGCGAACACCGCGACGTACACGTAGGTCTTTGCAATATTGACGGAAAATACGATCGAAAACACAAAACTGAGGATCAGCATAAATATCTGGGAGAGCTGAGGATAGATGAACACCTTATAGACGTTCTCTCCGTTTTTATCCGTGGTCAGTCTGCCTCTGAAATGCATATGGGTGGAGGGGGAGAACATCATATTGGGGCCGCCCTGAGTTTTCGGGCCCTTGCTTCTGAAAAAGCCGTTCACGCTGTTTCCGTTTCTCTTGAAATGAAAGCCTATGGGATTGAAGGGCGCGGCGCCGTAATCGGGGATGGCGGTCTCAAAATCTTCTTTTATATGGGTATCTACCTTATTGCAATAGTAATCAAGACCGTGACTGAGGGGGATATTGAAAAACATAAGAATCTCCTTAACATCGTTAGAATCATTGTAGCTTACAAGGAACAGGATGTCAAGAATTTTCAAAAACAAGTACAGATCAATCGACAAATTTCGGTTTGATGAGCAGATAAACCAACAAGAGGCAAGCATCGCTCGTCCGAGAAAAACGATCTAAACAAACATTGCGGCTACAAGGCAAACCAACAACTCAGCCGTAGGGGAGCCGCTTGCCGCTCCCGCATTTCAGAACGATGGCAAAAAATAAGAACAGCTGAATTATATGTTTGGTTCGCGTGCAGATGGCGGGAGCAGCAAGCGGCTCCCCTACGACAAAGTTTATCTTTTTTATTTCGTTTGTGCATCAAATTTCAGATCGGTTCACGTACTGATGGGGCCGGCGATTCGTGAATCGCCCCTACAATGAACATACTGTCAAAACAAAATTTGAATCAGACTCAAAAAGCAAACCGGCTACGCTTACACGTAGCCGGTTTGCTTTTTATAAGCACTCCTATATTTTTCTCCGTCTCAAAGCTTAATTAAAAAAACTCATAAACTGCTCTTTTACATGAATTGAAAATATTACAGTCTCGATGAATGTGTATATGAATACCAATGCAAAAAATATAACATAAATATGTGTTTTGAAAAAGCTCTTTACTAAGAAAGCCGTTAGAACGAAAGAAGCAATAAGTATAAACAGCTGTATGAGCTGTGGATAAACAAAAACCAGTAGGCTGTTGTTCCCTTTTTTATCAGTTACCATTCTCCCCACAAAACACATATGTGTTGATGACGGAAAAAGCGAATGAAGCGTAATACTGTCAGCACCTTTGATATACCTGCTTCTGTAAATTCCCCTAACCGTTTTCCCTTTCCTTTTAAAATGAAACCCATGAGGATGAAATGGTCTTTTGCCGTAATCCGGGAGTTTGTATTCAAAATCCTCGTCTATATGCTTATCCACTTTCCCGAAATAATAGTCAAAATTCTGAGACAGAGGAACCCGAAAAATCATATAAATATCCTCTCGTAGCGTTATTCAGGTATAAACTGTTTAAACTCTGAGGCAGTAAGAACACAAACTGAGCCTTCACAGACCGTATCACGCCTTAAAGAAATAAAGCAACCGTCGTCTAAGCCTTCAATTCTGAGAGGCTCTCCTAATATTACAAGTATTCCTATTGCATTGCCATTGGCAAAAGATGATTTTAACACCACCTTTTCTTCGCTGACCGGACGTATTCCCACCGGAATGATCTGTTTCCATATTATCTGCTCTTTTTCACACTTTATAACCGTATGGCGATTAGCAGATTTCAATGTTTTTGCCACAATATAGAGTTTACCTTCATATTTGAATTGCCGAAACTCGCAAAGCTCTGTTGCATTTATGACCACAGAATCTTTTTTAAAAGCATTATAGAAATCAGAATTCATATTTCCCTCCATCAAACAAGTGCTTCTATATCTTCCTGACACTTTCTGAATCGCGGATCGCGGTCGATAATATTGTCAGGTTCGCCAAGAGAAAGAAAATAACATCTCTTCAGGCTGTTCTGAATAAGATTTTTAATATTCTGAAGCTCTGTAGTATCAGCTCCCGCATTTTTTCTATCGGTATAATACTCCTCGCCGAAATCGCGCATTTCTTCAACGGCATTTAAAGCACCGTCAAAATCAGAAATTGCTATACAGTCGTTTGATCTGCTCCAAAGAGAACAAAGAACCCAATTGAACGTATTATCCGATTTAATTATATTGTGATTACATCTTGCTGCTTTTTCAAGATCACGCCAAGCCGCAATAGCTTCAAGCTTTCTGACGTTCCCGAAAATAGATATTCTGCGCGCTCTGGTCCAAAGAGCATTCAAATACGCAAAGCAAAACTCCATACAGGCATCTTCTGCGAGCTTAAGACATTTATCATAATCTTTTTTCTCATTATAAATCCTGAGCAATACTTCGCTTTTAATATCATATATATTCGGCAGATCAAGAGCCGCTGCCTCAGCTTTTTCAAGTTCATTTCCGTAGATGTAAAACTCCACTAGTGCTCTATTTGCTCTTATGATAAGTCCGGGATCATGAGCCTGATTGGATAGAGCAAGAAGATGCTTCACTCCTTCGTTATACAGTCTTTCTTCTTCGTCGGAAGGAAGATCAAAACTTCCCCTTTTGTATTTATTTAATATCTCTTGTATTTGGTACACAAGTGACATCTTCACTACGTAATCAAGTGGATACTTTTTTATGTGTTCAACGCACATAGCATAAACTTTTCTCGCCGCGCAATCATCATACGATAGGCTGCTGCTGGACTCATATGCCTTTCCGATTGCTTTATACAAATTCTCCCTATCCTCTTTTTCATTGCCACCTACACCAAGAAGACAATCGGTGGTAACATCAAGGATAGCCGCCAAGGGAACTATCTGAGAGATATCTGGCATTGACGTATCGCATTCCCATTTAGAAACGGTCTGTACGTTCACCATAAGCTTCTCCGCCATGTCTGACTGCGTAAGACGCGCTTCTTTTCTTATAAGCTTCAGCCTCTGTCCAAATGTTAACAAAAAATCATTCCTTTCATCATCTCAAACCGATGTACATCTGTTTTCTGTATATAGTATATAATTTTTTTCTTGCTTTGTAAACAGCCTGTACGGTTAAAAGGACTAAGCAAGACAGTTGAATTTTAGTAAGAGCTTAAAAGAACGTTTTGGTTCAAATTTGGAGTTATTGAAAGAACGAAATTACGCGGACACCCCTCCACCCACTTCAAAGTCATGTTTTCCTCTATTCGATACTCTTTAAAACAAAACAGCTACAATGTCCGATAACTAAAAACTATTAACTTGAAGCCCAAAGCATTTTATATTCTTTTTTAATATTCATTCTTTAAGTCATAAAACGAAAGTCCTTGTATTAGAAAAAGTGGCTATGCGGATGCATAGCCACTTTTTGATATTAGCC
Source organism: Candidatus Avispirillum sp. (assembly GCA_045545335.1). Classification (GTDB taxonomy): domain Bacteria; phylum Bacillota; class Clostridia; order Oscillospirales; family CAG-272; genus Avispirillum. Next base: position 11,100 of record JAZQAS010000080.1, on the reverse strand, counting down.
GAGCTTGGGAAGAGATGCTGCTGCTACGGACTGGCCTACGCGGCGGCTCTTCTCATCGGGGATATAGAGGTTGATATTAAGCTCGGGATACTCCTCTGCGAGAACCTTCTTTGCGTTCTCGAGAAGGATAGTACCGCCGTCACCACTGGTCGCACGGCCCATGATGATGAGGTGCTTGATATCATAGAACATTGCATAGTACGCAATAGAATAGCCGAAGTATACGCCGAGAGTCTCGTAGATCTTTGCGGCTCTCTCGTCGCCCTTAGCCATAAGGCCCTGAACCACCTTGAGCTTCTCAGCGGGAGAAAGCGCGGGATCAAGCTCGATGCCTGCTGCGGGAGAAAGCTTGATAACGCCCTCCTGGCAGAAGTACATTGCGCCTGTGCCGTAGTCGCCTGCCCAGGGGTCTACGATAGCATCCTTGCAGAAGTCTATGGGAACGAATGCGAGCTCGTTGAGCCAGCCTGTGATGTTGCCGTTTCCGTCAACGTAGCCTGCTGCCTCACTTGTTCCCATTGCGATACCGAGAACCTTATTATCGTTAAGGTCCATAGCGCCTGCAAGCGCTGTTACGTCACCGTCGTTTGCAACCTCGATGGGAATATTCTCACCGATCTCCTTTGCAACGTCAAGATACATTGTCTTGACCTTCTTCTCAAAGTCCTCATCGGAAACCTTAAGGAAGAGGGATGCGACCATGATCTTATTATCAATATATACGCCGGCGCTTGATACGCCGATAGCGTCAACGCGGGGCATCTTTGATGCGGCTGTCTTCATAGCCTCGAGAATGCCCTGATAGTGATAATCGGGATCGGACTGGAGCTTGGGGAACCAAACTACCTCCTCAGAGTATACGCTCTCGCCGTCGATAACAGCAGATACCTTTCTGTCGGATCCGCCTGCGTCGAAGCCGATACGGCAACCGTCAAGATGACGGCCTACGGGAGCTGCTGCCATATTCTCCTTGGGAGCATCTGCAGCATTCTCGCAATAAAGAACCTCAAAGGGAGCCTCATATACGCGAGCCATGAAATCTGCATCGAACTGACGGGCGCCGCCTGTGCAATATGCAGCTGCAATGCCCTCATAGATCTTCTTTGAGCCTGCGATAGTTACCTTATAACCGCCGTAGATCCAGAGAAGAGTCTTTACAAGGCGCTCGATAACCTCGTAGTTCTCCTCATCGTGGCCTGTGCCGTCCTTAAATACGTCGATAGCGAAGGTGGAAACGTAGCCCTTATTTCTCTCAACTGCGATAACAAGGGGAGTGCCGCCTGCCTCAGCTACAGCCTTCTTAAACTCAGCGATAACAACTGCCGCGGGGCGAAACTGGGGGTCAAGAATTGCTTTGATCATTTTAAACAGTCCTTTCGGTTAATTGTTAAGTTAACTTAGATAGCCTTATACTCTTCGAGAGCGCTTGCTGCATCCTCATCAAGGATGAAGGTCACGTCGGGATGGAGCTGGAGGATGGAAGCCTGGCACCAGGGAGTGATCTGTCCCTCAAGAGCTGCCTTGATAGCCTCAGCCTTCTTGGGGCCGTTTGCAACGAGAACTACCTGCTTTGCGCACATGATGTTGCCGATACCCATGGAGAGAGCTGCGCGGGGAACCTCGTCTGCAGAATTGAAGAGACGGGAGTTAGCTTCGATGGTGGACTCTGTGAGCTCAACTCTGTGGGTCTCCCAGATGAAGTCGTTACCGGGCTCGTTGAAGCCGATATGACCGTTATTACCGATACCGAGGACCTGAAGGTCGATGCCGCCGAGAGCCTCGATCTCTGCATCATATTTTGCGCACTCTTCCTTCCAGTCGGGAGCCTGACCGTAGAGAACGTGAGTCTTATCCATATCAACGTTTACGTTGTTGAAAAGATTCTTGTTCATGAAGTAACGGTAGGACTGATCGTTTGCGGGGTCGATGGGATAGTACTCATCGAGGTTGTATGTTGTAACACCGGCAAAGTCTACTCTGCCCTCATGGTTGAGAGTTGTAAGCTCAGAGTAAAGTCCGAGAGGAGAAGTTCCCGTTGCAAGACCGAGAACAAACTCGGGCTTGTTGGAGATAGCACCTGCAACGATGCTTGCTGCCTTCTTGGAAAGAGCCTCGTAGCTGCCTGCTACGAACACCTTTACACCGTTCTTTTTGCCGTTGGAATAAGCCTTGATTTCATTTGCGTTCATTTTTCGATACCTCCGATAATAGTTTTTATAACATTGAAATCAGTGTCTACAATAATAATATCTGCGCACTTGCCCTCTTCAAGGGAGCCGATCTTATCAGCCTCGCCGATAGCCTTTGCAGGATTCAGGCTTGCTGCTGCAAACGCCTCGGGGAGAGTTGCGCCGGAATACTCATAGAAGTTCTTAACGCCCTTATTAAGGTCAAGTACAGAACCTGCGATAGTGCCGTCTGCAAGGAGGCACTGGATGCCTGTTTTGAAAACGGGCTGGCCTCCGAGGCTATACTCGCCGTCGGGCATACCGCCTGCTCTCATACAGTCGGTAATGAGGCAGAGCTTATCGCCCTTGAGCTTGCGGACCATCTTATAAAGGCCGGGATTTACGTGGAACGTATCACAGATAAGCTCAACGCTTACGTTTTCATCGGAAAGAGCCGCGCCTACTACACCGGGGTTACGGTGCATAAGAGCTGTCTGCGCATTGAAGAGGTGAGTTGTGTGGCGAACGCCTGCGGCGATACCGCGGTTTGCCTCGTCAAAGGTTGCGTTTGTATGACCCATGGAAGAAACTACTCTACCGTCATTATATACCTTCTCGATGCATTCTATGCCACCGTCTACCTCGGGAGCGATGGTATACACCTTGATGATATCTGCGTGCTTGAGAATAAAATCACCGTCGGGACGCTTGATATGCTCCTCAGCCTGCGCGCCCTTCTTGGATGCATTGATGAAGGGGCCCTCGCAGTTTACACCTACCACCTTAGCACCCCATTTTGCGCCCTCTGCCTTTACCTCGCGGGCATCGTTGAAGGCCTTTTCGATCTCCTCTACGGACACGGTCATGGTGGTGGGGCAGAAGCTTGTTACACCGTTCTTGGCAAGGCCCTCGGACATCTTGCGGATACCGTCGGGGTCTCCGTCGCAGGTGTCGGCGCCCATATAGCCGTGGATATGGATATCCACAAGGCCGGGAGCTACCCATTTGCCCTCTGCATCTATAACCTCGTAAGCTGAAAGATCTACTTCGCTCTGAGGAACGATCTTTTCGATCTTTTCATCAAAGATGACAGCCATACCGGACACGACCTCGGTGGGGAGTATGAGCTGACCGTTAATGATACATTTCATATATATTCTCCGTTCCGCCGCAAAAGCGACTGATATAAATTGATCGTTTTTTAAGAAAATAATCAATATTTTCCCTTATACTTAATTATACTCCCGACTATTTATAAAATCAATAATGAATGTGAATTTTTTCGCTTATATATGTGATTTTTCTCAAAGGATAATTTCTCCTTATCCCCATAAAGCTTATCGGCATTGCAAACTTTTGTCTGCAATGCCGATAAGCTTTACTTTTTATTCAGCTCCTGCGATGATCCTCTTTAAAAGGTTTGCATCCTTTGCGTTGAGAACGCCGTTTTTGTCAAGGTCAGCAGCCGAAAAGAGCTCGCTTCCCTCCTCTGCGCTCTCAGCTCCCGCAAGGATACGGAGAAGCGTATTTGCATCCTTTGCGTTGACTGCGCCGTCGCCGTCAAGGTCGCCGGGGGTGACTGTTTTCGCCGTCTTTGCATAGATTACGGTCTCGCCCTCGGGGATAGTTATGCTCTCGCCGCAGGGAACGGTGCACTCGCGGTCAAGATACCAGCCATCGCCCCCCTCGGGAAGCGCGGGAAGGACTGCGCTGTTTCCCGCAACTCCCGTGATGCTCTCGGCAACGCCGCCATCAAAGCTGACGGTTCCGAAGGCTATTGCCTTCTTTTCAATAAGTCTTATCTGTATTCTCGTCATCACGGCTCCCACTCTGCCGCCGCAAAGGGCGCCGTCCTCCCTCCAGCCCGTCCACGCGCCGTCAACGAACGCTCTGTACTGAACGGAGTAGTAGCTTGCAAGATTTCCGTAAAGGCTTATCTTTACGTTGCTTACGGTATCGCCCGATACCTCCTCGCCGTCGGAGGCGCTTGCAACCGTGAGCCCTTTACCGCCGATGGTATAGCTGACACCGCCGTCGAAAATGCCGTCAGCCGCAACAGCAAGGCCCTTAACGTTGCCGGCGTAGGTCATAGCGCCGCCCGTGAATACTCTGCCGCCGTTCTGGCTATAGGTGAGAACGGGATGATACTCGCCGTACGTCAGGTTCAGAAACTCTGCTCTTTCTCTGATATTGTTCTTAAGATAATTCAAGGTAAAGTTAAGATAATTGGTAGCGCTTGTGCGATCATCAAAAAACTCCGCCTCGGAATTATTATGAAAAAGCGCCCATCCCTCGTCTACGTAGTTTCTCATAAGGCTATCGTAGAGGAGCTCCTCGTATGCGTCAATGGTAGCAATGATGCGCTCGGGCTCAAACTCTTCCTTTATGACATCGGAATAAAGCTCGTTTGCCCGCTTTACGAACTCGGGATACTGGAAGAACATCTTATACCACTCAACTCTTTGAGTATCGGTGCAATCGGTGATATTCTTCATGAAATCCTCGTCGGTATCCTGCACGTAGCCACCGTCATAATCGTAGTAGCCGAAGCAGCGGTCATAGTCCCACGCGGGGCCCATATGGAGGATATCGTCCTTACCGTCGATATAGAAATACGTGCTTGCAAAGCAAGCGTCAGCATTCATACAGAATTCGTTTATAAAGTAGAACTTGATAACGGAGTCTATATCAATGAGAGAGGAAAGCTTTTCCCAATCGTTTTCCAGGCTGTAAAGCTCCGTTTCAAGAGCGTTTATACGTCCCTCAAAGAATTCGCGCACAGCGGCCACGTCCTCGGCGGGATCATCCTCAAAATCCGTATTATATTCCTTATACACAAAGGGCTTGCCCGTTATATCGGAATAGAAATAGAAATCCTCGCCCTCAAGTCTCGTTGCCGCATCCATCTCAGCAATAACGCCGAAATCGTCTGTGAGAGGCACGCGGCTATCACCTATTTCTACCTTTTCGCAAAGCTGATATACGCCGAGATAGTTTCCGTCAATATACAGGTTTACAAAAACGGACTTGATGGTATAGGGCATACCGATATTTTCACAAAGATCGAAAATTATCTTGTTTCTTACAAAGGAGCCGTCTACGTAATTTGCAAGAAGCACCCACTTTTTCGCCTTGCCCATACCGAACATATCGGTCTTTGAATCGAACTTGATCTGATAGGGCTTCTTTGGCATAAGAAAGGTTGAGTTTCCGCGGGTCTTGAGCTCTGCTCCAAGGGAGCTGAAATCAAAGGACTCGTCCCAGGAGCCGCTGACGGATACCTTCGTTCTTATCTTCGCTTCCTTATCGTTATGTATCGTATCAAGGCTGTAGCCGGAATCAATGGTGATGCGGATATCCGGCACGTTCTCCTGCACTTCGCCGATAAGCTCTGCCTCATCTGCGGCGCTCGCCGAAAAGGGCACCGCTGAAATGACGGCGGCAAAAGTCAGAACAACTGCAAGGGTCCTAAAAAGCTTTTTCATATTTATCTCCTTTTTTCAATCAAGTGCGTGGCCAAAGAGAACGTTTCCGTCTCTCGATTCAAGAGCAACCTTTACTATCTCTCCCGTTCTGTCATACCCCGCGGGGAAATTGCACTCCACGAAATGCTCCGTATGTCCGTTTGCTGTTCCCTCGCGGGTCATTTCGCAAAGGACGAGCACGGGGTCTGCCTCTGTGTGGGTCGCAACGTAGCGGTCAAGATACTCATCCTGTATTTTCTTTTGCTCATCTGCAAGAGCTCTCGCTCTTCTCTTCTTTACATCCTCGGGGATCTGATCGGGCATTTCTGCCGCCTCGGTCCCTTCTCTTTTTGAGTAGGGGAAGATATGAAGATGCAAAAAATTCGTTTTTCTGAAGAACTCCACAGTCTCGTTAAAGTCCTCCTCCGTCTCTCCGGGGAAGCCTACTATAACGTCTGCCGAGAAGGTGGCATCGGGAATAGCCGCCCTCACTCTTTCTATTGCCGCAAGGGCCATCTCGCGGTTATATCTTCTTCTCATACGGTTGAGCGTTCTCGTGCAGCCGGACTGCATCGAAAGATGGAAATGAGGAAGAAGGCCCTGCACCCTTGAAAGGTTTTCTACAAACGCCTCGCTCATTACCGTGGGCTCAAGACTACCCATGGTCACTCTCTCTATTCCCTCCACCCTGCCGACGGCAAGAAGAAGATGGGAAAGATCGACACCCTTCAGGTCTCTTCCGTAGGAGGCGGTCTCGATGCCCGTTAAAATGACCTCCTTATATCCCTTTTTCGCAATGGCAGACACCTCTGCGACCACGTCCTCAAAGGGGCGGCTTCTCACCTGACCGCGGGCGCGGGGGATGATGCAATAGGCGCATTTATTCTCGCAGCCGTCCTCTATCTTTATATAGGCGCGGGCTCGGGTGGGACAGGTCACCGCCACGTTATCGTATGGCGCGGTCATGATATCGCCCACAAGGCTCACCTCTCGCCCGCCGTTTACAAGGCCGAGGGCTATATCGGCGATCTTTGATTTTTCGCTGTTTCCCACAACTGCCGCCACTCCGTCTGCCAGGGCTCTTTCCTTTGCTATCTGAGCGTAGCATCCCGTTACTATAACGGCGCCGCGGGGGGATATATTCCTTGCCCTGCGCACGTGCTGACGGCTCTTTCTGTCACTCTCCGCAGTTACGGTGCAGGTATTTATTACCGTTATATCGCATTCCTCGCCGAAGGGCACCATCTCAAAGCCCACCGCCGAAAGCATCTCTGCTATGGCATCGGACTCATACTGGTTTACTCTGCAGCCGAGGGTAAAAATTGATGCTTTCATTTTGTCCTTTTGTTTCTATATGAAGATTTCCGCCAAAAGGCGGAAATCAACAATAACTCTTCACTTTTCACTATTCACTCTTCATTCAAAAGGCTCAACCCTTTGAGCCTTTTGTTCCCTTCGCTCCGCCCGTGGGCGCGCCCATTGCGAGAATATTGGTATCGAAGGAATAGGTAATATCATCGTCCTCTCTCGCTCTCTTCAAAGCAAGGGAGATAAGTCTGTCAAGGAGCTCGCGATATTCAACGCCGAGAGGCTTCCACAGATAGAAGGCAAGGCTGCCGGGAATGGTATTGAACTCATTGATGAAAAGCTCGCCCGTTGCGTTATCTATCATAAAGTCTATACGGGAAACACCGTTACAGCCGAGATGCTGGAAGGCCTCCACCGCCATTGTTCTGATACGCTCGCGCATTTCGGGAGTGAGGTCTGCGGGGACCTTGCGCTTGAGGCTTGCCATGCCGCCCTTTGAGCCGCCTGCGTCCTTTGCGCCGCCCTTTGCTCCTCCCTTGGAGCCGCCGCCTGACATATACTTATCCTTATAGCTGAGGATCTCATCAGCCATAAAGGGCTCCTCGCACTCGGAGGCCTCGGCGCGGGTGGTGTCGCCGACAACGGAGCAGTTTATCTCGCGAAGCTGAGTTACCGCGCGTTCCACGAGCACCGTATCCGCATATGAAAACGCATCTCTCAGCGCCGCATCAAGGCTATCTCTCGAATCGGCCTTGGAAATGCCGACGGAGGAGCCGAGATTTACAGGCTTTACGATAACGGGATAGGGTATCTTCTTTTCAACCGCCTCGATGCAGGCCTCTCTCTTGATATTTCTTCTGTTGAAGCGCAGGCAATCAAGCACGGGGAAGCCCCCCTCCTTGAGCACCGTCTTCATTACGTACTTATCCATACCGACTGCGCTTGCAAGCACGTCGCATCCAACGAAGGGCAGGCCCATGGTTCTCAGGTATCCCTGGAGAGCTCCGTCCTCAACGTTGGTTCCGTGAACTATGGGGAACGCTACGTCGATAATGATATCGGTCTTTTTCTTGCCGTTCATATCTCTGAGAACGGTGTTTATTCCCTCGCGGATAAAGAACACACGTCTTGCGCCCTTCAGCATCTGGGGGATATTCTTATAGGACTCGGCGCTTCTCAGGTTTTCGCCTGTGTACATCACGCCGTCCTTTGTGATATATACGGGGATTATCTCATATTTTTCGGCATTGAGGTTTTCCATTGCCTGGAGAGCGGAAATGACGGATATCTCATGCTCAACGCTTCTTCCGCCGAAAAGCACACAAAGATTTATCTTCATCTTCTCTCCTCCTTAATAGTTATCGGGAAGGTCATTCTCAAGGAGAACGATCTTCTTTTTATCTGTTACAAGTCCGTTTACGTAGCTCATAGCATCGCCGATATCCTTAGCTACGTAGATCTTATCCTCGGGGTATTCCTTTTCGAGAAGGCCCTTCTTTATGGGAACGGCTCTCTTCTCGCCAACAAGGACCACGTGATCGCAGACCTCGGCTGCCTGACGGCCAAACTCGCAGTTCAGCTCCTCCTCCTGCTCGCCAAGCTCTACCATACCGGGGGTTACGAGGATCTTTGCATCCTCAAAGCAGGAGAGCACGTCAAGGGCTGCTTTTGCGCCTGCGGGGTTTGAGTTATACGCGTCGTCAATAACGGTATATCCGCCCTTATCAAGAAGCTCAAGTCTGTGAGGAACGGCGCTGATCTTTGCGATACCGTCCGCTATCTCCTCGGGAGTGAGGCCGAAGCTGTCTGCCATTGCAACGGCGCCGCAAAGGTTTACTACGTTATGAGCGCCGAGAAGTCTCGTTTCAAAAACGTATTCGCCGCCATCGGGATACGTGACGGAGAATTTGGTTCCGTTCTTCGTTACGGAAAGGACCTTGCCTCTGAAATCAGCGCCCTCCTTGGTTCCGTAGGTAACGGCACCCTCGCGCTTTTCCTTTTCGATATACTCGTTATCAATATTGAGATACGCCTTACCGCCCTTGAGATTATCGGCAAGGGCCATCTTTGTGGAGATGATATTCTCCATAGACTTGAAGGACTCAAGATGCTGAGGGCCGATGGAGGTGACGATACCGCAGTCGGGATGAACGATATCGCAAAGCTCCTTGATCTCGCCCTTCTTCTTTGCGCCCATCTCGCAGACGAATATCTCGTGATATCCTCTGAGATAGCCGCGGACGGTGATGGTCACGCCCATGGGGGTATTATAGTTTTTGGGCGTCATAAGAACGTTATATTTTTCCTTGAGGATAGTTGTGAGGAAGAACTTCATAGAGGTCTTTCCGTAGCTGCCCGTGATGCCGACGATCTTAAGATCGGGACAGGAGCGCAGTATCCTCTTTGCATCGTTAAGATAGTGGGCGCGTACCATTGCCTCAAGAGGCGCGTTTACAAGATTTGCAAAAAGCATAAGGAGGGGGGAGACCACGTACCAGCCAAAGAGGATGGCATAAGAATATCCCCATATGCCGCGAACAGGCAGGTAATACGCCAGAAATACGCAGATCGCCGCAATGACAAGATAGGTGACCATAAGTCTCTTAACACGGGCGGTGAACACGAGGGGGGTCTTTGCGCCCTTTTGGGGTCGCTCCATAAGAGCGAAGGCAACGAATGCAAGGGCGAAAATAAAGTGGAGCGCGTAGGATGATGCGCCTGAAAGGTGGGCATATGCATCTCCGTAAAGAGTGCAGGCAAGGAAAAGAAGTGCAAAAAGATTGCCTACAAGAGAGGAGGGATTTTTCACCATCCACTTAATATGAGTTCCCGCACCGTAGGAGTTGAGCTGGAACATATGCGCCTGTCTCAAAAATGCAAAGACTGCAGATGCGAGATAGCAGAGAGCGCAAAAAGCAAAAATATATATTTCCATTATGTATCTTCCTTTCTTACTCTTTATCGGATATTGAGGTATGAGCTGATTATGGCATTGAACAGAGGCGGATTATCAAGCCACGAGAAATGGCCCGCGCCCTCTATTTTTGCAAGGCCCGCATCGGGCATGAGCTTCTCCATAAGGAGAGCATCGCTGAGGGGAGTTGCATCGTCAAGGGTACCCCAGATGAGGAGCACCTCCTCTTTTATATCCTTGAAATGAGGAGTCAGATCCTCGTTGACCGCCTTGACAAGGCAGCCTCGCATTACGGGAGAGGCCTTGGAATAATCGGAGCTGCCGTTCTTTGCCTGCCACTTTTCCACAGCCTTCGGGAAAAGCTTTTTGCAGGGTGGAGAAAGAAGTATCTTCTTACCCACCTTATAGGTCGCAACCCTGAGCTTATAGTCAAGGCCGCGCTTTGGAAGAACGCCTGCGGAGTCTACAAGTATTATTTTTGATATCTCAAAGGGAAGCTTTTCCCTTGAAGCAAGCTTTATTATTACTCGGCCGCCGTAGGAATGGCCCATAAGAATGACCCTTTCAAGTCCAAGGGATACGATAAACTCGCATACGGTATCGGCAAAGCGGGAAACGTCCCACGCCTCGGGAGGCTCGTCGCTTCCGCCAAAGCCGGGAAGATCGGGGGCTATCGCCCTATAGCCTCGGGAAACGATATCGGAAAGGGGGACGTAGGGCGCACGCTCAGGGCACCAGCCGTGAAGGATGACTACCGCCTCTCCCTCGCCGCGATCTGTGTATTCTATTTTGAGTCCGTTTACAGTAATATTCATACATACCTCTCAAATCGCACAGTCATACATATTAATAATACCACAGAGCCTATTTTATGTCAAGAAATCTGCCTACATTGTTTCCCCTCAAAGCCTAAAATTTCACTATAAAAAAGAAAGCTGACCTCGGGCTGTCGAGAAGGATGCAGAAGCCGTGAATTGTCCGTCGTCGGCGTACAAAGGTACGACAGAGGGACAATTCGCGGCTAAAAAGCCGCTTATAACAATGAAATCCGCCGATTTTCTCGGCGTATTTCTACTTTTTTGCTGTGTTTTTTCACTGAACTGAATATTATATGTTTTGCGGCTTTTGTTCTGCGCCTTCTTCGACAGACTGAAGAAAACCGCCCTTGCGGTTTTCTTCCTTTTCTCTTCTCTTTTCTCTCTTATCTCTTCTCTCAACTTAAAACGACCTCCCCGTTTTGGGGAGG
>JAZQAS010000079.1:0-29835 GCA_045545335.1 Candidatus Avispirillum sp. | reverse complement strand
TGCATAGCAGAAATAGGGGTTGCAGGTAGCATCGGGATTACGAAGCTCAAAGCGGCGCTTATCAGGGCTCTTAGCATAAGCGGGAATGCGGATAACGGCACTTCTGTTGCTTGTTGCATATCCGACGGTAACAGGCGCCTCAAATCCGGGAACAAGGCGCTTGAAGGAGTTTGTGCTAGGGTTTGTGATTGCACAGAGAGAAGCTATATGCTTAAGAAGACCGCCCATAAAGTAGTGAGCAGTTTCGCTGAGATGGGAATATCCGTTATCATCGGAGAAAACGGGCTCGCCATCCTTGAAGAGGATCATATGAACGTGCATACCACTTCCTGCCTCGCCATAAATAGGCTTGGGCATAAAGGTTGCGCTCTTACCGTACTTAAGAGCCGTATTATGAATGATATATTTGATCATCATAGTGGCATCAGCCATATGAACGATCTCACCAAGCTGAGGCTCTATTTCATACTGACCGCTTGCGGCAACCTCGGGATGATGATAATTGATATCAATTCCCGCCTCCTTCATAAGAAGGCACATTTCACTGCGGCACTCATAAGAAGTATCAAAGGGCTTTGCGATATGATAGTTCTTCTGCTTCTGAACGACAACGCCCTTGCCCTCGGTAGCAGAGTTCCAATATGACTGCTTTGCATCAACGGAGGCTCCGATATAGTTGCCTTCTACGCCCCATGTTACGTCATCAAAAAGATAAAACTCAAACTCGGGAAGAATCTTCATTTCATCGGCAATACCCGTTGCCTTCATATAATCGACAGCGGCGCGGATGATATTGCGGGGATACTGAGCAAGAGGCCTGTTTTCGGGTGTATCGATTATCATCGCATTGCCCGTCATAGTAAGAGTGGGAATTGAGCAGAAGGGATCGATAAGCGCTGTATCGGGATCGGGGATAAACACCATATCGCTCTTCTCTACCACTGCATAACCGTAATTGGATGCATCAAAGCCGATACCGCTCTTCATTGTGTCCTCAGAAAAGTTTTCTGCAGGAATTGTTACGTGACGGTACTGACCGTTATTATCGACCATCTTGAAGTCGACCATCTTTATGTCGTTTTCTTTAATAATGGACAGAACGTCCTGAATGCTCTTTGCCATTTTCAACGCTCCTTTTGAGTATTTGTATTGTTAGTATAACAACTTTTGTATATTTAGTCAACTACAAGAAATAATCTGTTTTGAATTATATCTAAGCAGATCTAATTTTGCTTATAATCAGAATTGATTACTGAATAGTACGTTAATACAAGCCCTGCGCTTATAAATATTCCGCCTATTATGTCGCTGAACCAATGAACTCCCGATAACAGTCTGCCAATAACCATAAAAGCCGTAAATGTAATAATCACAAATATGATTGCTTTACGGATAATTACGTTATTTACGCGTTTTTGGAATTGAATGGCAGCTGTGGGCATAACACACATTGTGAGCAAAGTTGTTGAAGATGGGTAAGAAACCTCCAAATTGCCATTGATAATTACAGGCCTGTAATTTATCACAATGTACTCAAACAGCAAGTACACGATGATAGTAACGACATAAAAGCAACCCAAAGCAATAATATCAAAATCAACATTTTTGATACTCTTTCTCTTAATAAGCTGAAATAGCCCGAGAAATCCGAATCCAAGGCAGACACAAACAGGTATAAGTCCAAGCCAGTCGGTGATATTATAAATGCTGAAATGAATACCTGTCAGCCCATGAACAAATTCGTTGATCGTTGCAAGACCAACAGAGGTTTCATCTGGGCCTATCTGTTTTACATCGATAAGGCATACGATTGCCGTCCAGAGAATGAACGCGATAAAAGCGCAGAGCGCAGCAATTAAGCTTTTTCTTGATTTTTTCATTTTTTACCGTCCTTAAATGTATTTGGCCGGAGCCTTAACATAATAATAACGGATACGATAAAAAACAAAAGAATTCACACGTCACATTGATGATACTTTTCGTGTCATCGCCGATTTATGAGCATTAATGCCTTTATAACCAAGAACATAAAGATCAAAACCGCGGCATACGGCTGTCGCGTTATAATAAAAAGGCACACGCCAATACTGCTGAGAACGCAGGAAACAATACTCTTTGATTTGACCCAAGCGGAGTTGCGCCATGCTTGCAATGTAAGAATTGCAACGCCCAAAGCGACGGAAAGAATTACGAAAGCAAAATAAACAGAAAGAAGATACGTCCGAACAGCAGAGATATCAAGAAGGGACAGTGCCTTTACAGAACCGTTCTCAGCTTGGGAAAAGAAAGGCAAAAATAGCAGAAGAGAAACTGCGCAGTCTATCAAGCCGAAAACAAGATCCCGAACGGTGCTTTCTTTAGTTTTATTATCGTTTTCAGCAATTTCAAGTATTTCATCGCCGGACAAAAGCTCATCTATGGATACTGAAAAATACTTTGATATTGCTTTTAATGAATCAATACCGGGATATCCTCTTCCCGACTCCCATTTTGAAACAGCAGTTCTTGAAACAAACAGAGCTTCAGCTAATTCTTCCTGCGTCAACCCTTTTCGCTTTCGAAGCTCCTGCAGCTTTTCATTAAATTCCATATCAACCTCGTTTTATTACCAAATAAACGGAATCAGCCTGAACTTTACACGTCTTTTGTATTCTTTATATCCTTCAAGCTCCGCCGAAAGCACTTTTTCCTCGTTAAGTATTCGGACGATAATTACGGGAACGTATGGCAAAAAGCAAAGAAGAGACCACCAAGAGCCAAGAACAACGGGAATAGAAATGAACAGCAACAAAGTAGCGGCATACATAGGATGGCGAATGATTCCGTATAGTCCCGTATCGACCACTTTCTGATCATTCTGAACCTCGATGGTCCTTGAAAGGTATGCATTCTCCCTCATGACCTCAGCATACAGAGCATACGACAGAAGAAGCACGACCGATGAGGCTATCACCACGGGTAACGGTACGTAAGACCAGCTAAATCTGAAATCAAGTCCTGCGACTATAAATCCTGCTACAAACAAAAGCGCTGAAATTGCAACGACACCCTTTTGTGTCGCTTCGGTTTCTTTTGCATTTAATCTCTTTTTCAATAGCTCAGGGCTTTTAATAAACAAAAAGATACCGAGAATAAGCATAGGTATAAACAAAAGACCGATAAACAGCCATCCGTTAAAATAGGAAATGTTGCCTGCGGGAAGAAATATCAATATACCGACAAGTAACAGACCGATCAAAAATTTGGTAATGGCACTGATAAAAAGCTTCATAAAATCACCTCTTTTATCATCTATCATTTTAGTCATCTCGTTAATGGAAAAAATCGACAGGCCGAAACCTGCCGATTTTTGGTACAGGCGAAAGGACTTGAACCTTCACGTCGGGGACACCAGATCCTAAATCTGGCGCGTCTGCCAATTCCGCCACGCCTGCGCACCTCGTTATATTATCACAAATTCCTGTCTTTGTCAAGGAACTGCGCGTTAACTTAAGGTGTATTTTTAAAATAACTTTACAAGTGACATTGCAGCACAGAGCACGAAAAGAAATCCGAAATTGAATGCGGAGAATTTAACAACGTACTTTACGGTTGCGCCGGGATTATGTTTTGTATATTCTCTGAAAGTTATAAGGCTTGCAAGAGACGCTATCAGTGTGCCTGCTCCGCCAATATTTACTCCAACAAGAAGATCTGCATAATTCTCGGTAAACTGAGAAAGAAGTATTGCAGAAGGAACGTTGCTTATAAATTGACAGGATGCTGCTGAGAACAGAAGCGTATTCTTTTCAAGGAGCATAGAAAAGAAATTGCGTACACCGTCAATACGCGCCATATTTCCTGCGAAAATAAAGAAAAATACAAAGGTAAGAAGCAAGGGATAATCTACAGCCTTGAGTGCTGAACGGTCAATAAACATAAGAACTGCAGGAATGATTATAAGGCCTATCCAATAAGGAATACCTCTGAATACTATTGCAATGGAAAGAGCGAAAAGAATAAGATAAACTGAGACCTTTTGGGGATCAAGAGACTTCTCTTCTCCGCCTATCTCCATAGGCTCTGCTTTAAGGAAAAGGCAGCATACAGTGATCAGTAATACTGAAAGTGCAAATGGGAGAGCCATGATCTGCATAAACTCTACCGTGGGTATCTCAAACTTCGTATAGAGATAAAGGTTCTGGGGATTACCGAAAGGAGTGAGCATACCTCCAAGGTTTGCGGCAATATTCTGCATTATGAAGGTAAATGCCATATGCTTTTCTTTACCGGTATAGTTAAGAACAAAATATCCAAGGGGGAGAAAGGTGAGAAGCGCCATATCGTTTGCGATAAACATTGATCCTATAAACGTTATGTACACGAGGGCGAGCACGCACAGTCTCAAGTTTTTAAAGCATTTTACGATCTTGCACGCAAGAATATAGAAAAAGCTGATATTCTTAAGCGCGCACACTACCGCGAGTACGCAAAAAAGACAAGTTAGGGTCTTGAAATCAAAGTATCCGATGTATTCACTGTCGGGAGGAACGAAGAAGCAGGTGATGACAGCGGCAAAGAATGCAACCGTCATTACCATATTATTTTTGATAAAAGGTATTATGGGAAGTCTTGCGGGTAATTTGATATGTGATACCATAGAATCCTCCGAAAAACTAATAAAAGCAGACTATCTTATCCGAAAAAAGTGGAAATATATCCCTGCACCCAAACGGCAAGAAGAATAACGGGAAGCGCAAATTTTGCATACATTCTGAGCCAATCGCCTATCTTAAGACCTGAGCCCTGATTTGCTTCGATCTTAAAGTTCTTCCAACCCCAGCCGTATTTTTCAGTTGTACAGAACATTACGTAAACCAAAGAACCAAGAGGAAGAATATTATTACTGATTATGAAGTCCTCAAGATCCATAATCGTGCTCTTGGGTCCAAAGGGATGAAAATCACCAAGAACGTTGAAGCCGAGAATACAAGGAATTGAAAGAATGATCATTGCAACAAGATTAACAGCGCAGGACTTCTTTCTGCTCCACCCCCATTTATCCATACCGAAGGATATGAGATTTTCAAATACAGCGATAACGGTGGACATAGCGGCAAAGATCATGAATAGGAAGAACAGAGAACCCCAAATACGACCGCCGGGCATTGAATTAAATACGTTAGGTATTGTCTGGAAAAGAAGTGAGGGACCTGCATTGGGCTCAATACCGTATGCAAAGCATGAGGGTATTACGATAAGTCCTGCAACGATTGCAACAAACGTATCAAGGCTTGCAATGATAACGGTCTCTCCGAGAAGGCTTCTGTCCTTCTTTATATAGCTTCCGAATACGGCCATAGATCCCATTCCGATCGATAAGGTAAAGAAAGCCTGACCCATTGCGGCAAAAATAACTTCGCCGAAATTATCTTTAACTGTCTTAAAATCGGGAACAAGATAGTACTTTACGCCATCTATCGCTCCGGGGAGAGTAACTGTTCTGACGGCAAGCGCGGAAATGATCACAAGCAGCGCAAGCATCATGACCTTCGTTACCTTCTCAACACCGTTTTTCAGTCCGAGAGAACAAATCAGAAAGCCGAGAACGGTGGCAAGCGCCATAAGACCAAACAATAGCCAAGGATTTTCTTTAAGAGTATCAAACTGCAGAGCAACTTCAGCAGTGGTTTTTCCCTGAAAATCACCTGTAAGCATTTTATAAAAGTATGCAAACATCCAACCTGTTACGGTGGTGTAAAACATCATAAGAAGATAGTTTCCCGCTATTCCTATCCAGCTGAAAAGATGCCATTTGGTTCCCTTCTTCTCAAGAACCGTAAAAGAATCGGCAATACTCTTCTGGCTTGCGCGACCAACAGAAAATTCCATGGTCATAATGGGAAGCCCGAAAATGACAAGGAACAGAAGATAGATCAGAATAAATGCGGCACCGCCGTATTCACCAACGATATAAGGAAAACGCCATACGTTTCCGAGTCCTATAGCACATCCTGCAGAGATCAGGATAAAGCCAAGTCTCGAGCCAAGCTTTTCTCTTTCCATTTTAACCTCAAATTAATTGAAATTCAGTCGGAATTTTTCCGCACACAATTTAATATTTTAACCTTTTTTATTAAATATGTCAAGATTTGTTTTGCAGTTATTTTTAACAAATATTGTATTGACAATGCACGATTTACATTTTATAATTATAGGCGAAGAGTAAGAGACCGTGCGTGAAGTGCTGTATGAACGGGGAGTTGGCATACAGACGAAAGATCGCTGATCTGCGGTACGGTTTCTGCATCCCGCTTCAACGGCTGAATAGTTATACCTTCTTTATGCCGCTGATTACGGGTAAAGGAGGTATTTTTATGTCAAAAAACAGTAAGTCTTCTCTTTCCAAAGATCTACACGTATTCTCTAATGTGCGTGCAATGTGTACAGCAGCGCTTCTTGCGGCTATTGCGGTAGTAATATCCTTAATATGCAAATCATTTACTATAACTGCATCTGTGCGTATTACCTTTGAAAACCTACCCTTGATCCTTTCGGGATATATTTTCGGTCCTTGGGTCGGTCTTCTGACGGGGCTTTGCTCGGATGTTACGAGCACAGCAGCCACATACGGTTTGGGAGGTATCAATCCCATACTTACCTTGGGAAGCGCCTCGGTTGGATTTGTTTCCGGAATAATGTCTCACTACGTTATCAAAAAGAATTCCCTGCTCCAAGTATTTGCATCAACATTCAGTGCGCATATTATAGCTAATATGTTTATAAAGACGCTTGGGCTCTATATTTATTACTCTACGTCAACGGTGGAGATTGCGATAAGGATAGGAATATATTTCGGTATCGCAACAATAGAAGCATTAATATTAACAGTAATTCTCAGAAGTAAAGGCATAAAAAAAGCAATAGGAGCATTAAAGCTATGACATATAAAGAAGCACTTGAATATATTCATTCGGTCACCTGGCTTGGAAGCCGCCCCGGACTTTCTCGCATAGAAAAACTGTGCTCTCTTATCGGTGACCCCCAGAATGAGCTGAGCTTTATTCATGTTGCAGGAACAAATGGAAAAGGCTCTACTACATCTATGTTATCTGAAATACTCAAGTGCGCCGGTATGAAGGTCGGAGCCTTCACGTCCCCATATGTTTTTCGCTTTAACGAGCGAATGGCGGTAAACGGCGAGCCTATTTCAGACAAAATGCTTGCCGATATTATTGAATATATCAGACCCTTTGCCGACAGTATGAGTGACAGTCCCACAGAATTTGAGCTGATTACTGCAGTAGGATTTGAGTTTTTTAAGAGAATGAACTGCGATATAGTTATTCTCGAAGCAGGACTGGGAGGACGTCTTGATTCTACTAATATCATTTCCTCCTCAAAGCTCTCTATTATAACGGGAATAGCTCTTGACCATACCGAGATACTGGGTGATACCACGGAAAAGATAGCTGCTGAAAAGGCAGGAATAATAAAAAAAGATTGCCCTATCCTTATCGGTAATTGCGACGAAGGCGCAAGAAATGTAATTAAAGAAAAAGCCAAGGAAATGAATTCCATGGTTTATGAAGTTGACTACGAAAGAATTACTGAACTTAAAATGTCTCTGGATGGGAGTGTTTTCAGCTTCAGAGGATATGAAGATCCCGTAGAAATCAGTCTTGCAGGCAGATATCAGCCCCGAAATGCTTCTGTTGCCATTACGGCATCCGAGATACTTGGTATTGATAAAGTCTCAATTCTGAGCGGTCTTTCAAAAGCAAAATGGCCCGCAAGATTTGAGGTTCTCAGAAGATCTCCTGCGGTAATATTTGACGGTTCTCATAATCCCGAGGGCATAAGAGCTACCGTTGACACTGTAAAGGCACTGTTTTCGGGAAAAGTTAACATCCTTACCGGAGTAATGGCAGACAAGGAATATACGGTTATGTGCAAGGCAATTGCTGAAATCAGCGACAAGGTATACTGTACAAAGCCCGAAAATCCCAGAGCACTTGACAGCGAAAAGTATGCCCAGTGCTGCAGAAACTTTGGCTGTGATGCAGTAGGTATTTCCAATGCTGCAGAGGCTGTTAAAGCTGCATATACAGACAGCAAAAAGCGCAACGTTCCTCTGCTCGTTATGGGAAGCCTTTATCTTTACAGTCAATTCAGAGAAGCTTTTGATAAAATTTAAAGAAAGCCATTCGTGCTTTAGTACGAATGGCTTTCTTTTATTCAATTGAATCTGCAGTTATCTCAATTATATTTCCGTCTGGATCTGTGACCGTAAAGTACCAGTAAGGTACGTTAACACCGATATACATAAGTTCAGATACAGTTCCTATTCTAAGGGCCTTTACTCTTTCGTATTCACTTTCCAAGTCATCCACGATAAAATTAAGTACAACTACGTTATTGCTCTTTGCAGATTCTTTCCTTGAAAGCATAGCAATATACGGAAAGTTGAACGCATCATGATTTTCGGGACTGCGAATAAGAGCCTCGTCATATTTTCTGTTATAAAGCGAAAGGTTACATCCGCACTCAAAGGTTGCCCAACGGTCACGATTCTTACCCATAGGTTCGATTTGAAGCAGCCTTTTGTAAAAATCAATGGATCGTTTCATATCGCTAACGTTTATATAAGTTGTACCGAGTTTCATAGCTATAACCTTTCGAATTATCTGTGCCGCAAATTATAGCACATTTGCATCTGGATTTCAATGGAATAAATCAAATATATAACGAATTATTAAATATTTTTATAACTTTGATATATATTACTGCAGTTTGCTTGAAAAGTTTTTGGATATAGTGTATAATTAATTTGTTAATTTATATAAACTCTGAAAGGAAAGAAATGATGAAATTAATGTTCCCAGCCGCTGAGCATGGACGAGTATCAAAAAAGCCAAGAAGCTGGTTCAATTATCACGGATGGCCGACCGTTTGCCGTGATGACCGTGGCGTTCTCTATGCTACTGCTTCTGCTTTTAGATTTTCTCACGTTTGCCCTGCGGGCAAAAACTGTATGTACGTCAGCTACGATGACGGAAGCTCATGGTCTCCTCCCATCGTTGTAAACGATTCTAACGGAGATGACAGAGACACCGGTATCGTTTATCTCGGAAACGGCAGAATGCTTATTAACTGGTTCTCAAGCGGTTCTGAGGACTTCTATGACCATATTCAGGAATATGATTGGTTCGGAGACGCTCATAAGGCACTCACAAAGGGCTTCGGCGATGCTCTGAGAACACTCCCTCAGGATGAATACAGAGCAATCTCAGGAACATTCGTTATGCTTTCCGACGATTACGGAATTACCTGGGGCGATCCCATAAGAGTACCTGTTTCAGCACCCCACGGTCCCTGCGTTTGTAAGGATGGTACGATAGTCTATCTCGGCAATCAGAGGGGCAAACGTCCCAAGGAGGGTGAGGAATACGTTCGTCCGCCCGTAGCAGCTTGTGTGAGCACCGACGGCGGTTATACATGGGAGATCGTCGGTGAAGTTCCCAACGGCGACGTTATTACCAGTACTCACACCTTCGAGCCTCACGTCGTTGAGCTTCCTTCAGGACGACTCCTTGGAGCATTGCGCGTTCATTGCAATGAGCTTGATCCTTATTTCACTGTTTTCACTACATATTCCGACGATAAAGGAAGGACATGGTCGAAGCCCGTATGTATCGGTGTTGACGGTAGCCCTCCTCATCTTATGGTACACTCCTCAGGCGCTGTTATCTGTTCATATTCAAGAAGAACCAACGGTATAAGAAGCGAAAGAGCCGCTGTCAGCTATGACGGAGGAGAAACGTGGACAGAGGACTATACCATAAACGATAAGCTTGATTACGTATGCGATATGGGATATCCCGCATCCTGCGAGCTTTCCGATGGAACTATCCTGACCGTTTATTACCAGAGATGGCCCGGTGAAAACCCCACCAGCGTTCTTTGGACAAAGTGGCGTCTTGGTGATAACGCAGGCGGTGATGAGGCACTTGAAGCATTTAAAAAGCTTGATGCTGAAATGGCTGAACGAAGAAAGGTCGATTCTGCTTGGTAATATGAAAAGGCTTTTGATCATCATTACCTTACTTTCACTCGCCCTTACCTCCTGCTCACTTTTCAGAACTGATTTCAATGATTGCACAGTTACTACTGAAGCAGAAAAAACGTTAAAGCTTCCTGATACAACAATGCCGGATGAAACTGAGGCTGAAACGACCGTGAAAGAGGAAATACAGCTTCCCTGCCTGATTGGCTTTTACGATGATCTTCAAAACAATGGCAATTATACAAGGTTAGAAGAATGGAATGCGCCTTGGATTGCAGGCAAGGATATTGCTGTATTTGACATTATACCTTCCAATGAAGAGACTTTGTATTCTGCTTCATACAAAAGGCTTTGGAACGAAGAAGCTGAAAGAAATTTTCCGTCTCAAACAGTTAAACCTAACTTTTTGTTAAGGTATACTCTTGCTGACGGTACAGTAAGGGAAATCAGTATCAAAAACTACGCGGATGCGCAGAAAGTAACTGATGAAGGATATCTGGAGGTATACCTTTACGATGATATCCATCAGGATAACGGCGCATGGTATTATCATCTAACTGCTGATACGACTAATGAAAATACTGTTATCTCGTCATTTAAGCTTACTGCCGGGACTGATATTTCCTGTGTCAGCTCTGTTACTCTTACAGTTTTTGCTGAAAACAGCAGCAGCGCGACTATCAACGTAATATGTAAAAATTGATCATAGTTTTGCTGTAAATATCCATCAATTCAGAGCAACTGTTAATTATACTCAAATTTTACAAATATACTTGCAATTGATGATTCATTCGTTTATAATGCACTAGTATGTACACGACACGTACTGATACACAGAAAGGAAAGGACACAATATGAAACTGATGTTCCCCGAAGCCGAGCACGGCAGAGTTAATAATCTCAAAGGTACTTGGTTCACTTATAACGGTTGGCCCAGTGTTACCATGGATGATCGCGGCGTTCTTTATGCCGTTGCATCCTCAATGCGTCTTTCCCACGTTTGCCCCTGCGGAAAGAACTGTATGTACGTAAGCTATGACCAGGGAAAAACATGGTCTCCTCCCGTAGTCATCAACGACTCCTTCTTTGATGACAGAGACTCCGGTATCGTTTATTGCGGTAACGGAAAGCTTGTTTTCAGCTGGTTCACTGAAGCGCTTGATAACTATTTTGATCAGATTCAGGATTATGATTGGTTCGGCACCGGCCCCAAGGCAATCGTTAAAGGCTTTGGCGGTGCTCTCCGCGACCTTGATAAGGATTTCTATGCGACAGGAAACCGCTCCTACGTTAAGGTTTCTGAGGACTACGGTATCACCTGGTCCGAGCCTGTAAGAGTTAACCTCACAGCTCCTCACGGTCCCTCCGTATGTAAGGACGGTACTCTTGTGTATATGGGCAAGGAAATGATCGATGAATACATAGCTCCCTCCCCCATCGTTGTATACTCCAGCCACGACGGCGGTTACACTTGGGAGTATACAGGTACTGTTCCCGTTGGTGAAGATTGCATCGTTGAAAATATGCATGAGCCTCATATCGTTGAGCTCCCCTCCGGACGTCTTCTCGGCGCTATCCGCGTTCATGAGAGAAAGACAGAGCCTATGCTCTCGACCTACATAACATATTCCGATGATAAGGGCAAGACCTGGTCCGTACCCAAGTGCCTCGGTGTTGACGGTATGCCTCCTCACCTTATGGTTCATTCCTCCGGAGCCGTTATCTGCTCTTATTCAAGAAGAACCAACGGTATCCGCTCCGAGCGTGCTGTTGTCAGCTACGACGGCGGTGAGACATGGACCGAAGATTACACCATCAACGACAGACTTCCCTACATCTGCGATATGGGCTATCCTGCATCCTGCGAGCTCCTTGACGGCTCTATTCTTACAGTTTACTATCAGCCCTGGCCCGGCGAAGGTCATCCCAGCATTCTTTGGACAAAATGGAAGCTTGGTGATAACTCCGGCGGCGAAGAAGCACTTGAAGCTTATAAGAAGCTTGAGGCTGAAATGGCTGATCGCCGTACTTGGGACGACGGCGGTTGGAACTAATAAAAGTAAAAACCTCTCCATACGGAGAGGTTTTCTTTTAGTTAAAAAGATCATACCATAGCGGCATAATACTATCGGGAAGATACTTGTATGACATTTTTTTGGCATTGGTTCCGAACTCTTTGAGCTTTTCTCTGTCCGAGAGAAGTGACGAAACCCTTTCAGCCATAGCATCAATGTCTCTGTCGTTAATTAGATATCCGTTTACACCGTTTTCAATGATCGCACGGGGACCCACGGGAACGTCAAACGAAACCAGAGGCAATCCAACACTTGACGCTTCAAGAAGAACCATGGGGAAGCATTCTGTAAGTGAGGTCATACAGTAAAGATCTGATAAGAGCATATATTTCTCCACTTCGCTCTTTGAAACCATTCCGGTGATAGTTACGCTGTCTGCGACACCTTCTTCTTTGGCTGCATTCTTAAGATTATCCATTTCATCTCCGCCACCTACAATCGTGAGGGCAGCATCGGGATGTTCAACCTTTACCTTGGCAAATACCCTAATAAGGGTAACGAAATCCTTGACGGGATGAAGCCTTCCGACTGAAACTATATTTTTTCCTGAAAGCGATGCGGACTCTTCGGGAACGTGCTCAAGAATATTGGGGATCTTAACGATCTTTGTATCCTTATTCGGAAGCCACTTTGAATGGTTCTCTTCCGAGCCGTCACATAAAACGAGAAGATAATCAAGTCCAAAAAAGGATTTTTTGATCCTTTCTATATACTCGGGAGAATCATCGTGGAGATGCTCCTGCGTTATTTTTACACAGGTAGAGGGCGCATACTTTGAAAGCATCTCTGCAAATTCAATTCTTGTTGAAAGACAGTAATCGCAATCGAGCTCTCTTATCTCTTCAATCATAAGTGATTTCTTTTTGCGAAGAATCTTTACAGATTTAATTCCCTCTTTGAAAATACCCGCAATATTCTTTGCTCTGACGGCCGCTTTAAACTCATCGCGGTTAGGCTTATCGTCCATGAGATACTTGATGCTGATGGCAGGATCGACCGGATATGCGGGCTCAGCGAGCATACTGTAGGTTGCAATGATATTTACTTTATACTTCTTGCAAAGCTCATTTGCAAGCGAAATAGTCTGCTTCTCTATTCCACCGTGCTGAAGGTGAAGAAGCAGAATGGTAATTGATTTCATACCCTTCTCCAAATATTATGATACTATAATTGTAAACGATTTTACATCATTCGTCAATAAGTAATATATTACCATTTCAAAGTTTTGAGATATGCTTTGTGATCCGATGAAACACGATAGCTTTCGCAGGCCTTTACGATCGCTTTATTATGGACCCATTGCGAGAGCTTTTTGGCTTCAAGATAGGGCACTGTAGCTTCGTATTGCTTTGCAAGGGCCGTTGCAAAATACCAAGCGATCATCATATTAACGTAATATTCTTCGCTTCTGATGCAGCTTATTTTTTCAATATATTCAGGCTTAAAGTCATCATCAAGAAAATACTTCATAAGAACTCCGATACCGTAACGCTTGACGTAGACCGGTTCACTGTCTATCCATCCTTCAGCCGACTTTAAAAGCCGTTCTTTGTCATTGATTATAGCCTTCGGTGACATCATATCGCAGGTGGCCCAATTATCTACGTAAGGCAGAAAGCGCTCAAGCTCTGAATAGCATTCATCAATATCCTTTATGTTTTCTATTAAAAATGCGTGGAGATTGTTTTCATCGTAGTATTTATGAGGAAGCTCCTTTATAAACTGACGGTATATATCTTTATCAATGCTCTTGGAAAGCCTCCTCAGAATCGGAACTCTGACGCCAAGTACACTTTCCTTGTCTAGCGTAGGTAAAAGCGCGCTTTGAAAATCTTTATATTGCGGATCCTGATTTTCAATTAATAATTTTTCTATAAACTCCATATTTCTCCAAAAAAGCTCCGCCGTAGCGGAGCTTTTCTTACTGTATATTATTTCTGTATGCGTTGTGCTGAAGCATTCTGATCTCTTCAAGCTCCTCGCGGTGCTCCTTAACCGTTATGTAGTTAATGATATAGAATACAAGAGCAACTACATTGAATATCGCGTTGAAAACGATCATACCGACAGATTCTCCGCGCTTTACCGCAGGACCGCAATCGTAGTAAAGGCCATCCATATACTTGCCGACCTTATCTTTCATAATAAGACCGATAATACCGATAGCAAGGTATACAGATCCCATAAATCCGTATGATAAGCCATATACTAAAAGCACACCAAACGTGTCTTCAACCGAGACAAGACCGAGAATGAACATGATTATCGAAAGTCCGGCAATAACGGCTCCGCTGATAGTATAGAATAAGCCGGAAATATTCCAGGCTTTGCGCTCCCACTTAAGTCTGAGATAGAAATTATCAAGAAGCTTCTGGCGTCTTTCTGCTCCGTCGTCATTATACTGAGCAGGCGCTATGGGAGGATTGGCGATATTCTGAATATCGGCAGCGTTTTTAACACGAGCGCCTATCTCAACGCCACAGCTGGGGCAAAACGCGCCCTCAACGGGAATTCCCTTTCCGCATTTAGGACAAAAAGGCATATGTACACCTTCCTTTCATTGGTTTACAAAAGTATTTTATCAAAAAAATATGACAAAATCAATACAAAATTGTTTCATTAGAGTCACTATTGAAATATCTGTATTGAATTTCAGCAGTTTCGGCAAACAATTCCCTGTTATTTCTCGCAAGCTTGAACTCGGGAATTGTGAATATCAGAACAAGAGGATTAAAAACAGCAGCAATGATGATTATAGAAGGAGAATTGCATCTTCTGTATGCATAGGAACAATCCTTATACAAAAGCTTTTTGCATTTTGAAGCCTTTGCAGAAAAAATGAATCCGATAACGGCTGTGGGAATAAAAGCATAGACACCGTAAATCGACACAATATAAAAGACCATAAACATAACGTATGAAGCTGTGAACTCATCTTCATACTCATCGTAATACTCGTCCTCCATATCGTATTCGTAATAATAATCGCCTTCAGCAGAAGAATCAGCGTTTACAATAAGAAATGCAAAAGAAGTTAAGAATCCCATCCAACAAAGAACAACGCATATGATAGAAATAATGCTTACGGTTCTCCAGGTAATAATTTCACCCTTAAGCTTTTTTCGCATAGTATCCAATAGATCCTGTCTGTCCTCTTGTGTGGTCTTGGCGGCTACTATCGGCTCACTTACAATGTAAGTGGAGGCAGTTTCGGGAGAGCTTTTGTGGATAAGCTCACTGTATTCGTTTTCAATAACAACAGGCTTCACCGGCTCGCTTTCGGGAAGCTCGGCGCCGCAAACGTAGCAAAAATTTGCAATATCGGGACACTCAGCATTGCAATTAATACACTTTTTCATATAAACTCCTATTTTACAAGCAAGCTTTCTGCTCGCGTTTTATCCACCTGTACCGTAGCAGACCAGTTAGTATGATATATAACGTATCCGGGCTTTGCCGCGGGAGGCTTTTTGACTTGCTTAACGTGGGTATAATCTATCTCAGCAACGGGAGAATCGGAAGCCTTTGAATAAACAGCCGCTATAAGACAAGCATCCGTAAAATCCTCGCCGGGAGGTTCGGGAAGGCCTGCGCACTCCATAATGACGTGAGAACCTGCCATTCCCTTTGCGTGGAACCACCAGTCTCCCTTTTCGGCATGCTTAAAGGTCAGCCAATCGTTAGCAGTATTGTTCTTTCCGCAAAGCACAGTATAGCCGTTCGTAGTTTTAAAAGTCAGATAAGAGGGTTTCGCTTGCTTTTTCTCGGTGAACTGCTTCATTTTAGAAGCGTATCCGCTATGATAAAGCTCACTTCTTATCTCGGAGAGGTCCTTTTCAGTCTCAGCTCTTGAGAGGGCATCGCTTACCGAGGCAATATATTTGATCTCGCTGTGACAAAGCTCAATCTGCTCAGAAAGATGCTCCTTTGCAGATTTGGATTTCGCATATTTTTTATAATACTTCTGGGCATTTTGAGCGGGAGTAAGTCTGGTATCAAGCTGAATTTCAGCTGTAGTTCCGTCATAGTAGTTTTCTAAAACGCAAGAATCCATGCCGCGCTTCAGCCTATATATGTTTGCAGTTATAAGGTCGCCGAAAAGACGGTACTTTTCACCCTCGTCACATTCTGCAAGCTCTGCCTGCTGTATTGCCAGCTTCTTTGAAAGTCTGCTTTCTGCGGATGAGAGTATCCTGACGATATCAGAAGCCTTCTGATTTATCTTTTCATCACGGCTCTTTTCGGCAAAATATGAATCAAGCATTTCACCAAAGGAAGGAAATTCTACTTGAGTATATTCTCCCCCATACTGAGTTATTGGCATAAAACAATACTCTTTGGGAGTATTATTACCGTCGTAGAGAATAACAGGGGTACCCTCGGCGAGAACTATACTTTTCAGTACCGAGAAAAACACAGACGTGAGCTTTAGAGAGCACTCTTCAAGAGTTGCAGTTGATGAGCCGCCTGACAAAGCTGCTATCTCTCTTGCAACCAAAGGCGAAATACCCGAGAAATTGCTCATTATGAACTTTTCGCAAGGACGTGCAGGTTCATTTTCGCAGGCAATACGTTTAAACGCATCCTCGTCAATACTGAAAGGATCGGCTTTCTCCTGTGCGGGAGGTGCGGAATAGATCATCCCGGGTAAAAGCTGGCGCTTCATACTTTGAGTAAAATCTACTTGTCTCAGTACGGTCAAGATCTTATCATCGCCGTCACAAAGAATAACGTTTGAATATTTTCCCATCATCTCAACGATGATATGCTTTTCGCATTTGAATCCCATTTCATCGAAAGCATCAAAGGAAAGACGGCAAGCTCTTTCAAATCCAAGCTGCTCAGCACCGACAAACGTTGCACCCTGTAAATGCTTTCTCAACAGCATACATAGCATCGGCGCTTTCTGCGGATTTTCGGATTTCACGTTTGTTATATTGATTCTGGGGCAACGGCTTCCGGCATTTATCAGCAAACGCTCGGTAGAACCGAATCTCCGAAGAATGAAAATAAGCTCATCCTTGGCGGGCTGATAAATCTTTTCTACCTTTGCTCCTTTTGATTTTTCATTAATTTCATTAAGAACGAATGCAAGCATTCCTGCATCGAACGCCATCAGATCACCAACTTAGTCAATTGTATTATATTTGTTTAAATTACATTAATAGTCTTTTGCCTATGATCTTTCGCAGACAAAAGAAAATCTTCTTCCTTCAAATAAAAAGCCGCATTTTTCTGCAAGAGCAAAAGAAGCTGTGTTATCCGCAGAGCACTTATATCTCACTGTAATTCCTTTTTCGTTAAGATGCGATGTAAGCGCAGAAACGCAGGCGTAGCCGTAACCTTTTCTTCTGGCATTAGGAGCGGTTTCAACGCTGATCTCCACAGAACCGTCAGGATAAACTACGTCATTCATGCCTGCATATGCCATAAGAATACCGTTTTCCACAACAGCAAAAACTATGTCCTCTCCATCATCTGCGATCTCTATATCGCATCCGGAGGCACGGCATATCTCACTGAGAACTGCATTTGAAGAAATTTTATGAACCTTAATTCCGATTTCTGTTTTTTGCACTTGCATTTGAGGCAAAAATACAAACTCATTCATCAGCTCGTTTTCGCTCTCAAAGTAGGTGTAACCGATTTTTTCTGCTATTGCAGAAAACCTGTTTTTAAGATAATTCACAGCCTCCTCAGAAAGCAAGTCGTCAGAGAACCTGCTGAACCATTCCTCGGCATCATTGGTGCAAAAGGAATATACAGTAATTTCAGGTTCGCCGTTTAGAGGAGAAAATATTTCTATAGGTATCGCTATGCAGGATACACCTGCAAGTACTTCTCTTTCAAGCTTTTCGTCTTCTGTTCGTATCATCTTATGTCTCCAAAAGGTTGTTATTGATAGAATAGCAGATTTTTTGTTCATTTTCAACACTTACGAACAAAATTAAAAATGTTTATTATTTAATATATATTTGTAATTATCTGCAAAAAGGTTTGCTTTTTCATCATTGACGTGCTATAATATATTGATATTTTATTTGTTCATACCACGAAAGGATCAGCTATGCCCAGATACATCGAAAAAGCTGAAAAGATTACACTTCCCGTTATACCTACAAGGGGACTTGTTGCATTTCCCTCTGTTCCCGTTAGTTTTGAAATAGAACGCGATTTCTCTGTTGCAGCACTTGAAGCCTCCCATGATACAGATATGTACGTATTTCTGGTCTGCCAGAAGGAGCTTGATTGCGAATTTCCTACTCCCCGCGATCTATATGATGTTGGCACTGTATGCCGTATCAAGCAGACGCACAAGAACCAGGACGGTCTTATAAAGGTTATTGCTGAGGGTGTTTGCCGTGCAAAGGCGCTGTCTTACACGGGCAAGGATAACTGTATGTATGCAGATATCCTTACAAAAACAGTATCCATTGATGACCATGGCTCCGATCTTCGCACGGAAGCTCTTGTGCGCGAGGTTCTTTTAGAGCTTGATAAGATGCTAGCTTTCGTTTCTGCCGATGCTACTGATGTTCTTATAACAGCTAAATCTCTTAAGAATCCCGGTCAGATGGCCGACTTTATCGCTTCAAGCGCATTTGTAAAGTTTGAGGACAAGCAGAGGATACTTGAAATATTCGAGCCGCTTGAACGATTGGAAGCTCTTGTGGTGATTATTGAGAGCGAAACCAAGATACTTGCGCTTGAAATGTCTATACACAAAAAGGTTCGCGAGGCAATCGACGAGAACCAGCGCGATTATTATCTTCGTGAGCAGCTCAAGGTAATACAGGGTGAGCTCGGTAACGACAGCGATGATGAGATCGAAGAGTATTACGATAAGATCGACGCTGCACACCTCCCCAAGGAAGTTACAGAAAAGCTCTATAAGGAGGTTGGCCGCCTTGCAAAATCCCCCTTCGGAAGCCCGGAAGCTGCTGTTCTTCGCAATTATCTTGATATTTGCCTCGAGATTCCCTTTACCAAATACACCGAGGACAGAGTAGACGTCGCCTATGCAAAGAAGATTCTTGACGACGACCACGACGGACTTGAAAAGCCTAAGGACCGAATTCTTGAGTATCTTGCAGTGAAGCAGCTCAATCCTTCCCTCGGCAATCAGATCATTTGCCTTGTGGGCCCTCCCGGAACAGGTAAAACTTCTCTTGGCGCTTCTATTGCAAGAGCTATGAATCGCAATTTCGTTCGCGTGTCTCTTGGCGGTATTCGCGATGAGGCTGAAATACGCGGACACAGAAAAACTTACGTTGCGGCGATGCCCGGCAGAATAGTTACGGCGCTTACTCAAGCAAAGAGCATGAATCCCGTTATGCTTCTTGACGAAGTGGATAAGCTCTGCTCCGATATGAAGGGAGATCCTTCATCTGCGCTTCTTGAGGTGCTTGACGGTGAGCAGAACAAGACCTTCCGAGATCATTTCGTAGAAATGCCCTGCGATCTCTCCTCCGTTATGTTCATCGCTACTGCAAATACCCTTGATACTATTCCCCGCCCTCTTCTTGACCGTATGGAGGTTATTGAGCTTACATCTTATACAAAGAATGAAAAGGCTTCTATTGCTGAAAATCATCTGATTCCCAAGCAGCTTAAGCGACACGGCCTCACAAAACGCGCTCTTCGTATCAACAGAGCTGTTCTTGAAGAGATTATTGACGGATACACAAGAGAATCCGGTGTACGTAACCTTGAACGTGAGATTGCATCTCTTTGCAGAAAGGTCGCAAGAACTATGATAGAAACAGGCAAAAAGAGCGTTTCCGTAACTCTTGCAAACCTTCACACATTCCTC
The DNA here is from genome assembly GCA_045545335.1 of Candidatus Avispirillum sp. GTDB lineage: Bacteria > Bacillota > Clostridia > Oscillospirales > CAG-272 > Avispirillum. The sequence continues at coordinate 9,902 of JAZQAS010000079.1, read as the reverse complement.
GGAGCTCGCAAATTCCTTGATGAAAAGGTTTCAAATGATAACGAGATCGGAGTAGTAAACGGTCTTGCCTACACCGCAGTCGGCGGCGACGTTCTCAAGGTAGAAACCACCGTTATGGACGGTACGGGAAAACTTGAGCTTACAGGCACGCTCGGCGACGTTATGAAGGAGTCTGCAAAGATCGCCGTAAGCTATATTCGCGCCCATGCCGACGAGCTCGGTATTCTTTCCGATTTCTACAAAACAAAGGATATACATATACACGTTCCCGAAGGTGCTACTCCCAAGGACGGCCCTTCCGCAGGCGTGACTATGCTGTCTTCTCTTGTAAGCACGCTGTCAGGCTCTTACGTTCGCAGCGATACAGCTATGACCGGCGAGCTTACCCTTACGGGAAGAGTTCTTCCTATAGGAGGACTCAAGGAAAAGACAACGGCTGCATGGAACGCGGGAATCAAGCGGGTTATTATTCCTTACGATAATCTCCCCGATCTTAACGAAATCGATCCCGTAGTTCGCAAGGAGCTGCTCTTTATTCCCTGCAGGAAATGCGACGAGGTTCTGTCTGAAATACTTGTCAAGAAAGCTGATAATCATCTCCCCGTGCAGGACGAAATCAACACCGATATGGCACAGCACATTCCTAACGAGCCCGCTCACAAAGCTACCGGCTGCTGTGTAAACATGAAAGAAAAGGAAAATAAATGAAAATCAATTTAAATAACTCCTCTCTGCTGATATCGGCAGGTCTGCCTAAACAGTTTCCCGCACTCGTGGTTCCTCAGGTTGCGTTTTCAGGACGTTCAAACGTTGGAAAGAGCTCTCTTATAAATACGCTCCTTCAGCGAAAGAGCCTTGCGCGAGTAAGCGGAACTCCGGGAAAAACAGTTACAGTAAACTTTTATTCCGTTGACTCAAAGCTTCTTTTGGTAGACCTTCCCGGTTACGGATTTGCCAAAAGAACTTATGAGGATAAAAAAAGATGGTCTGCTCTGACAGATGCTTATTTTACAGGCAATAATAACATAGACCTGCTTCGTTGCGTGGTTCAGCTCATTGACGGAAAAGTTGGCCCCACTGCAGATGACAAGCAGATGCTTGACTATCTCACAGAGGCTGAACTTCCCTTCATCATCGTCTATACAAAAGTAGATAAGCTTAACGCAACGCAGCGACGCGCGCTTACGGAGTCTATGGGAAAGTATACGGCTGCAAGCGCAGAGATACTCTTTTCATCTGAGACTCGCGAGGGTCGCGAGGAAGTATGGAATACTATCCTTAAGATGTGTGACCGCTGAAAGGACAGAATTTAATGATATACGATCTCTTATTATCCCTGCGTGACGGGGTTCCACTCAGAGATATACTTCCCGGTATTCTCTTTACGATCATAGTCGTTCTTCTCTCTCTCTCTCTGCACGAAATGTCTCATGCTTTTGCTGCTTATAAAATGGGAGACCACACCGCAAGAAATCTTGGAAGAATGACTTTGAATCCTGCGGTACATCTTGATTTTATCGGTACCGCTTGCATGCTGTTCTTTGGCTTCGGATGGGCAAAGCCCGTTCCCGTCAACAGCCGCAATTTCAGAAATCCCCGTAAAGGCATAATCGTCACCTCTATAGCAGGTCCGCTTTCAAATTTATTGCTTTCTTTTGCAGCCCTTCTCGTGTTCTCGCTTGTATGTGCATTTTTGAGGGTGCCTTATGCTATTGACGGCGATACCGCTTTCGGCGGAAAGCTTCTGTATTTTCTCACAGAGCTTCTTTGGTATTTCCACATTCTTAACCTTTACCTTGCGGTATTCAACCTTATTCCGATCCCCCCTCTTGACGGATCTAAGGTGCTGTTTATGTTCCTCCCCGCAAAAATTTATTTCTTTGTTTCCAAGTATGAACGTTATATAAGCCTTGCTCTCCTTGCGCTTCTTTATTTAGGCGTTCTTTCAACCCCGATTGCATGGATATGTTCATATATAAGCTACGGTATGTCTCTTCTTATCGGACTGATCCCCGGGGTATGATATGGAATCACTTAATTATAAGCTTGAAAAATTTGAGGGTCCCCTCGATCTTTGCATTGCCCTTGTAAAAAAGAACAAAATGAGTATCGAGGATATACAGATCTCAATTCTTTGTGATCAGTATATGGAATACATCAACAGTATGGAAAATGCAGATATCGAGCTTTCTAGCGACTTTCTGCTTATGGCAAGCGAGCTCATGCTTATTAAGAGCAAGATGCTTCTCCCGAGAAATGACGAAGAGGAAGAAGACCCCAGAGCTGCTTTGGCTGCTGCCATGCTTGAATATGAGAGAGCGAAAGAGGCTTCTGCGTTCCTTAAGGATATGTTTGCTGAATACGGTCTCAGAATGGTTAAAGAAACAGATGAGATCGCTCCCGATAAAACATACGTTGCGGATCATAATGCAGAGCTGCTGTCAAAGGCTCTGATCAAGGTAATGACCCAGGTCAAGGTATCGGATGATGAGGCGCGAGAGCACTTCAGACCGCTTATAGCGAAAAAGCAGGTATCTGTTGCATCTATTGTAGAAAACCTTGCAAAACGCCTTAAAGGCGGAAAGAACGTTAATCTTGAGGGATTCTTCAGAAGCGCTGAGTCCAAAAGCGAGCTGGTTTCAATGTTTCTAGCTATGCTTGAGCTTTTGAAATCCGGAGTTCTCGTGCTTGATGAAAGCGGCACAGAGGAAAACCACGACGGAGTAATAGACGCTATATCAGGAGTTACCGTTGGTCTCAGCGAGGGCGCGGACATTTCCAGCCTTACCGAGATCATTAAAGACGAATAATTTTGAGGATAAACAAATGGAAACAGAAGTAATTGAAAAGGATATCAAGGACGAGGAGATTTCCGAAAATGAAAATGAGGAGATAGTATCTCTCAACATTGAAGAAGAAGAGCCTCCCGAGGATATTGATATCGCTCACACGCAAAAAATAATAGAGTCTGTGCTTTTTGCTGCAGGTTATCCTGTGAGCTATGCAACCATTGGCAAAGTTCTTGAGATCACGCCCGGAGCTGCAAAAAGAATCGTGCGTGATTATGCAATTGAATACAACCGCGAAGACGGAATGCTTCCCCGCGGTATTATTCTTATAATGTTTGAGGGCGCTTGCCAGCTTTGTACAAAGGAACAGTTCGGACAGTATGTGAGAGATGCGCTTGGAATCAGAAGAGGCGGAAATCTTTCTCAATCTTCAATTGAGACCCTTGCTGTTATCGCGTATAACGAGCCCGTGACACGCGCATTCATTGATACCGTTCGCGGAGTTGATTCAAGCTATGCAGTTGCAAACCTGAGAGAAAAAGAGCTTATAGAGCCCTGCGGCAGGCTTGACGTTCCCGGCCGTCCCCGCCTTTACAGAACAACCGATAACTTTCTCAGAGTGTTCGGTCTCTCTTCTCTTGATGAGCTTCCCGAGGTTCCTGTACCCACCTCGGATATGAAGCAGATCCCCATTGAAGCAGAGATAGCCGAATAAATTATATTATTTTGCGAAAGGATGTGAGGCTTTGGTCGTTCTTTACATTTTGCTCGGACTCGTTCTTATAATAGCGGCCATTCTCAGCCTTTACGTTCACGTAATATATGAGTTCGATGGAGAAAACTTTGTTCTGTACGCCACTATCGGACCTTTGAGATTTGCAATAATCCCCGAACAGGAAGAAAAGCTGAGATTCAGAAAGCTTGCTAAATGGTTGAAGGATAAAAAAATTTCTACCTACAAACCTAAAAAAAGCAAAAAAACGCTTAAAGAGGAGTCATACGCTGACCTTATTGACAGCCTGATCCAGGATCTTGCAAAATCTGCCAAAAACCCGGAATTTGCGCGTTTGATGTTGGGCATTGCAAAGATAGTTGTATTCGAATTCAGGCATAAGCTCCATACAACGCTGGATAAAGTGATCATAACTGTCGATGAGGGAGAAGCCGCTGATACGTGTATTCGCGTGGGCGTTGTTTCTCAGGCGATTGCATATATTATTGAATTTCTCAACGTTTTTACGGTTTACGAGCCGCCAAAGGCAGAAAAGATTGCAGTTGTTCCCTGCTTTGACAACAGCGGTTATTCATTTGATATCAAAGGCAGATTTAAGATAAGGATCATTAACGTTCTCTGGGCGCTGGTATCATCAGCATTCAAGAGTATGACGAGTGATATAGAAAATAACGGAAATATTCATGCAGGAAAGGATATAAAACAATGAGCGAGAACAAAATGACAGAGATCATCCGCGCTTCCATTGACAGCATCAAGTCTACGTTTGATGCAAACACAGTTACAGGTACACCCATCACTACAGCAAACGGTACGGTTATTATCCCCGTATCTAAGCTCAGCGTTGGATTTGCTACAGGTGGAGTTGATTACCTCGGCAAAAACAATCCCAAGCCCGCCCAGAGCAATTTCGGCGGCGGCGGCGGAACCGGTGTTACCGTTACACCCGTAGCTTTCCTTGTAGTTTCTCCCAACGGTAACGTTGAGATGCTCAGCATTGCAAATCCCGCGCGCGAGCCTCAGGATGCTGTTACACAGATCATTTATGCTATAGAGCGTTCTCCCGAGCTTATTGAAAAGCTTAAGGACGTTTTCACAAAGAAAAAGGATACTCCCGCAGCTGAATAATTTTTCTGTATAAATAAGCTGTACATTGAGAAGATATAAATAAACACTTCTCTTTTGGCGGTTTGTATGAAAAAAAGGATATTATCAGCTATTCTGTGTATTATACTTTGCTTTTGTCTCATACCTGATGCTAACGCGGCAGATGAGATTTTTCTCAGCGCCAAGAGCGCTATTGCCGTAGAAGCAGATGGGCGAACAGTCATATATGAAAAGAATGCTCACGAGCGTCTTCCTATGGCCAGCACAACAAAGATAATGACAGCCTTGGTAGTGCTTGAGAATTGCAGTCTTGATCACAGTTTTAAGGTATCGGACCGCGCAGTAGGATGCGAGGGTACCAGCGCATACCTTCAGTCGGGAGATACCTTGACCGTTGAAGGCGCACTTTACGCCCTGCTTTTGCAAAGTGCAAATGACGTTGCATGCGCTCTTGCCTATGAGGTTTCAGGCAGTATTGAAGCTTTTGCCGATCTTATGAATGAAAAAGCCAAAGAAATCGGTGTAAAGAATACCAGCTTCAAAAATCCAAGCGGACTTCCCGCAGACGGTCATTATACTACAGCCTACGATCTTGCCATAATATCCTGTACTGCCCTTGACAACGAGGATTTCAAAAGGATAGTTTCTGCAAAAACAGCTGTTGTAACTATTGGCAATCGTGATCAGACCTTTATTAATCACAATAAGCTGCTCAGCTTATACGACGGTGCCATCGGGGTTAAGACCGGATTTACAAAGGAAAGCGGCAGGTGTCTTGTTGGAGCGGCCGAGCGTGACGGAGTACGGCTTGTTACGGTGACGCTGTCTGCATCCTCGGACTGGAACGATCATAAAACTATGTTTAACTACGGATTCCCGAGGCTTCGCTCCTTCTGTCTTTGTGAAGAAGGCGAGCTGATGTTTGAAATCCCTGTTGCGGGAGCAAACAGCCTTATGGGTGTTGCTCCGCAAAGAACTGAATACGTAACCTTAAAAAGCAATGAAAAGATCGAGCTGAGAATAGAAGCTCAAAAGCAGGTATTTACACCTATAAATAAAGGAGATACGCTGGGATACGCTGTTTTTTCATCAAACGGACATGAAATAAGGCGAATTCCTCTCGAAGCCCTTTCGGATCACAAATAATATGGAACGAATTAAACTACAAAAATACTTCACCGACTGTGGCGTTATGTCTCGCAGAGCGGCAGAAAAAGAAATAGAAGCGGGTAACGTTACGGTTAACGGTTCAGTTGCCACACTAGGTGATAGGATAGACCCTGAAATCGACACCGTTCGCTTAAACGGCAACCTAGTTTCCCCTGTATCACAGGGGCATACATATATTGCTCTGAATAAGCCCATGGGATACGTCACAACCATGTCCGATGAAAAAGGCAGAAAAACTGCGGCATCTTTGGTTGAAGACCTCGGAAAGAGGGTCTACCCTGTCGGACGTCTTGATATGTATTCTGAGGGACTTCTGCTCTTTACGGATGACGGTGATCTCGCTAACAAATTGACCCACCCTTCACATGATTTTTCAAAGAAATATCTTGTTAAGGTTAAAGGTGTCTGCACGGAAGAGGATATTAAAAAGCTTCTTTCGCCAATGGAGCTTGACGGATATGTTCTAAGGCCTATAAAAGCTTCTGTTATTGCTTCCGGAAGAACCGACCGCGAAGGAAACGTTTACTCTACCATTGCGATCACACTGTTTGAGGGTAGAAACCGCCAGATACGTAGAATGTGTGAAAAGTGCGGCATAACCATTATGCGACTCAGGCGCGTTGCTGTTGGTGACATCAACATCGACGATCTTCCACTCGGAAAATGGCGCTATCTTACGGACAAAGAAATAGAATACTTAAAGAATACTTAAGGTGAAATAATGTTTGCAGTAAAACCTCTTGAAAATAAAGACGTTCAAAAACAGCTTTGTGAAACGCTTAACACTCCATATATAGATGATTCTCTTGCGTATTTTGCCGTTGATCTTGAAGATGACGGCAGTTCTATCAAGGGGCTTATCGGAGTTCTTCAGTTTAAAATGAACGAGGATATCGGAGAAATACTTACACTCTTCCCTGCTGCAGGCAAGGAAGATGACGAGGCAATGATAATCATGGAAAGAGCCTGCATGAGCTTCATGTGGAGAAACGGAATGAAGACTATGGTTATGAGCGACGCCGCAGGACCTGACAGCGTTCTCTCCAGAAGCGGTCTTCCTAAGAAAAACGGTTACTACACTGTTGATCTTGACGTTTTTTTCGATTCTCCCTGCCACTATAATAAGAACAATTAAAAAAAAACCGACTTTTCGTCGGTTCTTTCAGCGTGTCGATAAAGGTATCGACACGCTGACCTCGGGCTGTCGAGAAGGATGCAGAAGCCGTGAATTGTCCGTCGTCGGCGTACAAAGGTACGACAGAGGGACAATTCGCGGCTAAAAAGCCGCATATAACAATGGAATCCGCCGGTTTTCTCGGCCGATTTCTACTTTTTTGCTGTATTTTTCACTGAACTGAATATTATATGTTTTGCGGCTTTTGTTCTGCGCCTTTTTCGACAGACTGAAAAGCCGACCTTTATGGTCGGCTTTATTTATGTGGCTGGGATAGCAGGGCTCGAACCTACAAAGCGGGAGTCAAAGTCCCGTGTGTTACCGTTACACCATATCCCAATGTGTATTATTGAGTATACCACAAACCTGTATTCCTGTCAATAATCAAAATCCTTAATTATTGCTCCCCCCTTTTGTTTTCCCATATTTTTCTTTATTATTTACTTTACTGACGATATATGGTATAATCCTCTGAAGGCCCGCCCTTACTGGCTGCTTCTTGCAAGCCTTTTCTTCTATTCAAGCTTCGGAGCAAAGCCTTTCATATTCATTGCTCTCAGCATCGCCACCACCTTCGCCTGCGCACATATCACGTCGGCTCTTCAGGCAAAGGCAAACACCTGCAGGGCGCTGAGCTACGAAGGCGTTTCTGCGGAGCCCTTGTCAAAAAAGAATTTTGAATACCTCCAAAAGACGGTGGAGCTGGTGCTTGAAAGCGGCAGTCAGCCCGTTATACTCGTTGCTCCTTATAACAGCGCCGAAAATGATCTGGGAAAATACAAGTTTATCAGCTCCTATTGCGAGGAAAACAACGTTGCCTTCCTCGATATGAATCTTTGGCTGGACGATATGGGCATCGACAACGAAACGGATTTCTACGACGGCGGCCATTTTAACGCAAGCGGCGCGGAAAAGGCAAGCTCCTTCCTCTTTGATTTTATCACGGAAAGAGTCTCCCTTGCCGAGGATACCGAAAACGACGCCCTCTGGCAGAAGGATATCGCTTATTATCACGAGCAAAAGCAAAAAGCAGAATAAATGCAAACGGCTGTCGAAAAGGATGCAGAAGCCGTGAATTGTCCGTCGTCGGCGTACAAAAGACGACAGAAGGACGATTCGCGGCTAAAAAGCCGTATACAACAACGAAATCCGCCGAAAAGATCGGCGGATTTCAACTTTTTGCTGTATTTTTTTACTGAACTGAATAATATATGTTCTGCGCCTTTTTCGACAGCCTTTATCCTTATTCATTATTATTTACAGGTTATACGTTTTCGCAAGTCCGCCCTCGCTGGTTTCGCGGTACATAACTTTAAGGTCCTTGCCCGTTTCGTACATTGTTTCAACGATCATATCAAAGGTGATCTTTCTCGTATCCGCAAGGAAGTCCGCAAGGTTCACGGCGTTGAGAGCTCTCATTGCCGCAATGGCGTTTCGCTCGATGCAGGGTATCTGCACAAGGCCGAGAATGGGGTCGCAGGTGAGGCCGAGATGATGCTCGATGGACATCTCCGCCGCATACTCTATCTGATCGAGATCAAGCTCGTAGAGCTCTGCCGCCGCTGCCGCCGCCATGGCGCAGGCAGTTCCGATCTCTGCCTGACAGCCGCATTCCGCGCCGCTGATGGATGCGTTGGTCTTAATAAGATTTCCGATGATTCCGCCCGTTGCAAGGGCGTGAACTATCTGCGTATCCGTAAAGCCCCGTCTGCCCTGCAAGAATTTCATGACCGCGGGAACAACTCCGCAGGCGCCGCAGGTGGGAGCCGTGACGATAGCTCCGCAGGAGGCGTTCTGCTCGCTGACTGCAAAGGCGTAGGAGCAGATAAGTCTGTTGGTCTTGGTCTCCTCGCTTTCGTCTATATGCTTCTGACGGTAGAGGTATCTCGCCTTTCTCTGAATGTTGAGGCCGCCGTGGAGCACGCCCTCAGCCTCAAGACCTTCTCTGATGGCTTGCTTCATTACCTCCCAGACCTGATAGAGATAATCCCATATCTCAGGGCCCTCGCACTCCTCAACGTATTGCCATATGCGCTTATCGTTCTTGCGGCAATATTCGGAGATCTCCGTAAAGCTGTTGAGAAAATAGACCTCGGGATGCTCCGTCAGCTTTTCGCCGTGGGCGATGACCTCGCCGCCGCCTACGCTGTAGTAGCGCTGAGAAGCCACCTCTTTTCCGTCCTTATATGCGAAGAATTCCATAGTGTTTGGATGGAAGTCCGTAGGGGTATCCATATCAAGCACGATCTCGCAGTTCTTTTCGCCAAATGCTTCCATAATGACCTTGTCCGTCATATGGCCTCTGCCCGTTTTTGCGAGAGAGCCGTAGAGGATAGCCTTATATCTGTCTGCAGGGGGACACTCGTGAAGAAATCTGCCCGCCGCGTTGAGGGGACCTATGGTATGAGAGGATGAGGGACCTATGCCGATTCTGTAAAGGTATTTTAAGGATTGCATATAAATCTCCCTATTATTATCATTACTTATATTGTATCATACTTCCGCTTTTTTGCAAGGGGAATTTTCAAGCGTACTCGATCGCCTCTGCGGGCGTTTGCAGACAATGTACCCTTCAAATTACAGTTTGTGGGGGAGTTGTAGCACAGTAGGGGCGAGCATCGCTCGTCCGACATCTGCACGCGAACAAGACGTAATTTGATGCAGGGACAAACGCAAAAGATACACGTTGTTGTAGGGACAGGCGGCCCCGACGGTCCTAATAACGGAACCATTTATGAAAGACGAAATTTGATAGTCAAAAAGGCAACTAAAACACTTTTCTCTCTTTGCAAGGGACGGATAGTCGCTGAATTGCACGCGTTGTTTATCAAGTATTGTATCTGCATATCGTTTCTGTTTGCGGACAGTCGAGGACGCCTGTCCCTACAATATATCCGTTCATTACTCCGACAAAATATAGGTATACTAA
>JAZQAS010000078.1:0-5163 GCA_045545335.1 Candidatus Avispirillum sp. | reverse complement strand
CTTACGGTAAATATCGTTTCGTTATTAGGACCGTCGGGGACGCCGGTCCCTACAACATCGTGTATCGAAACATTTCGTCTGTGCATAAAATTTTGTTTAGGTTCGCGTGCTGATTTCGGGAGCGGCTACTGTCATCCTGAGCGGAGCAAACAATCCGGTGAATTGTTTGCGAAGCCGAACCCGACTATAGGGAGGGCGACCGTTAGGTCGGGATCTACGATATTTGATAGGAGCTATCGAAAATTCTACGTAGATCCTGCCCCTTCGAAGAACCCCTAAAAATTCGCAGGCTCATTTTCAGGGAACCCTCGATTGGGGCACCACCCTAAGGGGTGGTTCGACTACGAAAAACATCATCCTATGATGTTTTCTCCGCTCAGGATGACATATCAAGTGGCGTCCCATTCGCGCTCTGTGGCGGGAGCACCAATCCTCCCCTACGGGCTATGTAAAATCCATAAGTTTTTATACTATCACGAAAAATTATATCATCATAATCTCCGTTTGTCTACGATTTGGGTGAAAAAATTAACAAATAGTGATTGAAATTTTTGTGTTATATAGTATAATGATATATTAAGGAATTGTTTGAATTTTCATCCGTGAAAGGATATAAAGAATAATGAGCTTGATGACCAAAATTTTCGGCACGTACAGCGAGAAGCAGATCAAAAAGATCTTGCCTATCGTCAATAAAATAGAAGACCTTGCAGATAAGTATAAGGCTATGACCGACGAGGAGATGAGGGCGATGACCCCCTATTTCAAGGAGCAGCTTGCAGGCGGCAAGACTCTTGACGACATCCTCCCCGAGGCCTTTGCCCTTGTTAGGGAGGCGGCAGACAGAGTTCTCGGCAAGCGACCTTTCCGCGTTCAGCTCATGTGCGGTATCCTTCTCCATCAGGGAAGGATCGCAGAGATGAAAACAGGTGAGGGTAAAACTCTCGTTGCAGTTCTCCCCTCTTATCTTAACGCTCTCACAGGCAAGGGCGTTCACGTGGTCACCGTAAACGAGTATCTTGCTAAGATGGGTCAGGAGGAGATGGGCCGTATCCACGAGTTCCTCGGACTTACCACGGGTCTCGTCATCCACGATCAGACCAAGGCTGAGAAGCAGGCGGCATATAACTGCGATATCACCTACGGAACGAATAACGAGTTCGGCTTTGACTACCTGCGTGACAATATGGTCACCTACAAGGAAAATCTCGCCCAGCGCGGACACAACTTCGCAATCGTTGACGAGGTGGACTCCATCCTCATAGACGAGGCGAGAACCCCTCTTATCATATCGGGCCACGGCAATAAAACGGATGAGCTCTACGGCAGGGCAGACAGCCTTGTGCGCCGTATGTCCAAGTTCGTCATCAAGGAAATGGATACCAAGGTGGAGTACGACTCCGTTGAGCAGGACTACGTTATAGACGAGAAGGCCCGCTCCTGCACGCTCACCGCAAACGGTATCAAGAAGTCAGAGGAGTTCTTCGGCATCGAAAACCTCTCCGACCCCGAAAACGCTTCGATCTCTCACCATATCTATCAGGCTATGCGCGCCCACGGTATTATGAAGAGGGATACTGACTACGTTATCAAGAATAACGAGGTCCTCATCGTAGACTCCTTCACGGGCCGTATCATGCCCGGCCGCCGCTATTCCGACGGTCTCCATCAGGCGATCGAGGCTAAAGAGGGCGTTGAAATCCAGCGCGAGAACCGCACTATTGCCACCATCACATTCCAGAACTATTTCCGTATGTACTCAAAGCTTTCGGGTATGACGGGTACGGCTCTTTCCGAGGAGGAGGAGTTCCGCGAGATCTATAACCTTGACGTTGTTGAGGTCCCCACGAATAAGCCTATGATCCGCGAGGACCACTCAGACGTTGTTTATACCACCGTTGCAGGCAAGGACCGCGCCGTCATCGAGCAGATCAAGGAGTGCCATGCAAAGGGTCAGCCCGTTCTTGTAGGTACGGTTTCCGTTGAGAAATCCGAGCTCCTTTCCAAGAAGCTGAAGGCTGTGGGCATCCCCCATAACGTGCTCAACGCAAAGTATCACGAGAAAGAGGCGGAGATCGTAGCTCAGGCAGGTAAGCTTGGCGCCGTAACCATCTCCACTAACATGGCGGGACGAGGAACGGATATCCTCCTCGGCGGTAACGCTGAGTTCCTTGCCAAGGTGCAGATGAGAAAAGAGGGCTATGAGGAAGAGATCATAATGCTTGCAACAGGCTCCTCCCAGTCTGTTTCCGAGGAGGTATTTGCGGCCCGCGATCACTTCAGAGAGCTTTATAACGCATATCAGGAGGAGATCCGCCCCGAGGCCGAGAAGGTCTGCGAGGCAGGCGGCCTCTTCGTTATCGGCACGGAGCGTCACGACGCACGCCGTATAGATAATCAGCTCCGCGGCCGAAGCGGCCGTCAGGGCGACCCCGGCGAGTCCCGCTTCTATCTCTCTATGCAGGACGACCTTATGCGCCTCTTCGGCAGCGAGAGAGTTCTCACCCTCATTCAGCGAATGGGCATTACCGAGGATACCCCCATTGACGCAAAGCTCCTTTCAAACTCCATCGAGTCTGCGCAGAAGCGCCTCGAGGATCAGAACTTCCAGAGAAGAAAGAACGTCCTCGCATACGACGACGTTATGAATCAGCAGAGAACCGTTATCTATAAGCAGCGCCAGGAGGTGCTGGAGGGCGGCTCTCTCAGAGATAAGATGATCTCCATGATCGGCTCCACCCTTGACGATGCCGTTGGCGCGTATCTCCACGAGGATGATATGAGCCTCTGGGATCTTGAGGGTCTCAAGGCCAAATACCTCGGTCTCCTTTGCAAGAAGGATGACTTTGCAGAGGTAGGGGAAGACCCTGCGGCGGCGAGAGCCGAGATCGCAGAAGAGCTCAAGGCAAGAGCTATGGAGATATACGAGGATAAGGAAAAGAACGTGTTCGGCGAGGAGAACTTCCGCGAGGTCGAAAGAGTGCTCCTTCTCAGAAACGTAGACCAGAAGTGGATGGATCATCTTGAGGCAATGGACGGCCTTATGGAGACCATCGGCCTTCAGGCGTATGCTCAGCGTAACCCCATCAGCGAGTACCGCATCGTGGGCAGCGATCTCTTTGACGAGATGGTGACCATGATACGCGACGATACCGTAAGAATGCTCCTTTCCGTAATGCCACGTCCTCAGGCCCTCAAGCGCGAGCAGGTGGCAAGCCCCGTCAGCGCAGGCCTTGCAGGCAGCGGCGACGGCACTCTGAAAAAGAAGCCCGTGGTCAAAAAGGCATCCGAAAAGGTAGGCAGAAACGATCCTTGCCCCTGCGGAAGCGGCAAGAAGTATAAAAAGTGCTGTGGCGCGGCAAGCGGCGCCCAGGGAGAGGAATAAGGTATGGAGTCTGTAAAGAAAAAAGATCTCCTCGGTATGGGAAAGATCGCTCTCGGAGCGGTGTTCCTCTTTAACCCAACCGTTAATATCGTTGATATCCTTCCCGATTTCATCGGCTATTGGCTCATCGTTCTCGGCCTTTCGGCGCTTTCCTCTCTTTCCGAGGAGCTATACGTCGCGAGAAAGAATTTCATCTATCTCGTTGCAATATGCGCATCAAAGGTCGTGTGCAGTCTGTTCATTCCCTTTGCCTCCGAAACCTTTACGGTAACGGCGGCGCTCATCTTCTCCGTCAGCGAGGCGGTGTTCTTCATCCCCGCAATGTCGGGCTTTCTTGAGAGTATGTCCTCCTTCGGCCTTCGCTACGGAAATAATGCAGGCTTCTACGTTCCCGTTTCAAAAAGAAAGCTTGCAAAAGCCGAGAAGATCGCATCCTCTCTTGAGAGGATGGAGGTCTCAGATAAAAAGGCTGAAAAGAAAAAGGCCTCTCTTGAAAAAAAGAGAAGGGCGCTTTTGAAGCCTATGACCGCAGGCGGCCTCAAGGTGCTGACGGTCATAGCATTCATAGTGCGTGCTCTCGGCTATATCCTGCCCGAGCTGCCCTCCCTTTCAATGCAGAATATAACCTATTTCCCTGCGGCAGGCGCCTTCAACGTTCAGCTCTTCAAGGCTCCGCTCTACGTTCTTGTGTGGATATGCGGCCTTTCGGTGTGCATCCCCTGGCTCGTCATCTTCCTTCGCTACATAAACGGCATCAGAAACGAGGAGCAATTCATCACGGCGGTGTATGATAAGTATGAGAAGGATATCCTCTCCGATACGAAGCGCCTCATTGCCGAGAGAATGAAAAAGGTAATGATCCTTGCGGTGGCGGCAGCATTCACCACGTTCTATATCCCTGTTGATAACGTAAACGTTCTCCCCGGATTTTTAACGGCGGGATTCCTTATAGCGGCCTTCGTTTATATCCGCGTGTATAATAAGAGAGCGGCCTATACGGGCATCGCAGTATGCGGCCTTTGGGCGGCGGTATCTGTTTGCAGCCTCTTTTTGCAGATGGATTACGTTGCAAATAATTATAAGCCTGCCTCCGCCTTCCACGAGGTCGGCAAGAGTGTTGTGCTTTATGCGAGAATGGAGTATTTCTCCTTTGCGGAGGCTATCCTCTTTGCGGCGGCGGCCCTCATCTTTGCCCGCGTGTTCATAGGCGCGCTTAAGAGCCATATCGGCCTTCTTTCCGAGGCGAGGGTCAGCTATATGGGCGGCGAGAAAAAGTATTTTGCCTGCCTCAAGCCCGTGGCTATCCTCGGCGGCATCGTCATCGTTTTGTCCTCTGTTCTCGTGTTCGTAACGAAGTTCTTTGCAGGCGCGTGGCTGATATACGGCGGCTTTGTCATCGCCTTCTTCATCCTCACCCTCCTTGCATATTTCAAAACGGACGACAGAGTTTATCTCTCCCTCAGAAGAAAATTTTGATAATTAAAACAAAAAGGGGCTGTCGCATTTAGCGACAGCCTTTATTCTTCAAATTTTGGTTTGACGGGAAGATATGCAGTTACATTAATGTAGGGGCGTGCATTGCACGTCCTCATATCTGCACGATAGCAGATAGTTTAGAATACCTATATTTTGTCGGAGTAATGAACGGATATATTGTAGGGACAGGCGTCCTCGACTGTCCGCAAACAGAAACGATATTTACAGGGAGACTATACGTCTTCAACGGACAGTCGGGGACGCCTGTCCCTACAATTGATTCATTCGTTTCATTTGCTGAC
>JAZQAS010000077.1:0-9577 GCA_045545335.1 Candidatus Avispirillum sp. | reverse complement strand
GATTTCATTGTTATAAGCGGCTTTTTAGCCGCGAATTGTCCCTCTGTCGTACCTTTGTACGCCGACGACGGACAATTCACGGCTTCTGCATCCTTCTCGACAGCCCGAGGTCAGCTTGTCGATATCTTTATCGACAAGCTGAGAGGGCTTTTTTGAAAAAAGCCCTCTGCGGTTTGTTTGATTATTTATTATCTAAAGAGAAGTCAGCTCAGCAGCCGCAGCCTGTGCGACCGTTGTAGGAGCAGCCGAATCCGTTGCCGCAAACGGCAAAGAGGATAATGAGGGCGATGATGATGAGCCAAACGACTTCATTCTGGAAAAGCTCGCAGAAGCAGTTCATATATATATCCTTTCTTTTTCTTTTTTTGGAGGACTATGGAGGTTTCACTCTCCAATATAAGGATATGTGCACGGGGGAAAAGTGTGAAAGGGTCGAAGGCGGAGGGAAGGGTGAAATTGGAAACTTTTTTAAAACTATGGATAAAAGAGGGGATTTTTCATTGACACAAAGTTGTATTATATGATATATTAAGACGATAGAAACTATAATGAAAAGGACAGGTGTTGACTATGTTCGGAGTAAACGTTACAGATTACGACAGAAAAGTGTATGAAGAGGAATTATACGATTTTCTGCCCGAAAAGATCGTTGACGCACATGTACATATCTATAAAGAGGAGATGCAGAGAATAAAGCCCGAAAACCGTAAGGGCTGTGTTAACTGGCCTCATATGGTAGCTCCCGACCTCACTATTGAGGATATGAAGGAGTCATTTTCTCAGATGTTCCCCGGAAAGAGCGTAAAGGCTGTCATCATGGGTATGCCCACCTGCAGACTTGATGCGGTGAACGATTATGCCCTCTCCTGCGCAAAGCAGGAAAATATTCCCGCCCTTTATTGTACCAATTGGGATACAACAAAGGACGAGATACGCGCCGCAATGGCTGCAGGCTTTGCGGGCATCAAGCCCTATCTCAATAATTGCCCCTCCTATATTCCCGAAAAGGAGGTCAGAATTTTTGACTACCTTACAAAGGAGCATATGGAGGTAATGGATGAGCTTGGCGGAATAGTTATGCTCCATATCCCCCGTTCTCTCCGTCTGCGCGACCCTGTGAACCTTGCCCAGATGCTTGAGATCAATGATAAATATCCAAACGCAAAGGTCATCATCGCCCACATCGGCCGCGCTTACGTTCCCTCTGATATTGGCGACGCATTCGAGGTTCTCAAGGACGCTAAAAATCTTCTTTGGGATTTCACCGCAAATACCCTCACCCTTGCAATGACCAAGTGCATTGAGACCGTAGGCCCCGAGAGAATAATGTTCGGCTCAGATATGCCTATCACAAAGATGCGTATGTACAGAATTTGTGATGAGGACAGATACGTAAACGTTGTTCCCCGCGGATTTTACGGCGACGTTTCAGGCGACCCCAATATGAGAGAGGTGGACGACTGGAGCGAGATGACCACGTTTATGTATGAGGAGCTTCGCGCCTTCAAGAGAGCGGCCGAGGAGCTTTCTCTCTCAAGAAAGGACGTTGAAAACATCCTTTGCAATAATGCCGCAAATCTTTTCGGAATCAAGTTTTAATTATTGAGGTGTAAAAATGAAAAAGATCAAAATTGGCTTTATGCCCCTTTATATCAAGCTTTACGATGATATCAACCTTAACGTGAGAGGCCGCCTTGACGAGTTTTATGAAAAGCTCGCCTGCGCCCTTGAGGATGAGGGCTTTGACGTTGTCAGAAACGCGTTCTGCCGTATCAAGCCTGAGTTTGAGGCCTGCGTTGCAAAGTTTGAGGAGGCGGGATGCGACTGTATCGTAACCTGGCACGCCGCATATTCTCCCTCTCTTGAGTCTATCGATGCCCTTGCAGGCACAGCTCTCCCCATTGTTATCCTTGATACTACCGAGACCTATGACTTTATGTATTCAAACGATCCCGATGCCATCAACCTTAACCACGGCATCCACGGCGTTATGGATATGACTAATATGCTCCTTCGCCGCGGCAAGGCTTATGCTATCGCCGCAGGCCATTTCCCTAAGAGCGACGTTATCGAAAAGGCAGGCCGCCTGGTTCGCACAGCGGCAGGCGCAGGCAGCCTTAAGGGATCTAAGGTAGGCACCATCGGCGGAAGCTTTGACGGTATGGGAGATTTCCTTATCTCCGACAGTGAGCTTTACGAGACCTTTGGCGTTACTGCAGTGTACTCCGACGGCAAGACGCTCACAACTCTTCAGAGCGCCGTTACCAGGGAGGAGATCGAGGCCGAGATCGAGAAGGATCTTGAAATGTGTAACGTTATGGCTCCTTTCCCCAAGGATACTCATGAAAAGACCGTTCGCAACTGCCTTGCAGTAAGAAAGTGGATCGAGAACGAGGGCCTCGGCGCATTTACCGTAAACTTCCGTGAGATCAGACCCTCAAACGGCCTTTCCGTAATGCCCTTTATGGAGGCGTGCAAGGCAATGGCAAGAGGCACGGGATACGCAGGCGAGGGCGACGTTCTCACAGCGGCGATAACCGGCGCGCTTCTTCGCGGCTTTGGCGATGCGGCATTCGTTGAGATCTTCTGCCCCGACTGGAAGGGCGGAAGCCTCTGCCTCTCTCATATGGGCGAGTTCAATCTTGCTCTCTGCCAGGGCAAGCCCGAGATCAAGGAAACAGACTTTATCTTCGGCGAGGCGGATAACCCCATCGTTTGCTACGGCTGCTATAAGGCGGGAGATGCCGTTTTCGTAAACGTATTTAAGGGCAAGGATGGATATAATATGCTTATATCCCCCGTTGAGATGGTCCAGCCCAAGAAGGATAACTATCAGGGCAGCGTTCGCGGCTGGATGAAGCCCAAGATGCCTCTTGGCGATTTCCTTTCCCGCATCAGCGAGGCGGGCGTAACTCATCACTCCGCTCTCGTATACGGAGCTGAGCTCTCCGAGCTTGAGTTCTTCGCAAAGGTCATTGGCCTTAACGTAATTATTGTAAAGTAAAAAATAAAGCATTCCGCCCAAGTCAGGGCGGAATGCTTAACTATTTGAGGTGCTGTATGAAAAGATACGTTGCTGCTTTATTGTCAGTGGTGCTTTTTTCCTGCGGCCTTTTTTCGTGCTCTGAAAAAGCAGGCTCTGCAGATAACCCCATATATAGCGACGGATATGAAAACGCAGATTACGGCGGCGCAGATTTCACCTATCTCGTCATAAAGCATACGGAGACCATCGCCGACTACTATGGCGGCGATTTCATTGATGCCGATACCTATACGGGAAAGACCGTAAACGATGGAGTATATGAGAGAAATCTTGCCGTTGAGGAAAAGTATTCAATAAGGGTCAATGAGCTCTCAAGGATAAGCTCCGCTCCTGCAGAGGTGCTGCGCGGGTATTTTCTTTCCGAGGATATCTGCTTTGACGTGATATACGGCTGGGGCTATAAGCTTGCCTCCTGCATTTCCGAGGGATATTTTAAAGATATAAAATCCCTTTCAGCCATCGACCTTTCCAAAGATTACTGGTGTCCCTCTGCAGTTGAGGACCTTTCTGTCAAGGGAGGGCTCTATCTTTTCACAAGCGATATATCTATGAATCGCCTCAGATGGGGCAACGTTCTTTTCTATAACGAGACCGTGGCCGATGCAACGGGCATCAGCAAGAATGGGCCGACTCCCGTTGATATGGTCATTTCGGGGGGCTGGACGTATGACGAATATCTGAAGCTTGTCAGCGATGCCTCTTGGGACCTTGATGAAAACGGAAAGACTGATTTTGACGAGTATTTCGGCCTTGTTTGCACGGAGAACGACGGATATAAGGCGGCCTGCGCCTCTGACATATTCTATACCAAAAAAACGGACACGGGATTTTTTGCAGCTCTTGGAGATGAAAGGCTACTTGAGCTTATCAATAAGGTCCATTCCGTATATTCTGATACCAATAAGGTAAAGACCTACGATATCCTTATTGAGGACGGCAGATACAGCGGCGATAGCGACCCCATAGATTACGCCGTTTCCTATTTCACCTCAAATCAGGCGCTTTTCTGCTCCTCCGTCGGCTACCTTGCAGAAGATATCAAGGAGAATAAATCCTCAGAGTATGCCATCCTCCCCCTGCCGAAGCTTGATCGGGAGCAGGAGGGGTATAACACGGCCGTCAGCTCCTTTGCTTCAATGTTTGCAGTTCCCGCAAGGGAGAGAAACGATATCAAGGGGGCAGACTTTGAGAGAACGGGGCGCATCCTTGAGTATACCGCCCATAAATCAGGCGAGATACTTCTCCCCGCTTATATGAAGGATATGCTCTCCGAGAGCTGCGATGAAAGGGAGATTGAGGCTTTAGCTCTCGTCCGTTCGGGCACGCGCTACGAGTTTTCCGATCTTTTCGGCGTTTCCGAGGTATCCACTCTCCTGAAGGCCATGTTTGAAAAGCCCGATGCCGCAAGCGCCACCTATAAAAGGCAGGAGCAAAAGCTCAATGCAAAGCTTGCGGAGCTATATAAGTCACTTGAAAGCATTGAAGGAGCAAAGGCAGATGAATGAGCTTGTTTTGAAAAAGGGAAGGCCCGAAAGCCTTGAGGGCCGCCTTGATAAGGAGATAAGATGCTACGGGCTCCTTGATTCTCTCGGCATCGAATATATGCAAACGGATCACGCCGCGGCAGATACAATGGCTGTTTGCGAGGAGATAGATAAGACGCTGGAGGCACAGATATGCAAAAACCTTTTCCTTTGCAATAAGCAGGCAACTCAGTTTTATCTTTTGATGATGCCCGGCGAAAAGCCCTTTAAAACAAAGCTTCTCTCAAAGCAGATAGGCTCCTCCCGCCTGTCCTTTGCGTCGGCAGAGCATATGGAGAGGCTCCTTGATATAACCCCCGGCTCCGTCAGCATTCTGGGCCTTATGAACGATAAGGAGAATAGGGTTCGACTTCTTGTGGACCGCGACGTTCTCGCAGGGGAGTTTGTGGGCTGCCACCCCTGCGTAAACACCTCAAGCCTGAAGATAAGGACCGAGGATATGTTCGGACCCCTCCTTCGGGCAATGGACCACACGGCAACAGAGGTGACCCTGCCGTGGGTAATTGAGGAGGAAGAGGTATGAATAATAAAAAAAGAGCCGCAGGCTTTCTGATAATCGGGGCAGTATACGCGGCGGCCGTAGCCTTTGGCATATGGCTCTATTTGCTCCTCCCTCTGCCTATGCCCCTGAGCCTTCTTATAGCGGACGTCGGCGCAACGCTTTTGGTGTTCGTTTTCAGCAACGTGTTTAAAAACGCCTCTGTGTACGATCCCTATTGGAGCGTTCAGCCCATTGTAATAGTTGGGGCATTTCTCATATTCTCAGAGCTCACCGTGGCAAAGGCTCTGGTCAGCGCCGCCGTATTCTATTGGGGAGCGCGCTTGACTGCAAACTGGGCCTACACCTTCCACGGCCTTGAGTTTGAGGATTGGCGATACAGAATGCTGAGAGAAAAAACGGGGGCCTTTTATCCCTTCGTAAACCTCACGGGAATACATATGGTGCCCACCCTTATCGTCTACGGGTGCACTCTTCCCGCCGTGTATATCATAACCGAAACGAGCTCCACCGATCCTCTCTGCCTTGCAGGCTTTGCGGTATCGGTCCTTGCGGCAACGCTTCAGCTTGTTTCGGATATACAGATGCACAGATACAGAAAAAACAGAACGTCCCCCTTTATAAGAGTGGGACTGTGGAAGCACTCCCGCCATCCCAATTATCTCGGCGAGATACTGATGCATTGGGGAGTTGCTCTTATGGCGCTGTGTCTCCTTCCCTCAAAATGGTATCTCATTTTCGGAGCGGTAACAAATACCGTCCTTTTCCTTGTTGTCAGCATTCCCATGGCGGATAAGCGCCAGAGCAGAAAAGCGGGCTTTGAGGAATATAAGAGGGAAACGAGAATGCTCCTGCCCATACCAAGGTAAGAAAGGTAAAGAAATGAAGCTTTTGTTCAAGCAGAGATTTTTTTCGTGGTTCGATAGCTACGACGTGTATTATGAAAACGGAGACGTTGCCTTCTCCGTGGAGGGCAAGCTTTCCTGGGGCCATTGCCTGAAGATATTTGATGGCATGGGCAAAGAGCTGGGAACGGTTCAGGAAAGGGTGCTCACCTTTCTTCCGAAATTTGAGATGTATTTCGGCGATAGCTACGTTGGCTGTATAACAAAGGAGTTCTCTCTTTTCAAGCCCCGCTTCAGCCTTGATTGCGCCGATTGGTACGTTGAGGGAGATTTCTTTGAATGGGATTATGAGATCTGTTCCCAAAGCCGCGGAGAGATAGCAACGGTGTCAAAGGAGCTTTGGAACTGGACGGATACCTATACCATCGACGTAGCCGAACCTCGCGACAGCCTCCTCGCTCTTATGGTGGTCCTTGCCATAGACGCGGAAAAATGCTCAAGGAATTAGTAAGAGATAGTTTTTTATGCAAAGGGCTTTTTTGAAAAAAAGCCCTCTGCACTCCTAAAAAACTTTCAAAAAATGGGACAGCCGAACTTTGAGGCAAAAGTACGGCGTTATAACGCCGTAGCGCCGTCGGCGCCCTCCAAAAAAGAATGACCTGCGAAAATGAGCTCGTTCATTTTCGCAGGTCATTCTTTTTTGGGGAGCTTTTGCCTTTGGTTACTTTGTTAACTTTAAGTTTGATCTGAAGGCTACGGCTACAAATAGACCAAGATATAAAGCAGACCCATAGCAAAAAGTTTCTTTTTTACTTTCTTCTCAAAGAAAGTAGCGAAAAATTATTTAAGAAGATATTCGGAAAGCTCGGAAACGGTGGCAACGATGTGGTGAGCGCCTGCGCTCTGCAGCTCCTCGCGGTCGCCGTAGCCGTAGAGAACGCCAACGGAGAAGAGGGAGTTCTTTTGGGCACCGACTATATCGTGGAGCCTGTCGCCGACCATAACGCACTTTTCCCGTGAAGGAGAGCCTGCCTGCTTCAGCGCTTCTTCAATGACCTCTGCCTTGTCCACCCGCGTTCCGTCAAGCTCGCTTCCTACGAGAACGTCGAAATACTCCCGAATGCCGTAGTGGCAGGCAATACGGTCGGCAAACACCGTAGGCTTTGAGGTTGCCATAATAAGTGTCTTTCCCGCCTTCTTGAGAGAGCTCAGCATCTCGCAAACTCCGTCGTAGAGGAGGTTTTCAAAGATGCCGCGGTCGCGGTAATATTCGCGGTATTTTGTAACCGCGTCAAAGGAGAGGAGGGTAGAGAAGCCGAAGTATTTCTGAAAGGACTCGTGAAGGGGCGGGCCTATAAAAACGTTGAGAGAGGACTTGTCCTCAACCTCAATGCCGTAGGCGCGGAGAGCGTATGCAACAGAATTCGTAATTCCCTCGCCGGGGTCTGTAAGTGTTCCGTCAAGGTCAAAAAGGATATAGTCAAACATCATATACCTCAGATAAGTGCGTCGATATACTCGCAGGCAGCGAGAGCGCTGACAGCGCCGTCTGCCGTGGCCGTTGTGATCTGGCGGATCTTTTTCTGCCTTGCATCACCTGCAACGAAGATGCCCTCAGTTGCGGTGCGGCAGTTTTCGCCCGAGGCAAAGTAGCCGTACTCGTCAAGGGTGCAAATGCCTGCAAAGTCACCGTTGTCGGGGCAGAGACCGATGGCGATAAATGCGCCGTCCACCTTAAGGGTGGATTCGGTACCGTCTGCGCTTTTTCTGAGCTTCAGCCCCTTGAGAAGGCCGCCCTCAGCTTCAAAGCCCTGAACGGTGGTGCCCGTAATATAGCTGACGTTTTCTTTCTTTTTCAGTATGTCAAGGAGGCTTGCCTCACCCGTAAAGAAGTCAAGGTTCTGAACGAGGGTAACGCTTTTTGCCGTATCGGAAAGGAGAACAGCCTCCTGCAGAGCAGAGTTGCCGCCGCCGATGACCGCAACGTCCTGACCCTTGTAGAATGCGCCGTCGCAAACTGCGCAAAATGATATGCCGTTGCCCACAAGGTCAGCCTCGCCCTCAACGCCCAGCATTCTGTGCTTTGCGCCCGTAGCAAGGATAACTGCCTTTGCGGTATAGGTGTCGCCCTCCTTTGTGGAAACGGTCTTAGTGCCGTCGCAGGCGGGCTCAATGGAGTTAACGGTGCCAAGCTCTATCTCAGCGCCTGCCTCCAGGGCCTGCTCGACCATAAGGTCTGCAAGCTCGTTTCCGCCGATCTCCTTGAGAGCGGGATAGTTCTCAATTTTGGGAGAGAAGGTTATCTGACCGCCGAAGGTGCTTTTTTCAATAATGAGAACGCTTTTCTCAGCGCGTCTCGCGTAAACGGCCGCCGTAAGTCCCGCAGGACCGGCACCGACAATTATGATATCGTACATATTATTCTCCGAACGTAAATTAATATAACAATTATACCACCAATTTCCCGCAAAAACAATATAAAGGTAAAAATATTGTAATGTTCTGTAAATTCGTGTTTTTGGGGGAGATACGGTCGCTTTTTTGTAAAAAAGCTCCGCAAAAAACTTCAAACAGACAAAGTGTATCAAAGGCAAAAGGCTCTGCTAAAGAAAAGACTCCAAAAATGAGCTCGTTCATTTTTGGAGTCTTTTCTTGCAGAGGGGGCGCCGTGCGCCGCAGTACTCCGTACTGCAACCTTTTGCCTGCTAACCTTATCTATACCAAATTTTCGAAAGTTTTTGGCGGGGCGTGGTGGGGACTTTTCTCAAAAAGTCCCCCACATAGCGACTTTTCGATAAACTAAAATTTGTATAATAGCGATAATAAAAAATCACCCTCGGTGGAGGGTGATTTTTGTTGTTATTAATTAGTTCTGGCTGTCGATGTATTCGCGAACGCCTGCGATCTCAGCGTACTTCTTGTCGCCTACGAGAAGCGTAGGTGCCTGACGGAGACCGATCTCGCGAGCGAAGTCCTCGTTCTCTTCAACGTAGAGCTTCTCGTAGGAGATGCCTGCCTTATCAAGCATAGAAGCCGCAACCTTGCACTTGGGGCAAGTCTTGGTCGTGAAGAGGATGGGGGTCGCCTCAGCTGCGGGAGTAGCCTCGATCATAACGGGTTCATCGCAGGGGCAGCCTTCTCTCTTGAGAACGCTTGTGTCGGGATTGTAGGTCACGCGGTCCTTGAACTCCTGGCTCTTACCGTCGTTCCAGTTCTGAACGGGGCGGTAGTAGCCTGTGATACGGGAATATACCTCAGTCTTGTTGCCGCACTCGGGGCACTCGTAGACCTCGCCGGAGATATAGCCGTGGTTCTTACATACGGAGTATGTGGGAGAGAGTGTGTAATAGGGGAGCTTGTAGTTCTCAGCGATCTTGCGAACAAGGTTTGCAGCGCTCTTCCAGGAGGGAAGCTTCTCACCGAGGAACGCGTGGAATACGGTACCGGAGGTATATCTTGTCTGGAGCTCGTCCTGAATGTCGAGAGCTGTGAAGATATCGTCGGTGTAGCCAACGGGGAGGTGAGAGGAGTTGGTGTAGTAGGGGGTAGCGCCCTCGTGAGCTGTGATGATGTGGGAGAAGCCCTTCTTGTCGTGCTTAGCAAGACGGTAGGAGGTGGACTCAGCGGGAGTAGCCTCAAGGTT
>JAZQAS010000076.1:0-4692 GCA_045545335.1 Candidatus Avispirillum sp. | reverse complement strand
CCTGAACCCCTACGACGACCCGCCTACAGAAACGATATTTGCAGGGAGGCGTTACGTCTGTAATTAGGACAGTCGGGGACGCCTGTCCCTACAACAACGCGTATCTTTTCCGTTCGTTTGTCCATCAAATTTCGCTCCCTTCGCGTGTAACGGCTACTGTCATCCTGAGCGGAGCCATTTAAATGGCGGAGTCGAACCCCGGAGGGGCGACCGTCAGGTCGGGATCTACGATATTTGATAGGAGCTATCGAAGATCCTACGTAGATCCTGCCCCTACGGGGCACCACCCTAAGGGGTGGTTCGACTACGAAAACATCATCCTATGATGTTTTCTCCGCTCAGGATGACATATCAAGCCCGTTTGCAGACGAGGGTTTTAAAAAACGGTATGGCGACGGAAGAACGGTAATTCTGTTTGTAGGGACAGGCGTGCCCGACTGTCCTAATAACGAGACGATATTTACAGCAAATCGTTACGTTTTCAACGGACAGTCGGGGACGCCTGTCCCTACAACAACGTGTATCTTTTGCGGTTGTTTGTGCATCAAATTTCGTCCCGTTCGCGCTCCGGGGCGGGAGCACCAAGGCACTCCCCTACGGATGCTTTGTTTATTTATGCGTAGCAGTATATCTATCCAAACCTCATTTTAAAATAGAAAGCAGAAAACCGACGTCCCAGTCGGTTTTCTTCCTTTTCTCTTCTCTTTTCTCTCTTCCCTCTTCTCTAAAACGAAAAGCGCCTCCAAAAGGAGGCGTTTTCGTTTTATTCAAGGCCACCGAGAGCTCCTGCAAGGAAGCGGGCGAGGATGTTCGCATCGTTTCCGTTGATCGCGCCGTCGGCCTTAATGTCAGCCGCCTTCTGCTCGGTCTCCGTGGGGATCGCCGAGCCTGAGAGGAACTTTTTCAGCTGATTTGAGTCCTTACCGTTTATCGCGCCGTCTGCATTGATATCGCCGACGGTATATTCGGGGGTAGGCACGTAATCGGGGTCTGCCTCACCGCAGGCGGTGCAGGCTCCGTCAACAAAGCTATGTCCCGTGGCCTCAAGGACCTCCGCCTCCGTATAGTCACAGCTTCTGCAGGCAAGGCCCGTATAGCCGTTCTCCGTGCAGGTGGGCTCTACCGTTGTTTCAACGAGGCTATGGCCCTTTGCCTCAGTTTCATAAAGCACGGCATAATACTCGCAATAGAGGCAGGCGTCGCGCATCTCGCCCCCGTCTGTGCAGGTAGCCGTATCCTTATTAAAGAGGCTATGGCTCTTCGTATCTATGATCTCATCGCAATAAGCGCAGATAACGTTATGAACGGTATCGCTCTTTTTTGAATACTCATAGTATTCTGGGTTATTATGAAAAGCCGCCGTTTCAACGGTCTTTCTGAAGCCGCAGACCGTGCACTCCATTACCTCTTTTCCGTCGGAGAGGCAGGTGGGAGCGTTGCCGCTGACCTTTTCAAAGCACTCGCCCACTGCGTGAAGAGCGGGAATATCCTCCTCGCGGTCAGCTTTGCACTTTTCGCATCTTCTCAAAAGTGTGCCAATCTTGAGGCAGGTGGGCCGGAGGACTACCTCGCCCTCGTCAAAGCTATGGTTGCAGACGCCATTCTTTTCAGCCGCCTCAAGAGAAGAACCAAGCTCTCTTCTTACGGCCTCCATAATATCGTATTCATCCATGGAGGGGTCCCAGCCGCCGAGGGAGAAATTATTGAGGGAAAGATAATTTGCAACGTTTTTTGATACCTTTGCAACAATATCCTTGGCCGCCCTCTCGCCGATGCGGTCCTCAAGCATGGTGAGCATAAGATGCTCCTCAATGCTATCGCGCATTATCTCAACGCGAAGGCTGCCTATAACTCCCGTGCTGTTCCAGACGGAGCCCTGGAACGCTCCGTAGAAGAGTACGCCGTTTCCGAAAATATCGTACTCGCCTATTTTATATCTGTTCAGCTTCCACGCGGTGTGGGTATCCTCATCGGCTCCCCACGCGCCCGTTACCGTATTATCAACGGAGCTTTGTGCAGTCTCGCTCCAGCAGTTCGCCGCATAGTAAAGATAGCCCTCGATATCGTTCTGATAATACTGCCAGAACATTATCTTAGTCTGAAGGCCCGAGTTTTCAACAAGATGGTTTGCATAGGTATAGGAGGAGTTATGACCTGCGGAATACGCCCAGAGCCGGGAGTTTGCAATTTCGCCTTCTTCCTTTGCAATGGCCATCTCAGACCTTATGCGGTCCTGAGTTTCGCCGTAAAGAGCGCTCCAATCGTAATATCCTGCGCTGCCGAAAAGATCGACGCCGAGAGTTCCCTCGGGGTTGCCCCATGAGTGAAGCCCTGAGATAACTCCGCTGAGCTCGCGGATGGGCACGTCTGCCATTCCGTCATAGCCCGAAGCCGCCGAAAGCTCGCTCTTTGGGGTGAAGGCGTATATCTGAGGGCACCAGATGGCAACGCTCTGATCTATGAGAAGCTGCTCCGTTGAATCGCGAAGCTCTTCCGCTGCATAAAGGCTCAGAGCTTTATCATAATGGAAATAGGGGTAGGGATGGTTTTCGTGATAGGGCACGATGGACTTGCCCTCGGGCCAGAAGGCGAGAAGGCTTGAGTTTGCGCTTCTTATGGTATCAACCGTCATATTATGAGAGCCGCAGAACTTATTCCAGACGGCGCCTACGGGCTCGTCTGCAATATAGAAATAGAACTTATCCTTCACCGTGTTCCATACGGCGCTGTTTGAAAGCTCGTTATATATGGGGGTGTATCGGCCGAACTCCGTAGCACCGATAATATCGCCGTACTGCCCGTTCTCACCGCCGCCCGAATAGGTGACGCGGATAGCGTTTACGCGAGGGTTTACAAGATAGGGGTTATCGGGAGAGAGGCCTCCGGGAGGGTCCATTGCAACGATACGGTTATCAAGGAGATAATCGTAAAAATTCTTGTAGCTTCCGCCGTAGGAAACGTCGTTTGAAAGAACGACTCCCGTTTTGAGAGCAGTCTCCTCAGGGAGAGTGACGTCCCAAACGCAGCAGAACACCGTTGCGGTCTTTACGGTCTCGCCGTCGCTGTTTTTGATATCAAGCTGAGCCGAGTACCAGCCTGCGGGGGTATCCTTGCTCGTTCTCAGCTTAATGAAAAACGCCTGGCTCTTGCCGCCGTTCAAGCGAAAGGCGCCTATATTCTTTAAGGGAACCACGGGATCGGGAGTCTCGCCCTCCCGAATTATCGTATCAAGGGCCGTTGCTCCCAAAACGTAGTCCGTGCGGACGTTA
The DNA here is from genome assembly GCA_045545335.1 of Candidatus Avispirillum sp. Lineage (GTDB taxonomy): Bacteria > Bacillota > Clostridia > Oscillospirales > CAG-272 > Avispirillum. The sequence continues at coordinate 1,423 of JAZQAS010000076.1, read as the reverse complement.
TCTGTGGTAACGTACATCTCGTAAAAAAGCTCAGAGGGGATAGCATCACCCTTTTCGTTCTTAAAATCCGTGACCGTGGCGGTAAGGCCATCCTTGGTCATATCGGAATAAAGAACAAACTGGGCGTTCTCCACCTCGTTTTTTGCCATATATACGCTGTAGGTGTCCATTCCCGAGGGGGTAGTGTCGCTCGTATATACCTTTTTGAAGGAATGCTCAAACCAAAGAGCAATATCCGAGTCCTCAGCCTCGGCTATCTGCCGCTCGTAGCTCTCGCAGGGGTCGTCTCCTGCGCCGAGGGTGGTCATACCAAGGGCAAGGCCCGCTACGGTCGCTATGGAAATAAGTATAAGAAATAACGCTTTCAGAATTTTTTTCATCATCGGCCTCCGTTTTTCTTCTTATATAAATGCTACCAAATAATGCGCCTTTTGTCAACAGCTTTGTGAGCGCCCGTCTATTCGGGCCTTTTGCAAAAAAACTCTTGCATTCCGATGCATATGTGTGGTATACTGTACGGGCAGTCATAAAAAAGAGGTAGCGCAATGAAGGTAATGACGTTTAACGTTCAGCATTGTCTTGATTATCAGAATCAGGTCATTGATATTCCTCTTTTTGCAGATTTTATAAGAGAGCAGAACGTTGATATCTGCGCCCTTAACGAAATGAGAGGCGCGGGCAACTGGGAGGGCTATACCGACCAGACGGGCGCTCTTAAAGCTCTGCTCGGCTGCGAGGGCTTCTTTGCAGAGGCCATCAAGGTTGTCGGCACAAATCCCTACGGAAATGCGCTTCTCTCAAGATATCCCATAAAGGACGCGAGAGTGGTCCATATCCCCGATCCCGAGGGGCGGCACGAGGACGTTCACTACGAGCACAGATGCGCTCTGAGAGCTATTCTCGACGTTGACGGACGGGACGTTATGGTGATCGTTTGCCATATGGGTCTTGCAAAAAGCGAGGCTACGCTTGCCGTTGCCACACTTTGCAAGCTTCTTGACGAAACGGACCTTCCCTGCATCGTTATGGGCGATTTTAACCATACGAAGGAATCGGGTATCCTCAGCCCCCTTTTTGAAAGGCTTTGCGACACAGCAGACTACGCGAAGGAGGCTGACGTATATACGTTCCCCTCTTATGCGCCGAGAGAGAAGATAGACTATATCCTCTACAGAGGATTTACCTGCACCGATGCAAAGGTACTTGAGAACGTGGTCTCCGACCATTTTCCCATCGTCACCTGCCTTGAGTTCAATGAGCGTTGACCTCCTACGGAGATCAACATATACGGAGATGTACCCAAGTGGGGACGTTTGCGAGCGCTGCCGGTGGCAGATAAAGCGAGCAAAAAGGAGTGGCAGCAACTTGGCTGTTTCAAGTGAGCGTGCGAGCGCAGAAAGAGCCGTAGTTGCAACAGGATGAA
>JAZQAS010000075.1:0-12434 GCA_045545335.1 Candidatus Avispirillum sp. | reverse complement strand
GGCTTCAAGAATGGTGACGATAAGGACGATCTTGGCGGCGCACTTGCCTTTGAATATGGTTATGCTCAGTTCTCTGATAAGGGTGAATACACCATTAAGGCAAGCGGATACACTTCCGGCAACTATACCATTAACTATGTTGACGGCAAGCTGACTGTGAATGCAAAGCCGATTACCGTTACGATTCAGAACGCAACCAGCGTTTACGGCAATACTCTTGCCGAGCTGAAAGCGACCGATAACGGTATTGTGAACGGCGATACCAATGTTTACAGCCTTGCCACAACCGCAACAGGCACAAGCAACGTCGGCAAGTATGCGATCACCGGTACTGCTCTTGACAGCAATTACGATGTTACCTTTGTAAATGGTGAATACGAAATCACCAAGTGTGAGATCACTATTACCGTTGATGCAAAGAACACCGTTGTCAACACGACACTTCCGACCTACACTTACAAGTTAGAAGGTCTGGTAGGCGTTGATACGCTCGTAACGGAGCCTACTCTTACCTGCAATGCGAACATTGCACTTATTGGTGAGTATGACATTACGGCAACCGGTGCAGATGCAGGCGGCAACTATTCCATTAAGTACGTACCTGCCAAGCTGACTGTTCTGACTGATAACGCAGTAGATGCGGCGGCAGGCTATACCGAGGAACTGAAGGATTACGATCCGAAGGCAGTAACGAGCGAGGATAAGGCAGAACTGGATGAAATGCTTTCCGAGATCAACACTATTCTTGCTGACGAAACGACCACCGACAACGGTAAAAAGGCGTTGGAGGAAGTCAAGGAACAGGTGGAAAAGCTGATCAAGGAAATCACCGATGCAGCCGAAGCAACCGACACCGAGAATACGGTCAAGGTCGAAAATGTCACACCGCAGAACGTAACCCCGGAAAACAAGAACGATCTGGAAGGCGCAAAGGCAGATCTCGAAAAGGCTCTTGAGGATCACGGCTCTAATATGACCGAGGACGAAAAGAAGGCTGTTGAGGACGAAATCAAGCGTATCGACGAGGCCCTCGAAGTAATCGGCAATGTAGAAGCAGTCGAAGAATTGATTGACAAGCTCCCCGACACCATCAAGAAGGACGACGAAGCAGCTATCAAGGCGGCAGATGATGCTTACAATGCACTTTCCGACTACGAGAAAGCCCTTGTTGACGAAGCTGCAAAGAAGGTACTCACCGATGCTAAATCAGCTTTGGCAGAGCTGAACAAGCCTGCTGACACCAACAGTCCTCAGACCGGCGACAACAGCAATATGTTTCTTTGGATCGCACTTCTCTTCATCAGCGGTGGTGCAGTTATCACACTGACCGTAGTTGACAGAAAGAGAAGAATGGCAAGCAATAGATAAATAGAGATTAACCCTAAAGGGCGATGACAAAATCAGTCACCGCCCTTTTCACATCTCAATTTGAAATTAAAAAAACATTTGGAAAATCTCCTCATAATTTCTACAAAAAGTGTGATACTAATATCACATTAAAATTGTAAAAGAGGAGATTTATATATGAAAGCTACCGGTATAGTTCGTAGAATAGAGGAATGCGTTATAATAGGGCAAAAGTTGTCGAAACATGCATAAATACTGGACTTTTATCAGTTTTTGATTGTACTCAATCTGCACAAAAACATAAGATACATAGCAAAAGCGAGGTGAATTTCACCTCGCTTTTTTATCCGAGAAGCTCCTCAAAGCTTATATTAAACACCTTGGCAAATGCGACGATCTCAATATCCGTAACGAACCTTTTTCCGCACTCTATTCGCTGGATCGCATTTTTATCAATATCAATACCCACAAGCTGCATTCTGTCGGCAAGCTCACGCTGCGAGATCTTTAATTCGGCTCTGAGCTTTGCAATATTCTTGCCGCACACGTTATTTAATCCGTCTTCTGTCTTGTTTATAAACATATTATTTCTCCAATTCGACATTTTGTGCTTGTCAATATGGAAATTATAGCACATCGGCAATTTAAAAATCAACTCTTTCCAAAGTATAAATCCCCTTAAATCACAAATACTAACATCACGATTTGAAAATATATGTTGTAGGGGCGACCATTGGTCGTCCGATAATGCTGCACGTAATAGGACGACCAATGGTCGCCCCTACAGGTTTATTTGTAAATTACAAAGGAGATTTATATATGAAAGCAACAGGTATTGTGAGAAGAATAGATGACCTCGGCAGAGTGGTTATTCCCAAAGAAATAAGAAGAACGATGCGTATTCGCGAGGGGGACCCTCTTGAGATATACACCGACAGAGACGGGGAGGTCATTTTCAAGAAGTATTCTCCCATCGGGGAGATATCTCTATTTGCCTCCCAATATGCGGAGACCTTGAACAAGACCTGCGGCCTCTCCGTGGTCATCTGCGACAGGGACAGCGTTATCGCCTCGGCGGGACTGCCAAAACGGGAATACGCCGATCGCAAGCTCTCCCGCGAGCTTGAGGAGATCATTGAAGGGCGCAGCCTTTTTACGGCGGGGGGCGGCGACGAGATACCCGTTATTGAAGGGGGACAGCATTTCATCAGCTGCGCTATGCCCATTATCTCCGGCGGAGATATTACGGGCTGCGTTGCCTCCGTTGCATACGGCGACGCCCCTTCCCTTCAGTCAGGGCTTGAGGCAAAGCTCATTCAGACTGCCGCGGGATTCTTTGCCCGTCAGCTTGAGGAGTAAAGGAAGAAATATCTTTTCAATTTTTGGTTTGACGAGGAGATTTGCAATAACATTGTTGTAGGGACGACCATAGCAGAAATGTTCCATGTCTGCAGTCGTCAGTTCATCTGCACGCGAATCAAAACGGAATTTGATGCACAGACGAAACACAAAAGATATACGTTGCCGTAGGGGAGCCGCTTGCTGCTCCCGGAATCTGCACAGGAACGAACTATATTCACCGCGAGGCGTTACGTCTGTAGTGGGAGCAGCAAGCGGCTCCCCTACAAATGTATTGTTTGTTTTAATTACAAAATATCGGTACTATAAATTGTTCGCTATCGTTCTGAAAAGCGGACGAGCAATGCTCGCCCCTACGGCTAAATTGCCGCTTTATCCTATCAAGTTTTAGTCACAACTCCCCCTCAAACCGTAATTTTAAATCAAAAAGAAGAAAACCGACGCATTCTGCAGTCGGTTTTCCACATCAATTATTCATTATTCAATATTCATTATTCATTCAAGAAGCACCCTTTCGGGTGCTTCTTTTATTTATTCTCTGAACATCCACCAAAGGACGTGCTTTATCTGCTCATCCCAAAAATCCCAAGTATGGGCGCCGGGGCCCTCGCGCCACACGTGATCGTAGCCGCATTCCTCAAGCTTTTTCTTGAAGGTGCGGTTATTCTGATAGAGGAAATCCTCGGTGCCGATGGCAACGTAGAGCTTCGGGCGATTAGGATCGTTCTTCTTCTCCTCAAGAAGCCAAAGAAGATCATCGCTATCGGGAATATGATAATCCTCGCCGAATACGGGGAATATTACCTCCTCAAAGCCACCTGCGCCTACAAGGGCCTTCATATCTCCGCAGGGGGAGAGGCCTGCGCCCTTACAAAAGCTATCTGCCTCGCGAAGGGCTACCTTCAAGGCGCCGTAGCCGCCCATGGAAAGGCCTGCTACGTAATTATCCTCCCTCTTTGCCGACACGTTGAAGAACTGACGGATAAGGGCGGGCAATTCCTTTGCTATATGAGTATAATAATTCATACCGTATTTCATATCGGTATAGAAGCTCTTATCGGCTCTGGGCATTACCACCGCTATACCGTACTGCGTGGCATAGCGCTCGATGGCGGTCCTTCTCATCCAGATGCTATGGTCATCGCTGAGACCGTGCAAAAGATAAAGGCACTTATAGGGGCCGGGACGGACGCTTGCATTATCCGTGCCGTACTCGCCCTGTATATCTGCCTGAGGAAGGATCACTGCCGCCTCGGTCTGCATACCGAGGACGTTTGAATAATATTTAAGATCAATAAAAGCCATAAGACCTCCGAACGTTGTTATACTCTGATTATACCCTACGGCGCTGTGCTTGTCAATCCGAAATTACGGGGGATAGTTGACATTATCAACTACATATGATATATTGTGGGTGATATTTGCAAAAAGGAGATACGCTATGACGTTTTCCGTATACCCTCTTCTGATACCCGTATTTTTCCTTATCAGCATCGTGCTTGCGGCTTTTATTCTCCGCGGACCGAAAAAGGTTGAATACTCAAAGCTTGACCGCGCGGGAGTTATAACCAACATTATTCTTTCCATACTCTACGTTCCCATATCGGCTTACGGCGTTTTGAGCATTTTTGCGCTGGACGCCCCTCACGGTTATGCAGCTACGATCACCATCCAAAGCCTTATAAATATCGGCCTTACCTTACCCATTCTTTCCGTTATATGCATTGCAATAAGCGTTCGCTTCAGAAGATCGGGCCACTCTGTTATCAGCTTTTGCATACAGTTTATCCCTCTTACAGTTTTCGCCATCGTTGCAATAGGATTTATGACCGTATAAAAAACGGGCTGTCGCAGTTTTCTGCGACAGCCTTTTTTTAAGCGTATCTTGAAATTATCTCGTTCTGCTGCTCATCGTTAAGCTCTACGAAGTTTATGGAGAAGCCGCCGATACGGACGATAAGGTTTCCGTGATCCTCGGGATGGATCTTTGCATCCTTCAGGTCCTCTACGTTCGCCGTTGTTATCTGCGCAAGCTGTCCGCCGCTCTGGAGGAAGGCGTTCATCAGCGCTTCTATCTTTATCTTCAGATCATCCGTCTTCATATGATCCGTGGGGATAACGACGTTGCAGGTGGTTCCGCCCACGCCAAGGTCAAGGGGAAGCTTTGCAACAGAGGAAAGCATTGCCGTGAGGCCCGTTGTGTCTCTTCCCGGTACGGGGCCGATGGAGTTGCCGAAGGGCATTCCGTGATAGCGGCCGTCAGGTGTGGCCCAGGTCTCGCCGCCCATATAGATTCCGTTTGAAAGGAGGGAGCAGGCGCCCGTGAACTCGCCGCCGCGGACAGACTTATACTTCTTGATCTCTGACCAGAAATCGCGAAGAACGCGGACTGCCATTGCATCTGCCTCCTCATTATCGTTTCCGAACTTGGGAGCATCGCAAAGGAGCATCTGTCTTACTTCCTCATAGCCCTTGAAGTTTGCGGCGATGGCTGCCTCAAGAGTTTCTCTTGAGATCTTCTTTTCATCGTAGACCAGCTTCTTTATAGCTGTGAGGGAGTCGGCAACAACGGAGCTGCCCGCCGTTTCCACGCAGCCGTAATTATATACGGCGCCGCCATCGTCAAGGTTAAGGCCTCTCTCGATGCAGTCCTCCGTGAAGGGGGTCTTTACAAGCTTTGCGTAGTTTGCCGCTCTCATCTCCTGACCCTTATTGCAAAGGCCGACGAAGCGCTCTGTGAAATACTTGATCTGGCTGTCGTAAGCCTTATAAAAGTCCTCAAAGGTATCGTAATCCGTGATATGACCTGTGGAGAGGCCTATGCGATAGGTGCTGTCAAAACGGCTGAAACCGTCATTCATGGTGATCTCAAGGACCTTTGCAAGATTGAGAAGTCCGTCCTCGCAGCCGAAGTTGCTCTTGCCGGGGATCTCAAGCTCCTGACAGCCGAGAAGAGTATAATCGCGGGCATCGCAAAGGGGCACGCCGTAATTATTGACAAAGGCGGGGATAATGGTAGTATCGGATGCTACGGTGGGGTCGCTCATTCCCTCTGACCACATCTGAACGCCGAGAGCAAGGAGGGCGGGATCGGTATTCTCGCCTATTCTCAGAGAGATTCTGGGATGGGTCTCGTGGTTTGTTCTCGCTATCTGCAGATAGAGATAGGAGAGCTCGTTGGTTACGTCGTCACCCGTTTCGGGGTCGCATCCGCCGAGGGTCATATTATGGATGCCGTGCTCAAGGAACTTGAGGATGAGAGCCGCTGTGCAGTCCTCGGCAAACTGACGGTCCTCCTCCTTTGCCTTCTTGAAGAAGGGATACATTATCTTATCAATTCTGCCGACGCAGTCTACCCAATCCCAAAGGGAATAGAACCACACGAGCTGGCAGGCCTGATAATAGGTCTTCGGCGCATCAAAGGCGATAGCGCGGCAATTCTCAGCGATAGCGCCAAGGCTCTCTGCCCACTTGCCGCCCTCTGCGGCCTTCTTCTCTGCCGCATCGGCCTGTATGAGTATCCAGTCTCGCATACCCTCAAGAATTATCCTGCAGGCTTCGAGCATTTCTATCTTCTTCTGCTCAGTTTCCTCAGCGAGGCGCTCGCACACTCTCTTATGTACTCCGCCAATGCCCTTATCCACAAGGATCTGATAATTGGGAACGGTATGACCCTGATAGCCGCCCACCCACCAAAGGCCGGGCTCTACCACCTCATGGAAGATATCTCTGCCCTCTACGGGAGGGAAATACTCCTTTGCGAGCTTATCGAGATGCTGCCAATCAAGGGGAACGAATTCGGGATGGAGCTCATTGAGAAGGGGCTCAAGCTCTTCTCTTCTGCCCTTATACGCATCGCACCAATCAAACATATGGCGCGCCTCCTGAATACCGAAGGAGAAATGCTCTCTCACTATTCTCTCGGGGCGCTGAGTGCCGATGAGCACGTCGCCCTCATAGATGGGCACCTCAGAGACCATCCAGCTTCTTACTATTGCCTTTGCGATACGGCTGGGAAAGGGCTCGCCCCGAGTTTCGAGGAACACGTCGATAAAGGGCTCCTTACCGTCGGGAGGGGTTCCTGTCAGGGTATCCTCTCTGAATCTGTTCAGTCTGAGCCTTTTCAAAAGGTCCTTATACACGGTATTCAATCTTTCGGAATACTCAAATCTTTCTTCTGTTGACTTATAGTTTTTCATGCTTTGCCTCAGTTTCTTTTGCCAATTGCTGACACTTTGCCTATTACTTTCTTTGCCGTTCTCTTCATTCTGATAGCTATTATCTTCACATCGGGAACGGGCTTTATATATTTTTTCGAAAGACTCTCAAAGCTTATATCGCTTTCAAGATCCTTGAAAAATTCTTTTCTTCTTTCGGGGCAGGCCACGCTATGCTCATAGGCGGTATTTGCCCTGAGGGCTTTCTCGGGGTCTGTTTTCTGCGCCACGAGCTCGCCCTTTATTTTTTCAAAAAGCTTCTTTCCCTTCTCGCTTCTGAGAAGGACTAAGGAAGTTCCCTTATCGTCGTTCATTTGGGGGATGCTTTTTGATACTCCCCAGAAGTCTGCGATCATAACGTCGGCGGCCGAGCCATCGCTCTTCCACGAGCAATTATGGCAGGATGGACGCAGGCAGAGGTTTCGGAGAAACATTCTGAGATAGGGGTCCTTATAAAGGGAGCGGTTATAGCTGCCCTTTTTTGTATCCACTCTCATTGAAAATTCTTCCCATCCCCGCTTTTTATCCCTGAAGGATGCGCCGACAGCATCCGTAAACTCCTCTTTTACGTACTTTTCCCAGAGGGCAGGTGACGGAACGCCATGGCATATAAAGCTTACGACGAAGAGCTCTTCCCTCTCGCCGACATATCCCCTGAGGGCTGCGCACTGGCAGGGGGTGCCGGAAAAGAGCACCTTTTTGCCTGCATCGAGAAGTCTCTTTACCTCTTTATACACGCCCTCGGTATCGCTCTGCACGTATTTTGAGCCGAGAAGCTCAGACAGGGTGTTCTCGCTCTCTGCCGTTTTATGAGCTACTTTCAGGCCATCATCATATCCTGCGCCGAAAACGGCTCCGCCCTCTTTTATGATGCTTTTTGCAAGATGGGCGAATATTCCGCCGGAGGAGGAGCTTTTTCTTATCTCCTTATCCTTTGAGAAGGCCGCGTAGGCGCACATTTCTGCAGGTGCCTCGGTCCTTGAATTTACGGGGCATTTTTTCTCGCAAAGAGAGCAGGACACGCACTTTGCTTCATCTATAACGGGGCGACAGAAGCCCTCGCTGTCCCTCTCCATGCTTATGGCACTACGGGGACACACGTCTGCGCACAGGGCGCATCCGGAGCACAGCTCCCTATTGCATATCTCCATACACAGCTCCGTTCTGCCTTTCGGCAACACTATATTCTGATTATCTTTTTAAGATATTTTTTAACAAGGTCCTTTTCATGGGCATTCATTACAAGATAGTAGCTTGATGCGCAGAACAGCGCAACGAACAGCACACCGTAGGTTATGATGCCAAGCCAGCCCCCGAGAGGAACTGCTGCCTTGACTGCAAGGACTATGACAAATGAGGGGATGAGCTTTGCGGTCATTACTACAAAGGTCTTCCAATAGCCGATGATATCTATGCCGCATCGCTTCTGATAATAGATATTGATTATAATTACGTTTGCAACGAGAAGAGTCAGAGCTGTTCCCACAGCGCTTCCTATACTGCCCCACTTCATTGCAAGGGGGATGCTTATTCCCGCATTTACGAAGGCCATAAACAGCAAAAGAATTGCTCTGAACTTGAACTTATCCTTTGCCTTGATGATGACGATACCGACAGTCTGGGTTATGGGCACCATTGCGCCTATCATCAGTACAAGGCCTACGTAATAGGAATTAAGACACTCCGCGCCCGCGTGCCACAGCACGAATTCGCGCCCCACAAGGCCAAAGCCGCCGATTATCATAAGAACGGTGAAAAGCTGAAGTCTGCTTGCGCGGATGAAAAGCTCGTTTATGGTATTATTATCCTCGCCTCTTGCCACCATTGCGGATACCTTGGGGAGAAGGACGGAGGACACACAGCCCGAAAGCTGGGTGAGCATCTGATTATACGTGGATGCGACGGAATACACCGCCACCTCCTTCGTTCCGCTGACGACTCCGAGGATTATCTGGTCTACGCTCCAGTTTATCTTATCCACTATCTCCGCAAGGAAGATGAAGATGGAATAGGAGAATATCTCACCGAATATCCTCTTATCAAAGCCGCAGTACTTTACCTTGATGCCAAGCTTCCTTCTCGTGAAAAACAGATTGGCAAGAAGGCAGGCTACGTTTATGCCTGACAGAACGATGACCATGGTTATGCTGTCGCCTCCCACAAGGAGTAGGGGCAGCATTATGAGAGGATTGAGAAGAGAGCGGACGATGGTCAGCACTCTTGCAAATATGAACCTCTCGCAGGCGATTATTATTGCGTTGTAAATACTGAGGGCAAAGGTCAGGCCGAGATTGACTGTCAGGATAGCCATTATTATCCTGCCCTTTTCTATCTCCTCGGCGGTCATTGACGACGCAAAAAACGTTTCAACGTTTAAGGTTATCACAATACCGATTGCCACAGCAACCAGGGCGATCAGAGAGAATATCATCTTGAACATTCCGTGGAGCTTTTTGATATCCTCTTCCCTGCCCGTTGCATTGTATCTTGCGGTATAGGTGACTATACCGTTATTGAAGCCCAGATCCATTACGCTGAGATAGTTTATAATGGATGCGGCAAGCTGATACAGGCCGTACTCGGACTCGCCGAGCACCGCTATTATGACCTTTTGGTATACAAGGACCGTCAACGTATTTACAACGATATACAAGTACGACAGAAGCGTACCTGCACGTCGTTGATTAGTCATTTTTTTCTCCAATCAGAGCCTTTATCTCAAGGCCTACTGCTCTTGCGCGCTCTACGTAAGCGGGCATTATTTCTTTTAGCGTATTTCTTATGCTTTCCTCATTTTCAACCATTGCCATAAAGGCTTCGGCCAGCGCCTTTTCATTTTTCAGGCTCTGCACGGGGAGCACGTATCCCTCGTCTGTGCCGAAGAGGTCTTTTGCTATTCCCGTTGATTTTACGGAATATCCTACCACAAGGGTGGGAATACAGTTTGAATATGCGGCGATGGAGGCGTGGGTCCTTGCCGCAACAAAGAAACGGCATTTTGAGATATAGCCCTTTATATCCACCGCGCTGCCCTCATCAAATATTTTGATGCGGCTCTCATTGGGAAATGCTTTGAGAAGCTCTCTTGCAGCTGCGCTATCGTCAGTCACCGGAATTATTACGTGAGATATGAGAGCAATATTCCAATTCGTATTATTAAGTATGTATCTTACCAGCTCTGTATAGGCCTTGAGGGACGTGGTCTCGCCCGATTCGTACGTTCTGATAAGGGGGCTGATATTGATGCCCACTATATCATTGCCGTTTTCAAACATAGGCTCCTTTATCTCTCCCGTTGGAAGAGTGAAGGCGGGATCGGGATATAGCTTTACGTTATCAAAGCCGAGTGACTTCAGCGCATCATACGTGATAGACTCTCTTGCCGTTATGAGAGAAAATCTGCGGAGCATCTTTATCTTATACTTATGCTCCCTTTCATCAAGAAGCTCGGGGTTTATGGAGCAGCCCCACAGAACGGTTTTTTTGCATAGTCTTTTCACCTTTCTGTCAAGGGTCACGAGGAACGCGCTCTTTCCGTAGGAATAGTTATCTCCTCCTATGGACACGGCCACGTCTGCCTCTCTTGCTGCCTCCTTTGTGCTTTTGAACATATATCCAAAAAGAGGTATCCAATGGAAAAAGCGGGCAAACGCACCAAGGACCATTACCCTTTTCTTTCCAAAATACTTACCGTATTTATCGCTGAGGAAGAATCTATACCGACCGTTCTCTGTATCTATATACTTTTCATCAACCTCCGGAGCGAGGGACGAGACCAGATATTGGCTGTCCGGATACTGCTCGCTGATTATGCCGGACACGGTTCTGACAAGCGCCTCACATCCGTGATTATCGCTTGACGCATGCTGATATAGAAGGATTTTTTTCATCTTTCAACGTCCAATCTCAATTTTTGAGGAATTACACACGCTTGGGTACAGACTTAGGTCTTAGCTTCTTTGTTTCGGGTCTGCTTTCGCGAATTCTTTTATACGATTGATCTGCATCCTTTTGAGAAACTGCAAGCATTGCAAGCATACAGGGGATAACGAAAAATCTTGAATTGAGTATATCGGGGATAAAGTTCATTGCTATCATACTATATAGGATTATCCAGAACTCGCCGTAGAGCTTTTTCTTTTTTGCCGTGTTCAGGCAATATACGAGGATAGTCGCCATTAGAACAACAAAAATGATGCCGCCCATATTTACCCATCTGAGGAAGGTATTATGAGGCACTATGCCCTCTGTCAGCTGATAGAGAGCTACGTTATCGTATCCTATTCCAAGGGGATGCTCTAAGAGGATATCCAGAGAAAGAAGATAATTTCCTATTCTTCCGTTTGCATCAAGAAGCTGAGAATAGTCATCCATAGGACGGACTATGAGCAAGTAGGATATCATAAGCACTACTACTGCCGAAAGGGCTGAAAACATAGTTATCTTTTTCATTACTCCCTTATATCTGAAGGGCACGTAAAGCATAAAGCATCCAACAAGGGAGACGGTGCTGGTTCTGCGGGAGGTGAGGGCAAGGCCTATGACCGTGATGACTATCAGCACCGCATACAGAGCTTTCTTTTTTGACGTATTGAAGCGCTCTATCATAAAGAACACGGCGCTTCCAAGCATAATTGTGGCGCAGCTCGTATCCTCCATCAGCAGGCTGCAGGATATCATGGAATGTCCCATATATATGCCCAGAGAGAATTTGAACAGCGCTTCTCCAAGAACCGTATATGAAAGGTACTGGACGATGATCATAATACAGCAGATCACCGATTCCCATATATACGAGCTTATCACGAGCTCTCTTTGCTCGGAAGTGATCTCGTTTTTCTGCAGAAAGGCTGAAAACACAAGCACTACGAAAAAGCCGATCATTATGAATTCTTTTAGCCCCTCGGTGATAGAGGGAGATATGAGCAAGGGATATACGGCAACGATACAAAGGGTTACGAATATGCCGAGCATAACCGCATTGACGGGCTTATCCTTAATAGCGGCAAGTCTTGACAGCGTATAAATAAAGAGAATAAGGCCTACGATATAAAACCAGGGAAGCTGAAGAACGGAAATAGGATCGCCAAAAATATTTATCCAGGATATCTGCCACGTATGGCACATAAGCATAAGACAGGATGCAAGGATGCTTTTCGTCTTTTTATAGCATACGAAAAACAATGCCGACACCAGAACCGTTCCTACCGCCAAAAATATTATATTATTAATTCCGAATTCGTAATCGAGCAGATTGAGCCCGAGAAGCAAAAATGAAAGTAAATATTCCATCTATGATCATCCAATTCACAAGGTTCAAATTCACAAACTAATCCAAATTAATTTTATCATTTTTATCCCCATATGTCAAGAGCACCGCGGCAAACCGCCGCCCTCAGCTTGTCGATAAAGATATCGACAAGCTGACCTCGGGCTGTCGAGAAGGATGCAGAAGCCGTGAATTGTCCGTCGTCGGCGTACAAAGGTACGAAGTCGGATCGTAGCCATGTC
>JAZQAS010000074.1:0-9488 GCA_045545335.1 Candidatus Avispirillum sp. | reverse complement strand
CACCTATTCACTATTACTTATTATCTTTTACCTTCCAAAGCCTTCTCGGATGAGAGCAGTGAAAAGTGAAGAGTGAAAAGTGAAGAGTGAAGAGTGAAGAGTGAAAAGAAAAACCTTCCCGAACTTCGTCCGAGAAGGTTTTGGTGACCCGTGGGGGAATCGAACCCCCGTTTCCAGCGTGAGAGGCTAGCGTCTTGACCGCTTGACCAACGGGCCTCAAGCTTTTTTATTATATCACACATTTTTTGAAATGCAACCCCTTTTTTGAAATTTTTTTGATTTTTTTGAAAAAAGTTTTTTTCTGTCGTTTAACCCCGTATTGAAAAAAAAGCCGAGGGGTGGTATAATTGTGTTATAATAGCTTTAGCCGCCGCAGAGCGGCGGAACGGAGATCGATATGACAGAGAGATGCTTTCAGCTTTCCCATAAGGATCAGCTCCTCCATTGCGTTGCCTATATCCCGGAGGGAGAGGTCCGCGCCGTTTTACAGATAGTTCACGGTATGGTGGAGTACGTTGAGCGATACCGCGATTTTGCCGCCTTTCTTTGCGAGAGAGGTATTGCCGTTGTGGGCCACGATCATCCCGGCCACGGTCAGACCGCAAAGACTGAGGCTGACCTTGGCTATATAGATAAAAAAGAGGGAAGTGAGCTTCTCGTTGAATGCGCCGCCGCCGTAACGGAGCGCATAAGCGCCGATTTCCCCGGCGTTCCCCGCTTCATCCTTGGTCACAGCATGGGCTCCTTTGTCCTTCGCAGATATCTCACCCGCCACTCCGATAAGGTGAACGGCGCTATCGTTATGGGAACTGCGGAGCAGCCCCTCCCCGTTCTCATTGCGGGCAAGGGCCTTGCAAGCTTTATCGGTGCTCTTTTGGGAAAGCGTCATCGCTCAAAGCTTCTCACGGATATTTCCTTTGCAGGCTATAATTCCCGCTTTGATAAGGCGGAGGGAATACACGCGTGGATATCAAGGGACAGGGAGATCGTCAAAAAATACGATGCAGACCCCTATTGCACCTATACCTTTACGGCAAGCGCTTTCTATGTGCTTTACGATACCATATACGCCCTTGCAAAAAAGAGGGGCTTTGAAAACGTGAGAAAAGATATCCCCGTTCTCGTGACAGCAGGGGAGAGCGACCCCGTCGGCGCTTACGGAAAGGGCCCGACCGCTTGCGCCGATACCTTCAAGGCGCTGGGCCTTTCAGACGTGACCCTCACGCTTTATAAGGATATGCGCCACGAGGTGCTCAACGAGATCGGCCGCGAAGAGGTATACAAGGATATTTTAAATTGGCTTGAGGACAGAATGATATGAAAAAATATATACTTGCTTTTGATTCGGGAACAACAAGCGTTCGCGCTCTTATCTTTGATAAAAACGGCAGGATAAGGGGCTGCGGTCAGCACGAGTTCACTCAGATATTCCCCCGCGCAGGCTGGGTTGAGCACGATAGCGAGGAGATATGGCGAATGCAGCTCGCCTCCGCCCTTGAGGCAATGGAGAATTGCGGCTGCTCGGCCTCCGATATTTGCGCCATCGGCATAACCAATCAGCGTGAGACTACTATCGTTTGGGACAGAGCAACGGGCAAGCCCGTGTATAACGCCATCGTCTGGCAGTGCAGAAGAACGGC
This sequence comes from Candidatus Avispirillum sp., assembly GCA_045545335.1. Lineage (GTDB taxonomy): Bacteria > Bacillota > Clostridia > Oscillospirales > CAG-272 > Avispirillum. The sequence goes on along the minus strand of JAZQAS010000074.1, from coordinate 7,848 downwards.
GGACGTTTGCAATAAGCTTAAGGCCGATGGCTATGCCGACCTCATTTGCGAAAGGACGGGTCTCATCCCCGATGCGTATTTCTCCGGCGCCAAGATCAGCTGGATACTTGATAACGTTGAGGGCGCCCGCGAGAGAGCAGAGCGGGGCGAGCTTTGCTTCGGAACGGTGGATTCCTGGCTTATCTGGAACCTGACGGGAGGCCGCGTCCACGTGACCGACGTTTCAAATGCATCGAGAACGATGCTTTTTAATATCAATACCATGGAGTGGGATAAGGAGCTTTGCAGTCTCCTTCGCGTTCCCATGTCCATGCTCCCCGAGGTGAAGCCCTCCTCCTCGGTCTACGGCGAGTGCGATCCCGTGCTTCTCGGCGCGCCCATCCCCGTTGCGGGAGCTGCGGGAGATCAGCAGTCTGCACTTTTCGGTCAGTGCTGTTTTTCTGAGGGCGAGCTGAAAAACACCTACGGCACGGGCTGCTTTATGCTTATGAATACGGGAGAGGCTCCCCTTCGCTCAAAGAGCGGCCTCGTTTCGACCGTTGGCTGGTGCCTTGAGGGAAAGAAGCCCGTATATGCCCTTGAGGGCAGCGTTTTCGTTGCGGGAGCCGTCATTCAGTGGCTTCGCGATGAGATGAAGCTCATCTCCTCCTCCGCCGAGAGCGAGTCTGTTGCAAAGCGTGTCCCCGATACTAACGGATGCTATTTCGTTCCCGCATTTACGGGAATGGGCGCCCCCTATTGGGATCAGGATGCCCGCGGCATCATAACGGGCCTCACCCGAGGCGCAGGTAGGGCTCATATAGTCCGCGCCGCCCTTGAGTCCATCGCTTATCAGTCCTGCGACGTGCTTTTCGCAATGGAAAAGGACCTTGGCAAAAGGATAGAGGCCGTCAGAGTAGACGGAGGCGCCAGCGCGAATAATTTCCTTATGCAGTTTCAGGCAGATACTGCGGGGGTAGAGGTGATACGCCCCGCCTGCGTTGAAACAACGGCTCTCGGAGCCGCATTCCTTGCAGGCCTTGCAACGGGCTTTTGGAAGAGCGAGGATGAGCTTCGCTCCCTTTCCATGGGCGACGGAGCAAGAGTATTCTCTCCCGAGGCCAATGAAGAGAAGAGAAGGGCTCTTCTTGCGGGCTGGCATCAGGCTGTGAGAAAATGCAGAGGCTAAAGGGATTTCGCACTTTCTATTGATTTATTATGTCGAATATTATATAATAATATAATGATTTAATTTTTTGGAGTTATTATGGACAGAGTATCAAAAATTGATTACTATCTTGATATCGCAGAAACCGTTTCCGAGCGCTCTACTTGCCTTCGCAAGCACTACGGCGCCATTATCGTAAAGAACGACGTTATCATCTCAACGGGCTATAACGGAGCTCCCCGCGGCCGCAAGAACTGCACCGATCTGGGTAACTGCTATCGCGACCAGCTCAATATTCCCCGCGGCGAGAGATACGAGCTTTGCCGCAGCGTTCACGCAGAGGCAAACGCTATTATTGCAGCTCCCCGCGATCAGATGCTCGGCAGCACCCTTTATATGTGCTGCACAGACCCGAAGAGCGGCAGCGTTGTTGGCAATATCTGCAGCTGTATGATGTGCAAGAGAATGGTCATCAATGCAGGAATCGAGACCGTTATCGTCCGCGAGGAGAACGGCGGCCACACCTGCTTTGCAGTTGAGGATTGGATCAATGATGACGATAGCCTCTCGGGAAAGTTCGGTTATTAATATGAAAAGGATCATATCCATAGCAACAGCTCTTGTTCTCGCTTTTTCTCTCGTCTCCTGCAATAAGATCGTGAAGATGGAGTATACAGAGGAGGGCGACCTTCAGGCTGAAAACGGCATCACTTATAAATACGCCCCCCTTGGCTACGAGCCCACCTCTCAGGGAGAGGAGTACGGCCTTATCAAGGGCGTAATGGAGGAAAAGCTTTATAAGATAGGCGAGCTCTCCGAAAAGGAATGGCTCACCACAGAGTACTCCGGTAGCGCGACTCTCGTGTTTTATAATGCGGACATCGTTCTCCCCACACTTTCTGAAATGAAGTGCGATACGGTCTTTATCTGCGAGCAGGACGTTAACACCTATTCTGTCGCAACAGTCGGCGGCGAGGAGAGTGAGGACGTTGACAAGGATCGTGAGATCATCAAAAAGCTTGTTGATGCGTTGTGCGATACAACTGCTGAAAACGAGATATGGCCCCGAGGCGATGCCAAGGAGACCTTCCGCCTTAAGATGTACTCCGAGGATTGGCCCGCAATCTATTATAGCCTTACCTACGCCGTGTGCTCAGACGGAAACTTCGTTTACGACAGAGTGACCAAAAGATGCGTAAACGTAGGCGAGCTTCTCACCCCCTATCTTGAAAATACCGTCCTCGGCTCTGAGGGTGAATAATGAAAATACTTGAAAAGCTTTCGTGCAGAGAAGAGGAGCTCTTTTTGGCTCTTCTGGAGGAGACGGATGCTCCCGTCCTTGCCCTTTGCGAGGCGGTCTGCTTTCCCTCAGACCCCTGGAGCGAGGCCTCCTTTGCAGAAAATATAAAAAATCCTGCCTGCAGAATGTATGCGGCGCTTGATAGGCAAATGCAGAATATCGTTGCCTACGGAGTGCTGTATCTTGCTGTTGATGAGGGCGATCTTGCAAATATTGCAACCCTTCCTGATATGCGAAATCGGGGAGTGGGCGGCGCTCTGCTTGATGCAATGCTTGAAAAAGCCTTTGGCGACGGGGCTTTGCGCATATTTCTTGAGGTGAGAGAATCCAATTCTTCCGCCCGCGGGCTTTATGCCTCACGCGGCTTTGCCGAAATAGGCAAACGCAAAAGATATTATAAAAATCCAACCGAAGATGCCGTTCTGATGATGCTTGAGCGGTGATGGAGAAAAAATGCTTATACTTGCCATAGAATCCTCCTGCGATGAAACTGCGGCGGCAGTTGTCAGAATGAGCGGCGAGGAAAGGACAATACTTTCAAATATTGTTGCCTCTCAGGTGGATACCCATGCCCTTTACGGCGGCGTCGTTCCTGAGATAGCAAGCCGCGCCCATATAGAGGCTGTCTCCTCCGTGGTCTACCGCGCTCTTGAGGAGGCAAAAACAGAGCTTTCCGATATAGAGGCCATTGGCGTCACCTATTCTCCCGGCCTTATAGGATGCCTGCTCGTCGGCGTAAATTTTGCAAAATCCCTTGCTTTTTCTCTCGGCATACCCCTTATACCCGTTGACCATATCAGATCACATACCGCGGCGGCTTATTTTACGGATATGGAGCTTTGCGCTCCCTTCCTTTCTCTCGTGGTATCCGGGGGACACACCTCCCTTTATCACGTTCCCGAGCCCAGCGTATACGAGGAGATAGGCTCAACGAGGGATGATGCCGCAGGCGAGGCCTTTGATAAGGTGGGCCGCGTAATGGGCCTTACCTATCCCGGCGGCGCCGCAATGGATGCCCTTGCTAAAGAGGGATTTGAAAACAGAAGATCGGGTGCGAGAAAGAAGGAGGATCATATCCGACTCCCCTCTCCCGCCATTAACGATGATACCTTTGATTATTCCTTCAGCGGACTTAAGACCGCTTCGGTAAACCATATCCATAACCTTCGCCAGAAGGAGGGCCTTTCAAAGACCGATCCCATTGATAGAGGCGAAATGGCGGAGATCGCCTGCGCTTTCACGGATAGCGTAGTCAGCGGTATCTGCAAAAAGCTTGGGGAGGCCCTTGACAAAACGGGCTCTCAGCGCCTTGTTCTTGCAGGCGGTGTTGCGGCAAACTCCCACCTCAGAAACGGAATAGCCGCTCTATGCAAAAAGAAGGGCGTAAAGCTCTATATGCCCCCCATCTCCCTCTGCGGAGATAACGGAGCAATGGTGGGCGCTCAGGCATATTTCGAATATCTGAGCGGCGTTCGCGCTTATACCGATCTTAATGCCTTTGCCTCAGGCGAGGGCGCGGCGGCAGCGGCGGCTATCCGCAGATTGTGAAATTTCAACAAAAGCTGACACCGCAATTTATTATTTCTCTACATTTCTGCAACTGTTTAACCATCATTTGCAAGTGACGAACAAGAAGAAAAGACATACAATCGCCGAATGAGTTTTCAACAAGCTTTTCAACAAGGTGTGGAAAACTCCCTGTTTTCAAGGGTTTCGGGTTTTATGCAAATGATAAAATCAAGAAAGGCATCTGAATATAACCTTTTTTTGCCTGTTTCTTTTGCGGCAAGTGCCGCTTTTCAAAAATAAGGATAAGGAATTTACATAAATGAAGATCAGACCCATAATGGAGGGACAGTGCGTCATCGTTCCCGCATCTCCCGTAATGTGCAGGCTTTCCGAGGCGGGGGGAACGAGGCTCAAGGTTCTGCTTTATATACTTGCCTCTCCCGAGTTTGACCCCGAGGAGGCGGCAGAGTCTCTCAATATAACCGCAAAGAGCTTTAACGCCGCAATTGAATATTGGGTAAAGGCGGGAGCTATCGAGTGCGACAGCCTGCCCGAAAAGCGCGCTCCCAAGAAGGAGGCGAAGGCTGAGGAGGCCGTCAAGAGGGCGGAGAACGTCACGGTGAAGCGCCCGAAGGCGCTGGCAAGAGCAGCAGAGCTCCCCAGGTATTCCAGCGATGAGATCGCCGCATACGTGGAGGAGCATAATATCAGCGATCTTCTTGCCGCCTGCCAGCAGTATATGGGCAAGATGTTCAATATGGCCGAGACCGAGACCGTTGTGGCAATGCTTGATTATCTCAAGCTTGAGCCCGAATATATAATGCTTCTTTTCGCCCATTGCGAAAAAATGAATAAAAAGTCTATCCGCTACGTGGAAAAGCTGGCTATCGGCTTTTTTGACAGAGACGTGCTTGGATATGAGGAGCTTGATGAGCAGCTTCGCGCAATCGAGGCCGCGGCTCAGTTTGATAAGCCTCTGAAAAAGCTTTTCGGCGTTGGCAGAAGGTCTCTCACTCAGAAGGAGAGCGAGGCCTTTGAGCGATGGGTAGGCAAGTGGCAGATGCCCATGGACGTTATCGAGAAGGCATATGAGATAACCGTGGATAACACGGGCAACGCTTCCATTCCTTATTGCAATGCAGTTCTTGAAAGATGGTTTGCCTCGGGATATAAAACTCTTGAGGATGTGCTTTCGGGAATTGAGGAGTATCGCCACGATAAAGAAGGCGCAAAGCATAAGAAGGGAAGCTTCGATACGGATGACTTCTTTGAGGCGGCTCTCCGCCGCTCCTACGGAGACGACCCCTTTGAAAAGGTACTTTCAAAGAACTGATGGGAGGACTTGACATTGTCTGAACGAAACTATTATAAGGAAATACACGACGAATTCAGAAATAAGCGCGAGAGAGCGGAGCGTCTCAGCGAGGAGCGCCGCGCTCAGGTACACGAGGCTGTTCCCGAAATTCGCGAAATAGACGCCCGCCTTGCAAAAACGGGCAGCGAGATCCTTTCTGCCATTATGGCGGGAGGCGATACCGAGGCGAAGGTGGAGAATATCAGAAGGAATAATAACGAGCTTCGCGTTAAAAGAAATATCCTTCTCAAGCAGAACGGATATCCCACGGACTATACTGAAATAAAGTACGAGTGCGAAAAGTGTGCAGACAGCGGATACGTTGGGCTCGATATGTGCAATTGCATGAAGAGCGCAATCGTTGAGGCAAGGCTTGCAGACAGCGAGCTTGGCAGGCTTTGCGAAACTCAGAGCTTTGATAATTTTGATCTCGGCTACTACTCTCTCGGAAACGAGAGATCCGTTATGGAGTATAACCTCTCAGCTCTCCGCAGCTTTGCCGAGGGCTTCTCTGCAAAAACTGCCGACAGCTGGCTTCTTTTCGGAGATACGGGCCTTGGAAAGACCCATCTTTCAACGGCTGTGGGAGTAACGGTGATCCGCCGCGGATACGACGTTATGTATAAGACTGTTCAGGCTGTTATAGACGATTTTGAGGAGGTGCAGTTCAAGGGCGCATCTCAGCAGATGGTCAGGCGCTATTACGATTGCGATCTGCTTATTATCGACGACCTTGGCGCGGAGCTGACAAATCAGTTCACCACCTCGTGCATCTATAATATTATGAACGTGAGAATGAATAAGAGAAAGCCCACGGTCATCAGCACAAATCTCACCCAGAGCGAGCTGAGAGAAAGATATGCAGACCGTATAACGAGCCGTCTCTTCGGAGAGTTCAAGCCCCTTCATTTCAGAGGAACAGACGTAAGGCGTCAGCGTCTTGCGAGAAGATGAGGTAAAAAATGAAAAGGATTATTTGTGTTTTAGTATCTCTGGTCCTTGCGGCAGGTCTTTGCTCCTGCGCGCTGACGGAGGAGTCCTCAGACCCCGCCCTCACCCTTTCAATGCTGGCAGAGGAGGAGACCGTAATGGTCCATCTTTACAGCGATAAGGGAGAGGAGACCCTTGAGGTCGAGGTAACGGATGAGCTTCTTTCACTTATGGACGGTAAGTGGGAAAAGGCAAGCGGACAGGGAGGCGCCGACAAGGTTCTCACAGTCACCGTCGGCACTCAGCACGAGATCACCTATTTTGAGGGGGGAGCTGCTATGATATATTACGGCTTTGCCTCCGTTTTTGAAAAGGACCGCTGTTATTACAGCGTAGAGCTTGAAGGCGAGCTTTCTGAATTGTACGATTACTGTGCGGAGAACGGAACCGTTCCCGAAACAGAAGAATAATACCCGATCCCCGGTAAGAAAAGGAAGGTCATTTGTATGAAGATAGGAGTTATGGTGGAATCCTTCCGTAAAGGATTCAGAGAGAGCATTGAGGAGGCTGCAAGGCTTGGCGTAGACGGCGTTCAGGCTTATTGCACCAATTACGGCGAGCTTCACCTTGATGATATGAACCCCGCCCGTTGCCGTGAGGTCCTTGATATCGTAAAGTCAAACGGTCTTCGTTTCTCTGCTATCTGCGGAGATTTCGGATGCGGCTTTATGCATGAGGAGCTCAACGGCGATATCGTTGAAAAGTCCAAGAGAGTTCTCGAGGTGGCAAAGAGACTTGAGTGCGACGTGGTAACTACTCATATCGGCACTCTCCCCGAAAACGAGACCTATGAGAAGGAGGTCGCAAGAAAGGCTTGCCGCGAGCTTGCTGTTTTTGCAGATTCCATGGGCAGCGCCTTCGCAGTTGAAACAGGCCCCGAAATGGCAACAGTGCTCTATGATTTCCTTGAGAGCCTTGGCGCCGGCGGTGTTCGCGTAAACTTTGACCCCGCAAACCTCGTAATGGTAGCAGGCGATAAGGCAGACAGCGCTGCAAAAACTCTCGGTAAGTATATCGTTCATACCCACGCAAAGGACGGCATCAAGCTGAACGACGGCAAAAAGAGAGATTTGAACGTGGTTATCGGCGGCGAGGCCAAGGACCACGATATGCTCCTCGGTATGGGACACACCTATCTTGAGCTTCCCCTCGGCGAGGGCGACGTTAATTTCGATACTTATCTTCCCGCTCTTGCTTCCACCGGCTTTGACGGATTTCTCACCATCGAGCGCGAGGTAGGAACAGATCCCCTTAAGGATATCACTATGGCAGTTGATTTCCTTCGCGAGAAGATCGCAAAGCATTCTCTCGGTTGATATTAATGAGTTACCTGCTTTCTTTGAGAAATAAGCCCTCTCAGTCTGTCGAAGAAGGCGCAGAACAAAAGCCGCAAAACATATAACATTTAGATTAGAGAAAAAATACAGCAAAAAAGTAGAAATCCGCCGAGAAAATCGGCGGATTTCATTGTTATAAGCGGCTTTTTAGCCGCGAATTGTCCCTCTGTCGTACCTTTGTACGCCGACGACGGACAATTCACGGCTTCTG
>JAZQAS010000073.1:0-4654 GCA_045545335.1 Candidatus Avispirillum sp. | reverse complement strand
CTCCTTTTCGGTCTCCTCAATTCCCACATCGGGATCGGAGGGGCGAAGACCGCAGCCTGCAAAAAGGAGAGCGGCACAAAGCAGGGATATTACTAAAAAAACGTATTTTTTCATATTATGCCCTCTATTTTTTCTTTTTATTCTATTTTATACCATTATTACAAAAATTCCAACCGCCGACGCAGGGATATTTGAATATGAAGGTTTTTTTTACAATAAGGTTAAAAGCAGAACGGTATGGCAACGGAAAAACGGTATTGTTTTTTGTAGGGGTCGACGTCCCCGGCGACCCGATTATAGAAACGATATATGCAGATAGGCGTTGCGTCTGTAATTAGGACAGTCGGGGACGCCGGTCCCTACAACAACGTGTATTTTTTGCGTTTCGTTTGTGCATCAAATTTCGTCCCGTTCGCGTGCAACGGCTACTGTCATCCTGAGCGGAGCCATTTAAATGGCGGAGTCCAACCCCGAAGGGGCGACCGTTAGGTCGGGATCTACGATATTTGATAGGAGCTATCGAAGATTTTTAGTAGATCCTGCCTTCTGACGAAGGCACCATCCTAAGGGATGGTTCGACTTCGAAAACATCATACTATGATGTTTTCTCCGCTCAGGATGACAGGAACTAATTCCCCTCAAACCAAAATTTGACGTATAAAAATTAAGGCAGTCAAATTACGGTTTGACGGATAGATAAACCAACCTAGGGGAGGATAGTATCCTCCCGATTGCAAACGTAGTTTAATTTTGGCGCTTACGTCAGCAAATGAAACGAATGAATCAATTGTAGGGACCGGCGTCCCCGACGGGAACCCCCAAAAGCTCGTGAACTCACTTTCGGGGAACCCCTGCGACGGTCCTAATAACAGAACGATATTCACAGCGAGATGTTGCGTCTGTAGAGGACCGTCGAGGACGCCGGTCCCTACAACTATGTGTATCATTACCGTTTCGTCTGTGTATAAAATTTCGTTTTGGTTCATGTGCAGATGTGCGGGAGGATGATATCCTCCCCTACAGATACCAATTCTCCCCCTTCAAACCAAAATTTGAAGAATAAAGGCTGTCGCATTTTGCGACAGCCCCTTTTTCTTTGCTAAGGCAAAGGCTCAAGATAGTCCTCCCTTTATACCCAAAAACTGCAAATTTCAAAAAAATTCATCAAAGGACGTGGCTTTTTTTGTATAATGAGGTAGTTATATGTGTAAGGTGGTGATGACGTGGCACGGCAAAACGATATTACCGACGCGCAATTTGACAGTATCATTGAAAAATATAAGGGCACGGTCTATTCCATTGCCCTGACACATACAAAGACCCGCTACGATGCAGACGACGTTTTTCAGGAGGTGTTCATCGCCTATTGGAAATGCCGCCCGAGGGTGCGGTGCGAGGAGCATCTCAAGGCCTGGCTAATAAGGACCACCCTGAACCAATGCAAAAAATGCGCCAATTCCTCCATATGGAAAAAAGCCTCCTCTATCTCGGAGGTCGGGGAAGGGGCCTTCACCTTTCATATCCCACTTGAGGACGCGGTGTTCTGCGCCATGCAGGAGATGAGCCCCAAGCTTCGCACGGTCATACATTTATATTATTTTGAAGAAATGTCGGTAAAGGAAATAGCAAGGCTCCTCAGAATGAGGGAGGGAACTGTGCGTATGCAGCTCACCCGAGGCAGAGACCGCCTGAGAGACCTTGTGGGAAGAAAATGATGAAAAAGGATCTTTTTGCTTCAATGAAGGAACAAATGCTCCCCCCGCCCTCGGCGGTGGAGGGGATATACGAGAGGATGGCAGACGGGCGTCGGGAGAGCCCTCTTTCCCTTGGCCTTCGCGCCTGCGCCGCAGGGCTTTCCATGGCGGTGGCCTGCCTTTGCGTTTTCAATATGGCAATGCCCGCCTCTGCCGAAAAGCTCCCCATTGTGGGCGGCGCCTTTGCCTCTCTGAATGAAAGGGGCAGAGATGCCCGAGAGAGCGGCAGAACTCCCGATTTTCTCATAATAGAGGAGGAAAAGGAGGACTTTTCAGCTCTTGAGATGACCGCAGGCCTTTGCGACGGTCTTGATCTTTCCTTTTTTATAAGATACGAGGACAGCGGCGACCTTATAGACCAAAAGGTCAGAAGCCTGACTCTCTCCGATGCCGCCGTATATTACGAGGGCATTGCCCTGAGGCCCACAGATGAGGCCCCCGTCCTTTATGAAACACAGGAGGGAGTTTTCTCGGGAGAAGCGCGGTTCAACGCGTCATGCATCTCAGGCCTTTTGGAGGACGGAGAGGAGATAGAGTTTGCCCTCAATTTCACCACCGTCTTCGGCTATTGGGACGGTATGGAAAAGGAGGGCGGCGAGGCTCTCGAGTATAAGGTCAGCTATCTTGCAAAAAGCCGCGCATACGTCGATCTCTCGGCCCTTCGGGTGGAATACGTTGGCCTTGAAAGGGACGGTATGTGCCTTGAATATATTGTGGAGGGGGAGGAGCGCACAGACGTGCTCTTCAAGATAAACTCAAGCGTTGAATATGCAGATTGCTTTCTCATAGGAACCGAGAGCGAGGCGCCCTGCTGTGTCACGATGAACCCCGGCATCGGGTCAGACGGATCTCTCACCTATTGCGCAACCTTCACGGGGGAGGAAAAGCCCGAGGAGGGCAAGCTCGAGGATGAAAGAGAGAGCGTTTATATCTCCCCTGAGGACGTGGTGTTTTACAGCACGGCAACGGGAGAGTATTATTATCTGACAGAGGAGGGAAAAGCGGAATGAAAAAGGTGTTTTCAGCCCTTGCGGTAATTAGTCTTCTCGTCAGCGCCTTTGCGCTCTTCTTCGTTGCGGTGGGGGCAACCTTCGCCGAAGCTGAGGGAGAAGAGAGCCTTCGGGGCGTCGTTCCCCAGCATATTTTGGAGGAGCAGGGCTATTGGCAGACCCACGTTGAGTATCTTGAAAAGCTGAGAGAGCTTGAGCCCTCAATATATACTCTCAAGGATAAGGCCGTCACCTTTACAATGAAGGCTATGGAGTACGGCCAAAGCTCAAGAATGTACGATATCGCCTATACCGTAAAGGGAGCATATCTTTCCGATACGGCCCCCGAGGGGATAGATTTGGGCGGTGCCTTGGGTTTTCAAAAAGGAAATCTCTCGGAGGGGTATACTTTTCTCGTTTTAGATGTTATACTTGAAAACAGGGATAATAAAAAACAGATGTATATGATGAACTGTATAATGGCAAACTCAAAAGAGCTCGTAGGCTTTGAGGGTGCCGAGTTCAAAAATTCCGCAAGGCTCCATGCAGAGCTCTACCCCGAGACCCCCCTTGAAACGAGCCTTGTGTACGTGATACCGGAAAAGGAAGCAGGCTTCATACAGATAAGCGTTGATAATTTCGGCTCCGCCGAGGAGAACGGAGGCGATACGTTTATCAATATTGAAGGGCTTTCAAAGTAAGAAAGGTCAGCATGAAAAAAACAGCATTGATTTTGGCATTTGCCTTAATAATAACGGGCGCTCTCTTCGGGTGCGCCCGCGAAGAAAAAAATGAAGAGACCACTCCTCCGCCCGAAGAAAAGAGGATAGTCTATCCTGAGCCCGACGGCGAAATGGTGGTAATGCTCGATGCAGGCCACGGCTTTCGTGATATCGGCTGCGATACGGAGCTGTTGGAGGGCACCGAGGCCGAGGTGACTATGGCTATGGCAAAGCTCGTAAAGGCCGAGCTTGAAGCGCGAGGCGTTCGCGTCATCCTCACCCACGACGGCGAGAGCTTCCCCTCGGCAGATGAGGTGAGAGCCCTTGCGAAAAAGGCGGGGGTAGAGGTGAAGGATGAGGATATCATAGATAACGATATCTTCTCCGCATACGAGAGGGGAGTGTACGCGGCAAGTGTAGCGGAGAGGGAAGCGGTGGATCTGTTTCTCTCCCTCCACGTAAACAGCCTGCCCACCCATCCCGAGTTTTCCCGCTATGAGATGGATTATTATGCGGATAATCCCTATGCGGATGCTCTCCGCGTTTTCTGCGAGAGCCTTGCGGGAGATCTGGATAAGGAAACGAAGATATTTGCCGACGTGTATGAGGAGGCCTTTCTCGTAACGAAGATAGGCACCCATCCCTCGGTGCTCATAGAGATGGGATACGCAACAAACGAGGGCGACGCCGCAGACCTGAACAGCGCCCAATGGCGTGAGAGCTTCGCAAAGACGCTTGCCGAAAATGCTGCCCTGTGGATAGCCTCCTACGAGGAAAAATGAAAAGATAATGAAAGGAACGGCGGAGCCGTTCCTTTTTTCATTTATTATCGTAATAGATTGCGGATGTGAGCTTGCGGAGATCTTTTCACAACCGCTACGCATCTGAGAAGGGGAGGCCTTCGTTTGTGCATATCGCGCGGATATCGGGAGCACCAAAGTGCTCACCTCAGGTTCACGTGTCCGCTCTGCCTTTGCAAAAAGCAAAGGCCCAAGCTTATTGGTGTTTGAAGAGCGAGGACCTAAGCAAGTCCTTCCCCCAAAGATTCGGGGGAAGGTGGCACCGATGCAGTATCTTGAAACTTAAAAGGAATAGTATTTCCAGAGTTAGAATAAAAGCATTTGATGTCTTCATAGGCGGTGACGGATGAGGGTTTGCTACCTGGGTGCGAACCAAAACCAAAAAATTC
>JAZQAS010000072.1:0-23307 GCA_045545335.1 Candidatus Avispirillum sp. | reverse complement strand
TATAAGCGGCTTTTTAGCCGCGAATTGTCCCTCTGTCGTACCTTTGTACGCCGACGACGGACAATTCACGGCTTCTGCATCCTTCTCGACAGCCCGAGGGCAGCTTGTCGATATTTTTATCGACAAGCTGTTTTATTTATAAATAGCTTTAGACCTTCCTCTTTTGAAAAAATGCGGGTGGTCTTTGTCGTTTTTTAGAATACGGTGCAACATAAACCTCAATATTTGGGGAGAAACGGGAGAGGGGCTGAGCTAATATTTTCTCGGGCAATATTCAAACACGCTCAAAATAATAAAAGGAGGTAATATGGCATTTTATACTATTGATATTGAAAGCGGCACGGCATCTCCCTCAATAGAGAGATTTCATGCAGGCGATAACGGTATTCGCTCTCTTGTTTTCCATTTTATCAAGGGCGGAGCGCCTTTTGAGGTCCCCGATGGCTGTCTGGCAACTCTTTTTGCTCTTCTTCCCTCCGGGGTAACGGTGTACGACTCTTGCGATATCGCAGGGGATACGGTGGAATATACCGTGAACAGCGCCGTCACGGCTGAGGCGGGAGAGGTGCAGTGCGAGATAAGGCTGACGGGCGCAGATGCTCAGGTGCTGACCTGCGCTTCCTTTATCCTTCCCGTAGACCCCGTGCTTCAGGATGACTTGGCGATCGAGGCCCAGCCCGAGTTCTCAGCCCTTACCGAGGCCCTTTCAAGAGTGCTTGAGGCGGAGAGTGATCTCTCCGAAAAGCTTGATAAGGCAGAGGGTGAGGAGGGCAATGCGGTAGTCTTCGGTCCCGACGGCTCCATTGCCGACGGCGGCAAGCCCGCAAAGGTCTATACGGTCCCCTTTGAAGGAAGCGAGGCTGAGATAAAGGCAGTCTTTGATGCAATGCTCAGCGAAACGGGCAGCTATGCCGCAGTGATAAGCGTTGGAGATTGCATAATTCCCGCAGTTGCAGGCATATACGAAAGAGGCACGTCTTACGTCACGGGCATCTATCGCGAAAAGGCAACTCAGAAAAACGATATGAAGTATATCGTGAGCATGACGAGAGACGGTAAGATCAGCACAGAAAAGGAGGCAGTTTCAGTTGGAGTAGGCGGAGCTGTCAGCTCGGTAAACGGTAAGACGGGAAGCGTTGTTCTTACTGCCGAAGACGTTGGGGCATTGCCCGATACTACCGCTATCCCCACGGACGAACATATTAACGGACTTATAAGCACGGCGTTGGGGGTGATCGAGAATGGCACTTATTGATAAGCTGAAAGCCATTGCCGATGCGGTGCGGGAAAAGACGGGCGGTACAGATGCGTTGACCCTTGAGCAGATGGTAACGGAGATAGAGGGAATTGAAGCAGGAGGAGGACTTGCCTATGATATGGGAGAGTTTGTATTAGATGCGGATGGCAATGGATGGAACGAAATCCCTCATAACTTAGGAGTTGTTCCCGACTTCATTTTGGTTTGGACAGACGAATTTGCTGGAACGACAAATTCATACGGAACTCCCACAGTTATAGGCTTTATTTGTATGCATATGATTACGGGTATGAGCCAAAGACTGACCTCTGCGGCATCATATTATCCGTTAAATATACTATTAACACAAGCAAAAGATAGTAATGTATTATCCGTAGGTAACCCAACTTCTTACATATATACGGCAAGTGCAGACATTGTTAGCAGTAGTACAAACAAAACGCAGTTTGCAACAATGCATACGCCCAGTACGACCTACTACCGAGCGGGAATAACATATAAATACTTTGTTTCCAAGGCTTGGTGGAATGTAGGAGGTGTTGCAAGTGCTGAGTAAGAGTATCACTACTAATAAATATTATTGGTGCGGTAAAGAGATAACCGAAGCAGAGTATAACGATATCCTTGAAATCATCCGCAACAAGCCTACTGCTCCCGATGGTTATGGGTATAAGCTGACAGATAACCTTGAATGGAAGCTTTACGAAATACCAACAGAGAAAGTTGACGAAGAAATCACGGACGAAGAGGCATTTGCCATTATAACAGGGGGTACAGTATCAAAGGAAGTGAAGCTATAAAGATGCGGAGTATTATTGAGAAGTCTGTTGCAATCCTTAATGATAGGGATGCTCTCAAAGCTCCCACACTATTCACTATGTGGGCAGAGGGAAAAAGTTATTCGGCAGATGAAAGAGTATGCTATGACGGCACACTTTATCGTTGCGTTACGGCTCATACTTCACAGGCTGATTGGTCGCCCGATAAGGCGGTGAGCCTTTGGACGGTGGTTGTTGCAGACCACGCAGGCACACTTGAAGACCCTGTTCCCTATAACGGTAATACGGCGCTTATCTGCGGCATATATTACGTAGAGAACAGCCGTATCTATAAGTGCATCCGTGATACTGAAATTCCCGTATACGGCGCTCTTTCGGACCTTTTAGGGATATATGTTGAAGCGGTAAGCTGACGGGGGAAAGATGGTCGATCTCACTCCCGAATTTATATGGAGCTCAGTTTTAGCTGCGGCTTCTGCATTCGTGCTCATATCGAATGCCGCAGAAAAGGCGATCAAGGCCTATAAGATAGCAAAGGCCCCCGATCTCAGGCAGGATGAAAGACTTTCCGAGCTTGAAAAATGGAAAGAAAAGGTGGAGCGCAGACTCTCAAACGACGATGATCGCCTCGGCGATATCGAAAAGGGAGACAGAGCGACCCAGCGTGCCCTGCTTGCTCTTCTTGATCACGGCATCGACGGCAATAACATAAAGCAGATGCAGGATGCAAAGGAGGAGCTTCAAAATCACTTGATCAACAGATAGGAGAAAATATGAAAAACTTTATAAAAAAGCTTGCGCCGAGGCTTCGCTCCTGGGCGCTGTGGCTGTCACTTTCGGCACTTGTCGTTTTCTGCGTCAAGGAATTCTCGGGCATAGACCTTTCCGAAACGGTGGATGGCCTTATGAACGTGCTCTTGCCCGTTCTCGTTGCCTTTGGCATCATCAATAATCCCGCAGATAAAAATTCAATATAAGGGGGAAAAATGAGCAACTCAACACTTGCAAAGCAGTATATTCCTGCAAGCGAAAAAAATCATCACGGCAAAAGAGAGGATAAGATCACCCGAATCATAATCCATCACGCCGCAGGTGTGATCTCCGCCGCAAATCTTGCAAAGCTTTTTGCAGACCCCGGCCGCGGCGCATCGGCAACCTATTGCATCGGCTACGACGGCTGTATCGTCCGCGGTCTTGACGAGAGCACCGTTCCCGGAACCACGGGAGGATATGAGACGGATAAGAATGCGATAACCATAGAGGTGTCAAACTCCTCAAATTCCGCCCCCTGGCCCGTTTCCAATGCCGCCCTTGCAAGCCTTATCAGCCTTTGCGCCGATATCGCAAAGAGAAACGGACTTGGAAGGCTTGAAAAGGGCCAAAATCTCTGCTGGCATTCCATGTTTGCTCAGACCACCTGCCCGGGGCCTTATCTTCTCTCAAAAATGGACCGTATCGCCGCCGAGGCAAATGAGAAAAACGAAGAGGCGCCAAAGGAGGAAAGCGTATATACCGTTGAGAGAGGAGATACACTTTCAGGTATCGCCGCGTCCTTTAAAACCGATTATAAGACACTTGCCGAATATAATAATATCCCCGATCCCAACGTGATCCACGTGGGTCAGAGGATAAAGATACCCAAGGGCCTTACGTATAGCCCCGCGGCGCCGAAGCCTGCATATTCAAGCTATACGGTAAAGGCGGGGGATAGCCTTTGGAGGATAGCCCTGCGCCTCCTCGGAAGCGGCGAGCGCTATACTGAGATAAAGGCGCTGAACGGACTTCAGAGCGATATGATCTATCCCGCGCAAGTGCTCAAAATTCCCACACCCAAAAAGTGAGGGGGATAAATGGCCCCTACGCTTGATTTCAGGAAAAGTATGTGGTATAGTATATTCAGAAAAATATGCCTAATAGGAGTTCATATGAATAAAAATACTGTACTTTCTCTTCTTAATGAGATCAAAAAAGCAGAGGCCGAGGGCAGCGCCCGCCTTCCCAGAAACAGCTTCTATCTTGATTACGATAAGGTAGTCTGCTGTGAGAGAACAGTTGGCGAGAGCCGCTTCCCCTACGATTCCGACGGACTTGTGGTATGGCTTCGTTCAACGGGCTTTATCGATGCGCTTGAGAGCACCTTCACCATCTTCAGAACTGCAAACTACGGCGAGGAGTCTGCAGTCAGCTTCTTTGGCGGCATCAAGGGTGACGACGGACTTTATACTCCCGTTTCCATCACAGGCGCATCCCGTCAGGCAATTGAGGCAGGCGTAAAGAGATATATCGTTTATTCTCTCAAGTCTGCATATTGCATCACCGAGGTGGGCGACCTTGTATTTGCTCTGAGACTTCACGTTGATGCAGAAAAGCATATCCATTTCACCCTTATGGGCATCAATAATTCCGAAAGCACTCAGGAATTCTATCTTGCATCCTTTATGGAGGCGCTCCTTCGTAACGGAGAAAACGAGGGCTTCTGGGCAAGACTCACAAAGTACGGCGTAAGATACGAAAACGGCACCGCAGTTCTTTCAAGCAGAAACGGCAAGGAGTGCGACCGCCTTGTCATCAATGCAAAGGTGACTGAGGGTAACTGCACAGACCGCCAGAGCACCTGCGCAAGAGGCGATTTTGTGGGCATCAAGGGCCTTTCCGTTGCAAACTCCTATTCTCTCAGAAAGGGCGAGTTTGCAAAGAAGGCCGTGAACGTTGCAACCACCGATCTCCCCTGCGCCGCTGATATCTTCCATATCAAGGCAGAGGCCGGCGAGAGCGCAAGAGTAGACTATGAGCTTGTTCTCTGCTATAAGGATAAGGATACGGAAAAGTATCTCGATCTCCCCGTCTGCAAGGATAAGATAGATGCAGACCTTGCCGTTCTTGAAGAGAGCGAGAAGAGCGCCTTTGATAATCTCAAGGTCCGCTTTGAGGGCTGGAAGAGCCCGAAGATCACGGCGGAGACCTTCAATAAATTCTTCCGCAGCGTTCAGAAGCAGACCTCCATCTGCGCCCACGGCAAGAACTATGCAGGCTCCTATCTCGGTATACGCGACGTATTCCAGCAGCTTGAGGGCGCCCTTATCTGGCAGAGAGAGCTCTCAAGAGAGAAGATACTCTCAGCTCTCAATTGCATTCTCGTAACGGGCCGTCCCCCCAGAATGTTCTCCGTTCCCGATGATCCTACGGCTCCTGTTCCCGTATCTCTTGAGAAGTATATCGACCAGGGCGTATGGGTGATCTCCACAGTTTATACATATCTCAGCTACACGGGCGACTGGTCTATCCTTGACGAGGTCTGCGGCTATATCGAGGCAGGCGAGGACGAGGTATGGACAAGCGCAAAGAGAAGCGAGGAGCGCGATAGCGTTCTCTGCCACCTTCTCAGAACTATGAACTATCTCTATTCAAAGATAGATAACGAATACGGCACGGGCTGTGTCCGCGTTCTCTTCGGCGACTGGAACGACGCTCTCGACGGCCTCGGCGAAACTGAGGACGAGGACAAGGAGTTCGGCAGCGGCGTAACCGTAATGGCAACTCTCCAGTTCTATCAGAATCTCCATGAGATGACGGAGATCCTCAGCTATGTCGGCGGCTACGAGGCTGAGATCGAGAAGTATGCTCTTGCCGCAAAGGCTATTGAAGAAGGCCTTGAAAAGCACGCTATCGACGTAAACGAGGCAGGGGAGAGAAGAGTGGTCCACGGCTGGGGCGATAAGCTTGGCTATAAGGTGGGCTCCTGGTGCGACCCCGATGGCGCGGCGCGCTATTCTCTCACGGCAAACTCCTTCTGGGCTATAACGAAGTTCCTCCGCCGCGATCCCTCCCTCAAGTCCTCCATTATGGGCTGTATGGACGCGGTATCCTCAAAATACGGTCTCAAGACCTTTGACGTACCCTTCCCCCCCGATGCAAAGGGCGTTGGAAGAATTGCCGCTATCGTTCCCGGTACTTATGAAAACTCCTGCGCGTATGCTCACGGAAGCCTCTTTGGCACAATGGCCCTCTTTGAGATGGGCGAGAGCGAGAGAGCCTGGGAGGAGATAGAGAAAACTGCGGTCATCACCCACGATAATTGCACAATGTCCTCTTTCGTAATGCCCAACTCCTATTGCGAGAACGCGGATTACGGTATGGACGGCGAGTCCATGGGCGACTGGCATACGGGAAGCGGAGCTGTCCTCGTTAAGGAAACTGTCCGCTACGGCTTCGGTATCCATCCCTCTATTGAGGGCGTTCGCATCCAGCCTCCCGCATATTTCCCTGCAGAGAAGGCTGAGATCACTGTCAACGTTAAGGACTCCGTTCTCACTCTTAAGTATGAGGATAAGGGCCTTGGCAAGAGAAGCGCTGTTATCAGCGGCGCTGATGGCTATACCGAAGAATTTGACAGCCTTATGAACACCACCGTATACTTCATTCCCAATGATAAGATGGGCAAGGAGATCACGGTAGAAATTTGCGACTGATAATGAAAAACCTTACGAAGCCGGCTTCGTAAGGTTTTTTTATTATCCCTATTGACAAATTGGTCTACTTGTGATAGACTCATTACAGAGAGGTCTATAAACGATAGACCTGTGAAACTAACGCAAGAGAAAGGAATGGTAAAAATATGGGTGAGCTTAGTCTTGGAAGCGTAGAGGGCAGATTTGCCGATATAATCTGGCAGAGAGAGCCCGTGAGCTCAGGGGAACTGGTCAAGATATGCGAAAAGGAGCTTGAGTGGAAAAAATCCACCACGTATACCGTCCTTAAAAAGCTTTGCGACAGGGGAATATTCAAAAACGAGGGAGGACGCGTCACCTCTCTTATATCAAAGGAAGAATATTGCTCTATAAGATCTCAGAGATTCGTTGAGGATACCTTTGAGGGCTCTCTTCCTGCATTTATCGCCGCCTTTGCAAAAAGGCAGGAGCTTTCCAAAAAGGATATAGAAGATATCAAGGCAATGATAGACGCAATGGGAGAATGACGAAATGACAGAGGTTTTCATAAAAATACTTAATATGAGCATCCTTGCAGGGGCGATGATCCCTTGCGTTGTGCTTTTGCGCCTTGTTTTGAAAAGGACGCCGAGAGCGGTGTTCTGTATTCTTTGGGCGCTCGTTGCCGTAGCCCTCGTCTGCCCCTTCAGAATAGAGACCGCCATAAGCCCCCTGCCATCGGGCGAGCCTATCCCCCGGGAGATCATATATTCCTATGAGCCGGAGATAGACAGCGGCATTCCCGTAGTGGATGAGGTAGTAAACCCTATGATCTCCCAAAGCACAGAACTTGCAAATAAGAGCGAAAGGGCGCCCCTTGAGAGCCTTGCCTTTTATGCCTGCATCGTCTGGCTCTGCGGCGTATTTGCAATGCTTGTTTACAGCGCGGTAAGCTATTTCGGCATATACTCAAAGGTAAGAGCATCCGTTCGCCTTTCAAAAAACGTCTTCGTTTGCGACGATATAGACTCTCCCTTCATTCTCGGCATCATCTGCCCGAGGATATATCTGCCCTCGTCCTTGCCGAAGGATGCGACAGAGTTCGTCCTCGCCCACGAGAGAGCCCATATAAGAAGGCTTGATTTTATATGGAAGCCCCTGGGCTTTCTCCTTCTCAGCATCCATTGGTTCAATCCTCTGGTGTGGGTGGCGTACGTACTTCTTTGCCGCGATATAGAGCTTGCCTGCGATGAAAAGGTGGCGAGAGGCCTTGATTCCGATAGAATGAAGTCCTATTCCGAGGCGCTTCTCCTTTGCAGCGTGCCCCGCAGGATGATAATGGCCTGCCCCGTGGCATTCGGCGAGGTTGGAGTAAAGGCGAGAATAAGATCGCTGCTTAATTATAAAAGGCCTGCCTTCTGGGTCATTGCCGTATCGCTTCTTTTGTGTATTGCGGCGGCGGTAGCTTTGTTCACGGTTCGGCCCGAGAGCGATGAGCTGTATATCGGCGGCGGTATAGAGGTAACGAAGGAAAGCACGGAGCTTGACGGCATCAGCGCACGTGTGATCTCTGCCGACCTTAACGCAAAGAGGCCCTATATAGAGGTTGAATGGAAAAGCGAAACGGACGAGAGCTATGTATGCGGAAATTCCTTCTATATCTATAAAAGCGCAGACGGAGAATGGAATGACGCGAGAATAGCGAGAGATTATATAGTGACTCTTGAGGCCTATCTCATACCGAATAAGAATAACCTTTTCCAACGGAGCTTTAAGAAAAAATATTATCTTTCCGATATAAGAACGGATACCGAGGGCACCTACCGCTTTGAAAGCAGCTTTTCAAGAGACGGAGGCGGCGAGAAAGAAAAATATAATGCCCTTATAGAATTTGAAATAAAAAAGCCCACCAAGGCAAAGTATTTTAAAGCCGACGTATATGAAAAGGCAGAGTATACCGATAAAAAGGGAAAGACCGTATATGAGCTGACGGTGATTCCCATGAATAACGAAGGAGAGTTCTATAGACTTGGCACAACGAAAATAAAGAGCTCAGCTCCTTTCCCGGAGAGCATCATTAAAGGCACCGTAGTTCTCGTAGGCTTTCGGGGAGAGATAGTTGAGGGCGAACCAAACGTTATAGAAGATCTCTACGTTATAGAGGCAACGAGCAATGCCTTTGGCTCAAGCATCACCAATAAGAATAAGATACAGCTCAACGAAAGCATGAGCTTTTCCGTGGGCGATATCGGCATTCGTGAAAGCATAAGCACGAAGGAGGCCTACGGCGAGGATTATGAAGGCGTGCACATAACGCCGGACAACGAGGTCGTTTATTTGCCCAAAGAGGGGAACTGCCTCGTGTGCGTTGAGGTGAATTTTGAAAATCTCAGTAAGGAGCTGGACGTTTTTACCTCAGCCGTTCTGTATTACAAGGATAAGCCCTATACAGAGAGTTCGACGTGCCGCCACGTTGACGGAGGAATTGTAGGCTCTGAGAGCAAGAGAGATTTTATCTTAGTGTTTGAGGCTCCCTTAAGCATCGCCAAGGGTGATTCCGGCGCTTACGTGCAGATATATTTCAGCTATGAGGATAGCCCAAAGACAGTATATAATATTCCTCTCACCTCGCTTTCAAAGGCGGAAGTCCGTCCGATACAGTGCTATGAGCTGAAAAAAATGGGAGGTGCATATCGGCTGACGATTAATGATCAATCAGGCAATATGATGTGGAAAGATGATTTTTACAATAAGCCCGGTGTCACAATACTGACAGAAGATATAATCGAAGTGTCGGCAGCGACAATTTCAAAAAACTGGTCAAGGTATTTCAACGTTAAAACAGGTGAGATATCGGAGGAATACACCTTTGTTCTCGGTGCTGAGCGAAGTTACGTCCTTTGCCTTGAAAGTGATGAAAAAACAGGTGAGCGTTCAATTGTTGTATATTATGCATTCGATAAGAGCCGCAGCATAAGTAAGTATATTCTTGAAAACGGCGCTGAGCTGGCTTTTGTCACGGTCGATAGTAAAAACGAGAATGGCGATGGCGACAGCATATGGACTTTTTCATACTGCACAACGGAGGATGATATCAGAGAAATAAACGTTGTCGTTCCTCGCGTCGCACCTCCCGCAGATACAACTGCACCTCCCGCAGATACGACAGCCAAGCCCGTAGGAATTATAACCTATTAAAGAACAATTGTATGCAAACCTCAGTTGATGGAATATTAAATTCTAAATTTGTTAAATATAATTACACAAATAAATATAGAATGCAAATCGCAAGAAACCTGATTGTTCCCATGTTTGCATTCAATTATTTGAATCCACTATACAAATAAGGAGATATTATGAAAAAACTTGCAATTATTATCGGCGCAGTTTGCTTAACAATTATTTTAATTGTTTGTTTGATTGTTGGTATTATACGCCTCTTTGCTACAGATAAATACATAATGCAATGTGATGTTTCTCTTAACTACAATAACGCCATAAACTATATGCCGAATAGCTTTTGGCTCAATAGAGATTTTGCCGTATACCAAAAATCATTTGGTAGAGCAGCTTTTGCATACTATGCTGACAAAAACGGAACCAGTAAAATAGCAACATCCAAACCTTTAACAGGTGTGATTCCTCAGGTGTACGATAATATTGCATATTTTCTTACTTACATTGAATCAATAGATCCTGAAAATTCGCTTTACTACTTGGAAGCTTGCGATCTGACAAACGATAAAAGAGTCGAAATAGGACATTTCAATAATGTAAATTATTATTTTATACATAATAATCATGTTTACTTGTGGACATATTATTGGGAAACAACTGATGAAGGGGATGATTATACATTTTACAAGTTGGATTCCATTAATATTGAAACATTGGAAAGCACAACAGTTTGCGATCGCGCACTATCCGCTGGTGTAATGGGTGATACCGTAGTATATATAACTGCTGCAAATGAAGAAGAAAGTATAATCTACTCTTATAACAGTGACAACGATGAGCATACTGAAATCGGTCGATATACTTATAAGTCTGTAGATGAACAGCAATATATTCAATACAATTTCACATCAGACAAAATTGTTTTTTGGGAATCCAACTACGATGGTACCCAAACTTATATTTCTACTTATGATATAAACGAAAATTGTGTAACGGCAACATACGAAGTAGATGGCTATATTAATACCTTTGTAGCTTTTGAAAATAATGCTTACTTTACTACATATGATATGGAAAGTGACTATGACGATATCACATATTGTTTAAATTGTATTGATCTTACAACCGGGGAAGTCGATGTTTGGGATAGTGCAAATCACGATTTTGAGATATTTGTTGTTAGCGATAAGGATGTTTATGTAAGGGGATATACGCCTTGGGCAAAAATATATCATTATACGGAAAACAGCAAAAAGGAACCGTTGTTTTAATGATTTTTAACTTTGTTTTTTAGTGTCAAATTGAATATTGCTATCAATGTATAAATGTATTTGTATACCGTGCCAGCAAAAAACTTTTTTGTAAATAAGCAACAATATTAAAAAGCTGTCGCTTGCGACAGCTTTTTTTATATTCCTTTTTTAAGGTCCTTGAAGGGAAATTTTTTGTGGTCGTAGAGGCTGGGCTCTCCCGAGAAGAGAAAGCTTATGATAACGGTCATAATATAGAAGGGAAGAGCCTTGAGGCCGAAGAGCTCGCAGGCAAGGATGAGAGTGGCTATAGGGCAGTTGGTAACGCCGCAGAAAAGCGCGATCATACCCATTGCCGCGCCGAATGCGGGAGAAAGGCCGAGGAGCGTTGCCATAGCGGCGCCGAAGGTGGCTCCCGTAAAGAAAGCGGGAACGATCTCGCCTCCCTTAAAGCCTGCACAAACGGTGAGGGCGGTGAAGAGTATCTTCAAAGCAAAGGCCTCGTAGCGAACGGCCTCCCCGTGAAAAAGTCCTTCAATAATATTGATGCCTCCGCCGTTGTAGTCCGTGGTGCCGACGGCAAGGGTGAGAATAACGATGACGGCGGAAATGACGGATATGCGAAGGATATCGTTTTTAAAAAGCTTTTTTGCTCCCTTTGTAAAAAGGTGCATTGCAGAGCAGAAGATAAATGCAACGATGCCGCCAAGAGCTGCAATAAGCAGAGCCTTCCAGAGGGTATCGAGGGAATAGGAGGGAAGCTCGCCGATACGGTACCTCTCGGGCTTTACGAAAAGAGAGAGGGAAACGAAATATGCAGAGGAGCTTGAAACGAGGGCCGTGAGTATGCCCCACCAGCGGATAGAGCGGGAACGGACCACCTCAACGGTGAATACCGCGGCTCCCACGGGGGTGCCGAAAACTGCGGCGAAAACGCCTGCCATACCCGCAAGGGCAACGGTTCTGCGGGTTCTTTCGTCAAGGCCGAAGACGTTTGAGAAGAATGCGGCAATTCCGCCTCCCATCTTGAGGGCCGCTCCCTCTCTTCCCGCGCTTCCTCCGAAGAGATGGGTGATAACGGAGCAGATAAGCACCGCAGGCGCAAGACGGGGAGAGACCTTTTTCTCCGTATGAGCGCTTTCAACGGCGTCGTCGGTGCCAAGGCCCGTAACCTTGAAAAGACGGTAGATAAGAACGGAGGCTATACCGCCGAGAGGGAGGAGATAAAGAATAAAGGGAAACTTCTGGCGAAGGGACGTTACGAATGAAACGGAGTGGGAAAAGGCACTTCCCACAAGGCCGCAGGCAACGCCCATAACGATGCCCAGAGCCAGAAGCTCAAGGGCGATGATTATATATTTTCCTTTGTTAGTATTTTTAGTATGGGTACTCATATTTGCCTCAAAACACAAATCAAAAATCGAGCCTTATTATAGCACAAATCGTTTTGTTTTTCAACAAGAAAAGCTTTTAAATAGCAGATTAAAAAATGAGAAATTGATACAAATCGTATTTGAAGTTTTCTTTGAATTGCTTGTATACTTTGTTCTCCGCTGGGAGCAAGCGTGTCAGATAACTTGTGAGAAAAAAAGAAAAGTCGGATAATGTCCGACTTTTCTTTTTTGATGATGTATTTAGTTAAGTCAGGATACTTCGGTTTCAGTGCCCTCGGAGCATTTATTAGAAGAATTGCGAAACAACTTTTCTATTCGACGGGCAAATTTAATTCCAAGACGTTTTGATATAAAATGACATATAATTTGTATGATGATGGCGATGGCAAAATATCCGCTTATGGTAGCGACGTAGTATTGCCACGGCAGGGAATTAAGAGCACCGATCAAGACGAACAATGCAGGTATGGCAAGTATTTCAACTAAATTCCAAATTACGTAAAAAACTGAAATAATAATTTCAGTAAGCTTTAAGAACCCTTTCAATTATGAGGCTCCTTTCGAAATCTTGCTCTAGCATATAAATGAAAGATTGTATATAGCTAAATAACTCCGCTTTGCTCCGTAGCTAAATAGCTCGCTGCGCTCGCAGCTAAATTGCACTTCGTGCAGCTAAATTATATTCGGTATATAGCTGGCGAAGCCAATTTAGCTCCCGCAGGGAATTTAGCTGGGTTTACCCAATTTAGCTCGGCTTGCCGAATATAGCTGAAAAAAGCACTTCTTTCGAAGTGCTTTTTTCTGGCAGGGGCGCAAAGACTCGAACTCTGGACATGCAGTTTTGGAGACTGCCGTTCTACCAACTGAACTACACCCCTATTGGCCGCTGTTGCGACCTTGCCTATTCTAACACATCTGAAATTATTTTGCAATATGTTTTTTGAAAAAAGTTTACCTTTTTTTGATTTTTTGCAAGGCTTTTCACCCTTTTTTTCTTTGTATGAAGAGGGAGCGTCCCCTTTGCCCGACCCAATGCTCACCGCGGGAAAAAGTTTTTGTTTTTTTCTGAAAACGCCTTGACTTGTACCGCATTTTATTGTATTATATTCACATCACCTTATCACTTTATCAAAGTAAAGTGATAAACTAAAGAAAGAACGGAATAAAAAATGAAAAAGACAAAGCTTTTGGCTCTCGCCCTCGCACTCGTTATGGTTTCCCTCTCAATGTTCTCCTGTCTCGGTCAGACAGAACAGAAGTCCGACGTTGAGTATATTCAGGATAAGGGCACCCTCATCATCGGTATGACCGAATACGTACCTATGAACTACCTTGATGAAAACGATGAGTGGACGGGATTTGATACTGAGTTCGCTCTCCTTGCAGGCAAGGCTCTCGGCGTTGAGGTAGAGTTCATCGAGATCGATTGCGATAATAAGTGGAGCTTCCTTGAGGCCAAGGACGTTGACTGTATCTGGAACGGTATGACCCTCACGGAGGAGGCAAAGGAGAACGCAAGCTGCACGGATACCTACGTGCTCAACGCGCAGGTAGTCGTAACCAAGGCTGAGAACGCAGAGAAGTATACGAATGCAGCTGCTCTTAAGGATGCCTCCGTTGCAGTTGAGGCGGGCAGCGCAGGTATGTCTGCGGCAGAGGCTGCAGAGCTCAAGGTGGTTGAGTATACCTATCAGAGCGATGCGCTTATGGCAGTTGAGTCCGGCAAGGCAGATGCCTGCGTTATCGACGTTACCATGGCAAACGCAATGACAGGTGAGGGAACGAGCTACGATAAGCTCACAAAGACCTTCTCCCTCACAGAGGAGGAGTACGCAATCGCCTGCCGCGAGGGAAGCGATCTTTGCGAAAAGCTCAACTCCATTATGGCAGATCTGGTTGCAGACGGCACTCTCGGAGAGCTTGCAAAGAAGTATGAGCTCACTCTCGTCGGAGATAAGAAGTAATATGTTTTTTCTGAAAGCAGAGGGCGGAGCCCTCTGCTTTTGGAGTAGATAGGTAATAAACAGGTAGTCAAATGGAAATGTTTTTTGAAGTAACGCTGAAGCTGTGGAACGGCTTTCTGACGACTTTGCAGATCTTCGGGCTGACTCTCGTGTTCAGCCTTCCTCTCGGTCTTGTGCTCAGCTTCGGCTCAATGAGCCGCTTCTATCCGCTCAAATGGCTTGTCAAGGTCTTCGTGTGGATAATCCGCGGCACGCCCCTTATGCTCCAGCTCATAATCGTATATTTCGGCCCAGGCCTCCTTGCAACGAGCATGGAAAGGGCAGGGGTGACAAACGTATTTTATTATATCGCCGAATATCTTAATTCCTTTTCGCCACTCGTGGCAACGGTGGTTGCTTTTGTGATCAACTATGCCTGCTATTTCTCGGAGATATACCGAGGCGGCATTGAGAGCATTCCCCGCGGGCAGTATGAGGCAGGTCAGGTCCTTGGTATGACCCGCTCTCAGATATTCTTCAGGGTAGTGCTCCTTCAGGTAGTGAAGCGCATCGTGCCCCCTATGTCAAACGAGATAATCACCCTTGTCAAGGATACGTCCCTTGCCCGCATCATCACCTGCTATGAGATAATCTGGGCAGGTCAGAAGTTCATAAAGTCCGAGGGCCTTCTCTGGCCGCTGTTCTATACGGGCGTGTTCTATCTTCTTTTCAGCGGATTGCTCACCCTTCTTTTCGGCTATATAGAGAAAAAGCTTTCATATTTTAAGAGCTGAGGAGGATCAAATGTCAATACTTGAAGTTAAAAATCTGAATAAAAGCTTTGGCAAAAACGAGGTCCTCAAGGATATCTCCTTTTCCATTGAAAAGGGCGAGGTGCTGACGATCCTCGGCTCCTCCGGCAGCGGAAAGACAACTCTTCTGAGATGCCTCAATTTTCTTGAAACACCGAGCAGCGGAGAGATATTCGTAAACGGCCGCGAGGTCTATTCGTCAAATGCCAAAAACAAACTGACGGACAGAGAGATAAGAGAGCGCCGTCTCAATTTCGGCCTTGTATTTCAGCAGTTCAACCTGTTTCCGCAGTATACCGTTCTCTCAAATCTGACCCTTGCGGCAAAGCTGAGAGAGAAGGATATCGCCAAGGGAAGGGGCAAAGGCGCGGGGGCTAAAAAGACAAATGCAGAAATTGAAAAGAGAGCCCTTGAGATACTTGATAGCGTAGGCCTTCTTGCAAAGCGGGATGCATATCCCTGCCAGCTTTCGGGCGGACAGCAGCAGAGAGTTGCCATAGCCAGAGCGCTGATGCTCTCTCCGGAGATCCTGTGCTTTGACGAGCCCACAAGCGCCCTTGACCCTGAGCTGACGGGAGAGGTGCTTGCGGTAATAAAGTCTCTTTGCGAAAGAGGAATGACCCTTATCATAGTGACCCATGAGATGGCCTTTGCCAAGGAGGTCTCCGATAAGATAATCTTTATGGATGAGGGCGTCATCGCCGCCGAGGGCACCCCCGAGGAGATATTCTCAGGCTCCGCCGGCGAAAGAATAAACAAATTCATAACTGCTATGAATAACTAAAGATACCCCCGATTGCTAAACGCAATCGGGGGTTGCTTTTTTTCCTACTTTAGTTGGTAGATTTTATTGAGTGGATATGTTATCATCAAAATAACAATAAAAAAGAGAGGAAATAATATGACGATAGGCGAGCAAATACAGATTTTGCGCATACAAAACAGATTTACGCAGGAACGTTTGGCAGAAATACTAGATGTTTCAAGACAATCTGTTTCAAAATGGGAGCTGGGTCAAGCAATACCCGATCTTGACAAAGTAATCAAAATGGCAGATGTTTTCAGAGTATCAACAGATACTCTTCTTCTGAGAGATATAGATGAAAAGTCTGATAATGAAAACCCTCTTCATTTTGCGTGTATTTATCTCGTGGTAAAGGACTTTGAAAAATCGGTGGATTTTTATGAGAAGCTTTTTCGTTTGTCCGTAGGCGACCGATGCAGAAGCGGCAACAAATTTGTAAGCTTTGACGTAGGCGGTCAAAACATCTCACTTATGAATGAACAAAACATCCACGGCCATTGTACACTTACCGAATCTCCCTATAAATTCGTCCAGAATTATTGGGTAGAGGATCTGGAAAGAGAGCATCGAAGAGTAAAGCAGCTGAAAATCGGAAAAGTAACGGAAATATTTGAGGTCTATCCCACATACCATTATTTTCATCTTTTTGATCCCGACTGTAACGTTATTGAAATAACGGGCGGATACGTAACGAATAATAAAATCTGCCAAAGCTGCGGTATGGAAATCAACAATGATAGTGATTTTGGCAGAAATGCGGAAGGGCAGATTTGCAGGGATTACTGTAAATACTGTTATTCGAGCGGCAGTTTTACAAATGAGGCTACCCTTTCTCAAATGATCGAAATGTGTATCTCTTTTGAAATCGAAACCGGTGATTGCAAGACCGAAGAAGAAGCCCGAAACAAGCTTAAAGGTCTGCTTCCTCATTTGAAACGTTGGCAGATTGAGTAATGTGGTATCCGTTCGGTGGAATTAATCCTATTAATTCACTTAAAAGGCGAGTTGCTTCAATTTTGCGGTTATTTACTATTGAGCTTTTCTCGGCTATAATATGGTTGTCAGCTGATAAATAATAATCAATGGAGTTAATTATGGAACTTAAATTAGGAACAACTATTAAAAAGCTGAGAAGCGAAAGAGGTATTACTCAGGAAGAACTTGCAAATAAAATGGGCGTATCTTTTCAGGCTGTATCTAAATGGGAAACGAATACCACCACTCCCGATATTGCTATAATCCCCCAGCTTGCTTTGTTTTTCGGTGTAAGCATAGATTCCCTTTTCTCAATGAACAAGGACGACTATATGGAGCGTATCAGCAATATGATCCGTGACGAGCATACTGTAAGTCACGACAATTTCGTTTGGGCAGAGAGATACCTGAAAGGGGTGATCTGTGACGAGCCTCAGAATAACGAAGCACGTACCCTCCTTGTTGAACTTTATGAGCACAGAGTAAACCGCGATACTTTAAACGTAGGTAGGCTGTGCGAGGAAGGTTTGCTCATTGATCCTTGTGATATGGCACTGCACGGGAATCTCATACGAGTCAGAAACAAGCGAAACGAAACAGACAGACTTATAAATTTCTACGAGTCGTTATCAAATAAATACCCAAAGAATGATACCGTCAGAGAAAAACTCATCGGTATCTATATAAATGCAGAGAAATACGAGATAGCAAAGGAATACATTTCCTCATTTTCCGATAACGCAATGTATGGATTGTTCCTCGGTGATATTGAAATGCATAAAGGAAACAATAGCGCGGCATTCTCAATTTGGGAAACTGCCGTGGAAAAGAACGGCGAAGATCATCGCATCATTTTTGAAGCAGCAGAATGCTTCAATAAATATGGTTCTTATGAAAAGGCAATTTCTCTTTACGAGAGATCCTACGAAAAAGCACCTGCGCCCAAGGAATTGGATTCTGTATATGCAAGAGCTTTCCTGTTCACAAAACTCGGAAGGAAAAGCGAAGCAATATCAATGTGGAATTTGATAATCAAGTCACTTTCTGAGGATTACGGTATTCGTAGTGGTGAAAGCGTTGATTGGGCAAGAAGAGAGCTTACCAAGCTTTCTGTGAATTAAAACTACTACATACAATTTATTTATTATTTAGTTGTCACAAAGAAAACTCCCCCGATTACCAAAACGGCAATCGGGGGCTACTTGTTTTATTTTATTTTCTTCACAGGTCTGAGGATCTGATACCCATTTACCTCAGGAAAGTGTCTCTGATAGTCCTGACAATCGATTTCGTTCCATTCATACCCGATAGTCTCAGGGGTGAAATTCCACGCTAATTCTCCCACTCTTCTCATCACCTCATCGTTTTCTGAAAGATAGTGAAAAGGTGGATGACTGAACACGATATAATAGCTCTCGGGGATGATATCTGTAAGGATAAAGCCTTCGGGAACAGAACCATCATAGTCGGCATCGACACCGAGTCCGTAGAAATACTTTCTTTCACCGTTTTCCCATTTCCAACCTGCTGTGTGACTTGAAACGATAGGATGAAAGTCTGTAATGCTCTGCACGATTCCGCATAGCAGATCGCAGTCATGACCGGGCCAAATAGGTCCTTCTTTAGTTTCGGTATGTTCATACACACCGAGAAATCTGTGCGCAGGAATGTGCTCGATACGATAACTTGGGATTACCAAATCACTCATGGTGATATCTCCTTTTTCAATGTAATTAGAAGGAGTGATAACAAGCTTTTTCATAGTAAGTGGTATGGGAGTGGGATTCTTTCTATATACCGACGGTGCGCATCCGAAAGCATTCGTAAAGGCTCTTGTTAGAGCTTGCTGGGAAGAAAATCCGTACTCCAATGCAATTTCTATGAGAGGTATATCTGTATCACGCAAAGCCAAAGCCGCAAGACTGAGGCGTCTTTTTGACATATACTCTTTTATAGTCATTCCACTTACTCGGTGGAACTGCTCGGAGCAATACCATGGCGAATATCCCACTTGTTTTGAAATTTCGCACAGCGAAGGGCTTTCAAGAGCATGGTCATCGATCCAGTCTATTAGCTTTTGAGTTGCATAGATCCATTCATACATAAGCGTTACCCTCCTTTCTGAAAGAAGTATATCACTTGTGTAGTTTTATTTCTTTACATGAGTTGGGAGTTTTTCATTTCCCATTTTACGATCTCACCGTATTCAAACGATCTGTTTATAAGTGTTACAGACTGCATCATTATCGCGTGTCCGCAAACGATAACTGTATCATAATTCAAATATTTCTCAAGAACTTTTAACACACGTTCCTTAACTATTGGTATGCTCTCCCATTGTTTTTCCTCACCGTCGGGATATTCACCACCACAAAGGTCAAAATCATTACATAATTCAGTCAGAACTTCGTGATCGGATACTTTATGTGTTTTGTCTGAATCCCATTCGTGCAAATCGCGTTCCACGAACAACGGAATATCCAATTCTCGGGATATTATTGCCGCACCTTGCATAGACCTTGTGTACGGAGAGGTTATAACAATTTGAGGTGAGAACTTACGCAACTCGGATATCGCATCACAAATCTGACTTACGCCATTATCAGTTAATCCTGCAAATTCTCGTCCAAAGGGGACTTTGGCCCATTCACCTATACTTTCGTAGTCAGGTTCTCCGTGCCTTACAAAATAAAATGTTGTCATAGTTTCTCCACTCATTGAAAATAAGCCCGGCGTGCCCTTTCAACCAATTCGATATCCTTTAATTCTTTCTCTCTGTCGTATGTATAGTTTTGGGGAGCTGTGTCAAAAAGCTCAATGCGTTCCATCTCGCTTTCGGGTAGATGTCCCAATGAATGTACGTCAGCGTAAAACACACGCCCGTTGTTACTACCCTCACCGTTTTCCCAAATGTACTCGTAGTCCCAAAGCGGTATCATATTGCAGTCAATTATTCCGGTTTCTTCATAAAGCTCACGTTTAGCGGCATCAAAAACTGTTTCGTTTGCTTCAACGTGTCCGCCGGGACGCTCAAAGCTTTTTCTGTATCTGTGCCAGCAATATATCCATTGATCTTTGTACCGAGCGAATATCGTAACAAACCCAATGTTATCAAGTCTGCCCACAGGATAGTCTGTTATTGACATATTATTTCTCCTTTTTATAAAATCTATTTTATTTCCTGATTTCATTAACTGTAACGCATCTCTGATATGCCACCTCTAAGAACTGCTGAATACACAAATCCTCATAATCCCAATTCATGGGCTCCAATGTCGTTGCACCTTTATATCCTGTAAGTGATATTCTGTTCATAGTTTCATTCCAGTTTATGCTACCGTCAAACGGTAACTGATGCTGATTATGTATTCCTCCATTATCGTGCAAATGCAACGCAAATAAACGATTTCCGTATAAGCTCAACAAATCAACATCGGGAGCATAATTTGTGTGATGACAGCTATCGTAGCAAAATCCTATATTTGGGGATTGAAACTTTCTAAGCACTAACATTAAATTCTGTATATTATTCACGTTTTCAAAGGCAACTTTAAGATTTGATGTTTCAGCCGAATGGATTATCCGTTCCAATCTTTCCAATCCTATATTATTTATAGGCTTAGAATCATCAGGCAAGTGGATAACCATTGTAGGTATATCAAAGTTAAAACAATCTTTTACACATCGCAAATAATCGTCATATACTTGTTCACCGTTCAAATTATCAAGCGACAAATAGTTCTGTCCTAAAACCGGAGCGTGAATATTCTCCACATATAACCCTGCGTTTCTCGCCAGCTCAACATCTTCCCGATACCCGGATCCTCGACCGAATGTATCACTCCACCAAAGCATAACGCAGTCAAAACCGGTTTGCTTTATTAACTTATATCTTTCACTGAACGGCACATCATATCCTATTCCGTATCCAAAGCAATCATATATACCTAATCTGTAAATATCGCATCACCTCTATTTAAGTATATCATATAATTGTATTATTTCAATGATGTATGAGGAAAAGTAATCCCCCGATTACTAAATGGTAATCGGGGGCGACCTTTTACAACAGTTTTTTTAATTCTTCAATATCAGTAATTGCAAATCCGTTGTCATACTTACAGTACTGAACAAGCGTGTTGAAAAGTTCTGTATACTTTTCTGCACTTGGTTCTATGGGTGTTGCATATGATCCGCAGAGATGAGAAAAACTAATTGTCAATGCTTTGAAATCAAGGCACAGCTTTTCCTTTGCATATTCAAGACGGTTTTCATAGTCGCCTGCATTGTTTGCAATTCTGTACTTTGCAAGTATCTTATCACTTTCGCCCAAATCCTCACATTCAGCGTATGCTCTTTCATAATCATTCATGCTCGTGTAAAGCAAGATGAGCTTCTGCTTTGCCTCTACTTTTCTTCCATAATCAGTGTCGTAAGTGATTACAGCTCTTAGGGCCCTTTCTGTGCTGATCTGAATAGCCTTGTGCGATTTTTCGGAAAGCTCACTGAAATAGCCTTTGTTTATCGAAGAAGCAACTCTTGCGCCAAACCAACCGTACTGAAGCATAACACGGTAGTTAAGAGGATACTTGTGCACGAATTCTTCAAGCCTTTCAAAGCACTTCATTTCTGTTTCGCAAAGCTTAGGATCCATTGAGTGGGTATCAAATTCACCACCGCATATTTCTTCAAGATCACGGTATAGCTCTGCTAAATCATCGGACTCATCGCCGTACATACCAAGTATGGCATCCACTGATGTGCCAAGTACCTTTGCAAGAGGAACGACCTGCGATATATCGGGCATAGACAAATCATTTTCCCATTTGGAGATTGCCTGACATGATACACCAAGCCTCTCCGCAAGGTCTGCCTGTGAATACTGTTTTGCTTTTCTATATGCTTTAATTCTCTGACCTACTGTCATCATTATATTTCCCTTTCTGCTATCTGTTAGCCGAAGATAATTTTATCAGGAACTTATAGTTGCAACTCTTATCCTTGACTATATGATACAATATGCAAAGCGATATTTAAAGCAATTATCAAGAATATTATTATTTCCTTATAGTTGAGAAAGATAATCCCCTGATTGCCGTGGCAATCGGGGGGGACTGTTTTGAAACCAACAGTTGATTTTGAAACAACCATTTGATAATTGTTTTATAAAAGGATTTACTATATAATGTAATCACACCGGTGATAAACATTTTGGAGGTGCGATCATGCAGCTTAATTTAGGAAATAAAATACGTGAGCTCCGTCGCCGAGACGGAAGAACACAGGAGGATCTTGCCGATGCCCTCGGCATAACATCTCAGGCGGTTTCCCGTTGGGAGTCCGGCGGCAGCTATCCCGATATGGAGATCATGCCATCACTTGCAAACTATTTCGGTGTGACTATTGATGAATTATTCGGCTATCATAACGACCGCGATAAAAAGATAGACGCTATAATTGAAAGGATCGCGGCTTACGATATCAGGCGTGACGGCGATGACGGATGGGTGGATGAATGTATTCCCATACTCCGAGAGGGCCTTGCAGAGTTTGTGCAGAATGAAAGACTTATGATAACTCTCGCCGAAACCCTTTGGGAAGCAGGATGGCGCAGAAATCACGAATGGCTTTCCTATAATGACGATGGATTTATTCAATACGATTATGACCACCACAAGAAAAACGGGTATTGGTCTGAAACTGTAAAAATCTGCGAAAACCTTGTGGGTAACGCATCCGACAGCACTGTAGTAACAAGAGCAATCAAGCTTTTGGTGCCGCTTTACAGAAACTACGGTGAATATGAAAAGGCTATCGCACACGCAAACCGTATGCCCGATCTTCAAGGGTGCCGAGAATATCTGTTGACAGAAGCGACAGACGGCAAGCAAGAAGCGAGATACATTGGAGAATTTCTGCTTTGTGCTGCAAAGGAGTTTTCGGAGCAGTTGATCTTTTCTCTCATATCCGATATCAAAAATTTTGATAGCGATATGCCCATAGAAAAAATCAAGGGAGTTATTGCAATCTTTGATCTGATCTGCGACGACGGAAATTACGGAGCGTATCACGAATATATGCGCTGTCTGTATCTCTATTTGTCAAGGCTGCAGTGGGAGAGAGGCTATCACGATGATGCCTTCGCTTCTCTTAACGAAGCGCTCAAAAACGCAAGAGCCTTCGACGCACTATGTGACGGAGAGGAGCATACCCTTACCGCTTCCCTTGTCAAATACGTTAAATTCCGTGCGACTGCCGTAAAGAGTATCACAAGGGAGCTGCCCCAAGACTGGCCCTTCTGGTGCAATCCCGATTGCGACGAAGTAGAAAAGGAGATCAAGGCAGATCCCCGCTGGGAAGAATGGGTGCGTAAAACACAGGAATAAATATTCTTTCTACTGCAAAGAGCCCCCGATTGCTAAACGCAATCGGGGGTATAAAATTGATATTCATTCTTCAGCTTTCACCTATTCACTATTACTTATTA